>JAFQQQ010000004.1 GCA_017410525.1 Bacilli bacterium | reverse complement strand
GGAATTATAAATCTATAATTCCGCATGCGTTAGCAGCAAATCCCATTTTTACTAATATAAATTCTATTATAAATGGTATTATAAATATCAAGGCTGCTGCTATTAATCTTTTTGTAAAACGTCCTTGTGCTTTTTTCATTTTATCATCTTTTTCTGATGCTATAGCTTTTATAAAATCTAATATTCCAAATACTATTACTATTACTGGTACTATATATTTTAACCATTTTACTATATTAGCTATCCATTGTATTAACTTATCTGAGAAACCGCATATAGGCTGCATATTAGGGCTTCCATTTGTTTTTATTTCTAAATCCAAATTAAGACACCTTTTGGCGCAGGGATTAACGTAATCCGCATATTTCAATACAGTATTACACCAAGATGAAATCTCGTCTAATTTTTTGTTATACAACGAAATTTGACTTGAAGAACAATCTTCATCAGTTAAATTGCAATATAATAAGTTTAATTGTTCTTTTTTTTTATCAAAATAAGAACATTTGAAGAGATCTTTTATTATTTTCCCAGTTGATTTTTCCTCGTTTGCAGGCGCCACAACACAATCGGAAGGGAGTACTGCCGTTGTATATACAACATAACCCTCTTTTTCAGGATATATTTTTTGGGAAAAACTATTATATAAATCAGAATTTATTATAAAACTATAAGCATCTCTAGTTTTCACACCATCTATAACTATTTTACTATAAGAAGTGTTATGTTTGCAAACATACGTGTAGTCTGGACACCCACTTTGCATTAACTCAATCAGTTTACTATCAGTATACTGATTCTCAATATACGAATCTAAAATCAAATGAATAGTTGTCGTTTCTATTTTTTTATTATCTAAATCAACTTCAAATTCACTATTTTCTACACTATCATTGAATTTTGCGTCATAACTACACGTATAACCTTTTATTTGTAATATATTAATTAAAAATAAAATGAATAAAAAAATTATATATTTTATATTTTGTTTCATTTGATCACCTACCATAATTATAACACATATTACAAAAAATGAAAAAGAAATTTCTTATTCATTTAAAATCCATGATTCATATCCTCCAGATACATTTACTACATTATATCCACTATTTATTAATATTTGACAAAGTTTCCTACTTTGTATACCTTTTTGGCAATATATATAGTATTTTTCTAATTTACTTAAATATTTTTCCGGTTTTATTAATAACCTCTCTAAAGGGATATTAACTGCATTCATAATATGTTTATTATTATATTTTTCTATACTTCTTATATCAATTAAATTAGGATTATTTAATTGTTTTAGATCAGTTGTAGAAATGCTTTCAAACATAAATAACCACCCTAATACAGTATATGAGAGTGGTTATTTTTTATCAAGTTAAATAGTTTATTCATCAAAGAAGAAATCATCAAAGAACTGATCATCAGTAATTTCATTCTTAGGTTTAGATTCTTCAGAAATAACTTCAGCATTTATAATAGGTGTTGCTGCTTGAGATGATTCTAATTTAACTTTATTTTCTTGTTCTAATTTAGCTTTCTCTTGTCTTTCTTCTTCCTCAAGTTCCGCTATTTTAGCATCTATTCTCTTAACTAAATCATCTACATTAAATCCTCCACCACTAGATTCATTGGACTCCCTTGGTGGCATAAACGGATTAAATGGAACGCCTCCGCCAAATGGATTTGACGGTATATTCCCACCATTTGGAGTGGAATCACCATTTAACATATTATTTATTTTCTCTTCCCTTTTTTTATTTACAAATGCTTTTAAATCAAATGTTTGAACAAGATTTTTTTGTCGTTCAGGATATCCTGCTTTAGGGAAATTATGACCCCAATTCATTTTAAAATTAGGAGTTAACTTAGTCTTAAAAGGCATTGTTCTAAGTCTCAAAATAATTGTTTCCCATTGACTAAGTCTTTGTAAATCACTTACTGTCACAAGTGGGGTTGAAGCGGTTTTTTCTTTTTCTTTAGACTTAGCTTCACCACACATTTTACTTATCTCCTCGAGTGCAGATAACTCTGTACTTATCAAATAAACTATATTACCACAGTTACCCTTAATAGTTTCTCCATTTTCTTTTCCATATACTTCATAAAGTTGAGCAAAGTTTTGAATAATAAATGTAAATCTTATATTTCTTGAACGAGCTGCTGTAACCATTGTAGTAACATCCTTTAATGGAGGCATGTTAGCAAACTCGTCTAATATAAAGTTTGTTCTATGCGGTAATTTTCCACCTGATTCTTGCGCAACAGATATTAATGTTTCATAACATTGTTTTAAGAATATTGTTACCAAAGTATGATATGTAGTTTTTTCATCTTGTATTACTATAAATACAGCTGTCTTTTTTCTACCTATATCACGCATGTCAAAGTCATTATTAGCTAACATTTCCGATAAATTAGCACGAGAAGCAAACAACTGAACTCTTTGTTTAAATACCGATAAAATACTTCCTTTTGTTTCACTAGGTGCCATCAATGTTGATGAAGCTTTAGTATAAGCAGTACTTGCTGGATCTTTATAACTAAAATAATCTTTAACGTATGTTGTATTAGCTAATTTTTCTTCACCTACTGTTGTCATTAAATTTATACTATTTAAATTTATTTCTTCTTCTTTAGCATCTTCAAACAAACCACACGCTAATCCGGCAAAATAATCTGCTGAAGTATTTTCCCAAAAAGGATCTTGCCCTTTTGCACTAGGATCTTTTAATATATTGGCTGCTAAGTCTTCAAGCAACTCTACTGATTTATCTATATTACCGTTTTTATATAAAGAATATGGTAAATACATAGGATTCCAAGCATTACCTTGTTGTGGGTCACGAAAGTTTAAAAGAACTATATTATAACCTAGACTTTTTAAATAATTCGATGTATTTTCATATATTTCACCTTTAGGGTCTGTTATAATCATAGATTCATCATGTTTAGCAAGTAAATTTACCATAGGTAAAACTGTAGTCTGAGTTTTACCTGCTCCTGTAGAACCTATAACTAAATTGTGATAACCACCATTATCTACCCAAACTTTTTTTTGTGTCATCTTTAAAGGTATTCCAGCAGCATCTGCTTTAGGAGCTAAAGGGTCAACAGCTTTAACATCTAATCCATTTTCAATCTCTTTATCTTTGGCCCATCTAGCATAATTTTTTTCTTTTTTTTGACCTATTGAAAAACCAATACCGCTAGCATCTTCTTTTTCAAAGAATACAGATTTTACTCCAGCAAAAGCCGCAATAATACCAGCAAAAAAGAAAATAATTGTAGCTGCTATATTTGAAGGATTAAATCCTAAAAATAAATTAAGGGTAAACGTTTCTCCATTTAAAAATGCAGTGACATTTGCTACAGCAAAAGCAACAACAAAAAGCCATAAAACTGCAAATATTATAAAAATAATTACATCCTTTGCCTCTGCTCTAAATTTCATTCTCATTTTATCACCTATATTTCTACAGTATAATCATCTAAATATACCTCATATTCCATAACACTCATTGTTTTAAATATATATTTTTTATTATCTTTTGTATATATTGTAAATACATTTCTATCACCATTTATGCTATAACGATCAATATCCATATCGTTTGAGTCAATAGAATTAATATAATTTTTAAAACTATCAATAGATCCAAATTTTAAATTTCTATATTCCTCATTTAATAACTGATATGCATAATTAATATCAGTATATAAATAATTTTTAAAGTCATTTATATATATATTAGCCATTTGTTCATCTGAAATATTTATAACAGAATACTCATTAACACCATATATTTTTTTTGTCATAATATAATCATCACCATCTAAATAGGATTCATTATAAATATCTCTACTAGCTATAAATTCTCTTATAAAATAAGCAACTAACAATATTACAAATACTAATACTAGCCAAAAAATATTTTTATGTTTTTTAATAAAACTAATCATATTATCACCTAATTAAACATATTACCATCATATGGTTCTATTTCAAAAGTCATATTTTTTTCATCTAATATAACAATTACATAAAAGTCTTTTTTTATTGAATCTACTTCAATCATCTCTTCTTGTATATATCCACTTACATAATATTTATATATGTTTTTAGAAATTCTTTGCTTAAATATTTTTTTAGGTGTGAATGTACTGCTATTATCAATTGTAGAAATATAATTATATATATTACTAGAATTAATCAAATTTTTTTGTTTATAGTCATTGCTTAATAATATCAATAAATTATTTGTTTCTCCGCTTGATAAATAACTTATATACTTAGATACACAAGAAGAAACAGTATAAAACTTACTACTATCTTTAACTACAGATATAGTTTGAGTATCTATTTTTTCTTCTACTATATCATCTTTTTCATAAAATATTTTATATATTCCTAAAATTAACACAGAAATAACAATAACTATAGCTAAATATTTTTCATTTCTATCAGCTTTATTTTTCATTTTATCACCTATAAACCAAAGATATCATATCTCAACTGAACTTTCTTTTTTATTTGCCAAGCAGTATAATCATTCTGTTCGCAAATTGTAGTTTGTGATTCTTTTGAACAGTTTTTAGATCCCGCACAAGTTGCTACAGTGGAACAGTAAGATTTGCCATATATTATATTCAAATAATAACAACCACCTAACCCTGAACCTCCAGGATTATATCTATATTCCCCTATATGAGAATACATTGATTGCATACCTTCTAAAGTTCCTGGTAATCCATAACCACTTGGGTCACAATTAGCAGAAGCTCTTTCATTATATCTATTTTTTATTGCTTCTGAGTACTTTCCATATTCATTATAAGAATTTAAAACCTTAGCATATGCAGCAATTCCTTCAGATAAAGAAGAATATTTACCTCCTGAATTACAACCTTTGCCATTAGTTATACCAATCCCCCAATAATTATTTGTATATTGACATGCAGCACTCAAAGACCAATTTTCTTCCGTACCAGCAGTCACAACAACTAATTCCGGATTTACATTATTAGCTAAAGAAGTATCATAAATTTCTTCTGCATTTAAAACGAAATTGTTATAAAAACCTTTTTTATTTGTTCTTTTATAATAATCTTTCATTCTACCTACAAACTCTTCTTTTGATAGTATTGTAGTAGTAAGTGAAAAACTATTTCCACTACCATAAGACATTGGTCTTGGATTATTAGGATCAACATAATCTAGAGGATATGCTCTACTAGCCGATGAATCAGAACCTATTCTAACTTCAAAGTGTAAATGTGTTGCTGTTGAAGATCCACTATGACCCATCTTCCCAATAACTTGACCTTGATCTACAACATCACCTGCTCTAACAGTTATACTATTTTGAGCTAAATGTGCATATACTGTATAAGTACCATCACTATGTTTTATTTTTACATAATTTCCAAATCCACCACCATCTGGATTTCCATAATATCCATTATCAGGATAAGTTGTTTGCGAGTCCTTAACCGGATAAATAACTTCACCTGCTTTAACAGCAATTATATTTAAAACCCCAGGGCCATTTCCTGCATTACCTATATCAATACCACCATGTTTTGAAGTTCTAAAGCTTTCTTTATTACCAAAATTCGAGGTTACTTTAATTGAAGCAGGCTCACCTTTTGCATATAATAAACCATTTATTTCTTCAGTTTCTGTACTACCTATTGGCCACCAAAAAAGATTATTAGATGCCAGAATTATTTCATCCTGCTTATTTTTATTTCCAACCAAATCCTCATATTGTTCTTTAGCATCATAAATTTGAGTAATCATTTCCTGTACACTAGATTTATTATTAGGATCTATATAATCATAAGCACGCACAACTTTTTGATCATAGTAAAATAATGTTATTAAAATAACAAAAAACGAAAAATATTTTTTTAACATTACTTCACCTCAATCTAAATTTGATTATTAAACTTTATCTTTTTTATAATATATATAAGTATTGATACTAAAACTATTAAAACAGTTATTATAGATATATATAGAAAACTTTTTTCATATCTAAAATGCTTTTTACTCATATCAAAATTTATAGATATTTTTTTATAATCAGTTTTCTCATCTATAATCCAAGTGTAAGTGTTCGTTTTTGAATCATATTTATCAGCATTATTACTAATAACTAAAAAAGGAATTTTAATATTTATGACAGCCTCATCTATTAAATATCTATCAACTATATTTAAATCTTTGTTAATTTCACCTTCTAGATTTAATTTAATTATATTTCCTTCTTTTTTATATCCAAAATCACTAAATAATTGGGCATAAAATTTTGACGTTTTATAATATTCATCAAAACTATTAAATTCATGTGTTATCTTTACGCCAGAATCTTTTTCTATTATTTTTTCTACATTATAATTATTAGTATCTAAATATTCTTTGCCCATCGACATAACTAACTCTATTACCCTAGAAATAGAAGATTTCGGATATTGACTAAAAAATTCATCATCTTCAAGAGCAGTTATTTCTTCGTTTACAGTCAAATCTTCCTTTATTTCCAAATTATATTTTGCTTTACATCCAGTACATACTATTATTAATAAAATAACTAATAAAAAATATAATTTTTTCATTTTATCACCTATCTAGATACAATCCAAAACCACTTACGTTGCTCAATTATTCTACTAAATGACCACCATTTTGTTTTTTTCTTATTATTAGGATCTGCTACAAAGACTTCACCTTTACTGTTTACACCTGTCAATGCCATGTAATGTCCACTGCCAGTAAAGTCACCTGGACCTACTGATACAATCACTATTGAATTTCCACTAGATAAAGCTTCCGAAACCTTTTGGGCATCTTTAGTTTTTTGACCTACTTTTAAACCGTATTCAGCAAGTGTTGGTGCAAACGCTGCTGAGTTTCCACCAGATCTTTTACATCCATCATGACTACAAAATTTAGCAGTAACTTCAACCGGGTCGTGTGCTTCATTTAACAGAGTTGAAATTGCAATAGATAAAGAAGTTGGAGCACAACCAGAAGATCTAATTGACTGATAACATTTTCCCTTACCTAAAGAACAATAATCTGTTTTATGGACAGCTAAATTGTATGGATCTTTTGAAAAATAATAATTCTGATAATCATTTTGATTGTAATAATAAATATTTGATCCAAATCCTCCATCAATAAAACTAACACCCTCTGCGTAATTAGGATCGTTTGATTTAGTGCAATTTACTGCATTACCAGTGTCATAATCATAATAAAATTCACCAATTTCTTTTCTTCTTTCTTCGCTCGTATATCCAAAAGGATCACTTTTTGTATCTGGAAACGAATAAAACGTATAAGTTGCTCCATACACATTTTTAAGTATTGTATTATTTTTTATATATGAAGCTCTATCATTTTTTGAAATGATTTTACCATTTGTTGTTGCCGTGCTTATATCATTTATCCAATCATGTTCATCAATATATCCCGGTAAAGTTCTTTTTCCATCTACTAAAACAGACCTTACTGCAGCAACTACTTCTGGACTTGCTCCACGAGCATCCATATGTTTTTTTGAACTAGCAAACCAACCAGAATTTCTAACATAATTATACAAACCATCTGCTCCAGTTCCATATTTACTACCTTTAATTTCAAATAAATTAGCCATCAAAGAAGCTTCTGCTGCTGCACCTTTAACAGTTCCTTGCTCTTTTATTGCAAGACTTGCAAGTTGAAGCACCTGATCATCAGTTAAATTATATTTTACAAATGGTGTCGTTGTGGAACAAGTATTATTATTACTATTATTATTAGAAATAGAAACATTTCCTATAAAATATTTTTTTTCTAGGAATTCTTTCAAAAATTCTTTATATTGTTGTTCACTTACCAATTCATAACATTTACCATCTTTAATAGCATTTTTACATGGTTCTTCAGAAATATTTGTTCTGACAGATACCATATGTTGAGCTAAAATTTCAATATCATAAGCACTACTATTTTTAAATAATACATAATTTGACCAATCATGATAATAATCAAAAAGTGGATTATCTTTTTTTTGAGTTATTTTATATCCTTCTATGTTTGATTTAAAAACATTGCTTATGTCTTCAGACTCTATGGATAAAACCGAAATTATCAAAGGCATATCTAAATCTATGTTGTAATATTCTTTATAGTGTTTTTGTATGTAATATAATTTGAAAAAGAATTTATAAACAGTATCCATATTGTAATTGCTATTACTATATGCTTCAACTGAATAATAATCTTCTAATTCCAATAAATCTGCCTCAGAATATTCTGTTTTTTGAACTTTAGAAATAAAATTATATTTATTTAATTTATGCATAGATATATTATTATTTATAAATATATCTTCTTGATTGTTGATTGATGCTGGAATATAAGCTAATCCATCATCATCTGTTATTTCATCATCTAACCCTTCAGCTCCATTTTCTCTAATGGACTCTTCTACTTCAGCATCAGCAACTTTATCAGCTCGGTCTAACCCGATAACTTTCAAATAAGTCTGTGACCCAGCAACCATCAAATTCATAAAAACAAGAATCAACATAACAGGCGCAAAAGAAATTAACCCAATTTTTATAACATTTGCAGTAACTTTAAAATTAAAACCACCGCCATCCGAAGTTTGTTCTTCTACTTCTCTTTTTGAGAAAAAGTTATTCTTTTTCCCTTGTGCAACAGCATTGCTTTTTGCACCTGCCTTCACAGCATTTGTGGTACTTAAATTATTTTTTTTGTTTAAAGCACTAGCAATCCTACCACTAGTCCCGCTTTTGTTCATACGATTTTGTGGTAATATTCCACCAGGAGTAAATTTATTTGCTCTATCCAATGCCTTACCTAATGATTCTGAGCTTTTACCTCCCGTTAGTTTATCAGCACCCTTAACTGCTATACCAGCCGCTTTGGCGTATGGATTGGAGGTTTTAGAAGCCATGTCAGCTAAAGCTCTTACATTATTAGCATTACTTTCAATTTTTCGTTGTTTTAAAATATCTGCTTCAGTCAATTGATTTTCTTCATACATGTCAACTACCTCCTAACTATCTTATAATCCTCCGCCACTACCAAAAGATTCTAATTCTTCATCTGAAACAATTACGTTAATACGCATTCTTCTGCTTCCGCAAACAAACAATGCCTCTCCTTGTTGATATTGTTTGATGCTTTCTTTTTCATTATCATTTAAATCTATTAATTTAGATAAATCATCGACCGCTTGTTTTTTTAATCCCATTACCAAATAGTAAGAAGCATTATCAAAAATTGCTTTACCTTGTGTTATAACACTAGGATCACTAAAATCAGTTGGTTGTTGTGTTATTATTATTGTTCCAGTATTATACTTTCTAGCACGTCTTTGGATTTGAGCCAAGAAATCTGCCCCTAAAGTATTTCCACCGCTTAAAAGAACATGGGCTTCATCAACCATCATAACAGTATTTATTGCGCTATTTAAAGTTAATCCCCAAGCATATTTTAATATATTAAAGAATAAAGCATTTCTAATATTTTTATCAGCATTCATTAATTCTTTAATATTAAATACTATAAAATTACTTCTAGGTTTTATAGTTGTATGTCCATCAAAATAATATCTAAGTTCTTTTACAATTGGTCTTATTTTTATTTCAAGTTTTTCAAGTACATCTTTTTCCTGAGTCTTTTCAGGCATAGACAAAATTCTACCTTTTATTGTTGCATATACGTCTTTAAATGTAGGATAATCTTCTGATTTAAATTTTCTAAAATCAGATTCAAAATCAATACCAAAACGTTTATATGTTTCTTGTACAACCTCACTAAACATATTAACAACATCCTCTTCAATACTAGGATCATAGTATTTTAAGAACGCTTTTATAGTTTGTAAAGTACGAGTTAATATAGTATAACCCAACCCTTGTTTCAATTCTTCTTCATCAGCATCTATTATTACTTCAAGAGGATTTATCATACCAAATGATCCACCCTTACCTAAACTAATAAAATCACCATTAAAGGTATATGCCATATCTTCTAATTCGCCTTCTGGATCTATAACAACTATTTGATTGTTATTTCTTATATTACTCCTCAATAACAATTTAGCCGCAGTAGATTTACCACTACCAGAAGTACCTAAAATTATCATATTTGCATTATTTCGATTGTGTTCTTTTTTTATTTGATATAAGAATTGGTTAAATAATATAACTCCACCAGAAAAATCAATACCAAGCAAGGTTGATAACCCTGGATCTTTAATACTATCAAATATAAAAGGATACATAGCCGCCATTGTAGGAGCAGGAATAGGTGTTCCTATTCTATCTTCAATATCTTGTTTACCATATATTGGTAATATAGATTTAAGTACCTTATCTTGTTCAAAACGAAGCGGTACAGCTCTCATTTCCATTGCTTCTAAATAATTTTTTACCTGAATTTTTTTAACATCAAGTTCATCTTTAGTATTAGCAGTAATCATAACATGCATTTGAAAATCATAAATTTTAGATTGACTAGCTGCAAGTTCACTTATAAACATTTCTAAAGACTCATAATCTTGACGAATTCTTTCTTGTATCGTTTTATCATTTTCATCTTGATATCTTTGTTTTAAATCAGCAAGTTCTTTATTTAACATTTTGCTCATACTACTAAAAGGTAGCGGTATATGTTTAATAACAACTTTAATTCCTGACATACTTGTTAAACTACTTAGATATCCAGGATAAATAAATTTAGGATATGAAATAACAGTTAAAATACAAGCATGTTTATCACTAATAATAAATTCGCTAGGTTTAAACTCCAATCCCTTTGGAGCAATTTGACTTCTTATATCCATATTACGCTAACACCGTCCCAAAAGTAGTAGTTTGTCCACCATTTAAGAAATTATCTAAAATCATTCTTAAATCATCATTATTAGTTTGAAAAGCAGTAAGCCCCGCACTAGCAAAATTATTAATTAAATTTCGTATTCTCTTTTGAATTAAATCATTATCTTTTTCCTTAAACAACAAGAAATACTCAGTATCTACAACATTATTATTCATAAACATATTAGCTTTATTTAAATCTTCAAGTATAAGTTTTCTTTTCTTTGTGTCATTTATTTGATTATATAGTAATTGCAATTGAGATAAATATACATTTATATCAACCGGTCTATCAGCAACCACAATCCAAAATTCATAATCAATTGCATTATAAACATTTTTTAAATTCATAATAATTGCATCTTGCATACTTTGATCAAGTATAAAAATATTTCTTGGCATTATTTTAACACCAGTAACTTTTTGATTATTATCAAGCACAATAACACCATTAGTAATATTTTTTACAGGAACATCTGTATATTTACTTTTTGTTTCTTTCGCCATTATCAAAACACCAACCCTTCCATACATATCTTTGTCTTGTTGTATAAAAATTCCAAGCATTTTTTATTACAGTTCTTACATTGTGATAATTTGGTATAGGTAATACCAAAAAACCACATATAAGTCCTGGTGAAATAGTTACAACAGCAACCCAAAATTCATTAACAGGAAGGAACATCATTAACAAAAATGATATTCCTATCCCACAGCTAAATATTATTAAATCAACTGTATTAAACATTCCAAATATAAGCATACTCTTCTTCGAGTTTGCTGGTATTAAATACGAATTTTCCATTTAGTATCACACCCTTTTTATTATTTTTTTCCACCCGACATGTTTTGCATCAAACTTCTACGTTGTTGATGTTGTTCAAGCCTACGTTTATTATTTTCATTTCTAGTTTTATTTCTACTCTTAGCATCTTCAAGGGAAATTGGTTCCTCAGTTTTATTACCATGTTCATCAATATATGTAACAAATGTATTTCTTCTGTTATTTTCGTTTTCTCTTTCAAGTTCTTCAATTTCAGCCTCTGATTTAGCTAATTCTTTATTAATTTCAGTAATAGCTGATCCAGATTCCATATTGCCATTAATGTCTTTTATCAACTTATAAATATCATCTTGACCATTAGATAATTTTGGCATGTCTGAATTTATACCCTCAATTGAATTAGCATATTCAGAATTGTAAGCAACAACCGAATCATTTGCGGCGCCTATAGCGTTTTGGAATTCTTCATTTATATTAGCAAATGAATTAAAATCTGTTTTATTCGATTCATAGAAAGTTTTTTCTTCTCCAGTTAAAGAATCAGCATTTGCAGACATCCTATACATTTCATTTGTTACTGCCTTTTGAGAATCTTTTATGTATAAACCTTGAGCAGCTTTTGCTCGAGCTATTACATCACCATCTATTTTAGTACCTGCTTCAAATAATTGATCACCAACCATAAATGTCGAAGTTAAAACTTCTCCGTTGTGATCAGTTAAATGTTGAAGATTCGCTTCATCAGAATTTCTATTTGATTTATAGTTTCTTGCATTAAGTCTTCTTTTTTCTCTTACATAATATTCATCCAAAGATTGATATATAAGACTTCCATCTTCATTTTTGCCTAGAACAACTTTATCTAAACCTTGAGCTCTAGCCGCTTCAATTGTTTTATTAAGCGCTACCATTTTTGCATCATGTTCTTTTCCCATGTCAAAATCGCCTTTTTTTACTGTAAAATCTTCAGAAGCTTTTAAAAGTCTCTCACCCTGTTTTTTTGTGTTGTCAAATTTTGCCTTAGTGTTTTTTCTAGTGGTTTGTCGTTTTTTCTCGTCATCTATTTTTAATGTATTTTGTCGATTTTTGTTTTCTAATTGAGTTTCTGCATTTCGTATTGCATCTTCATTTTTTCTAAGTATAGTACTTTCTTTTTCTAATGTAGCATCGTCTAATCCAAATATAGAACCAGCATAATCTAGATAAGAACTCATAGGCGATAATCCATTAATTCTACCTTCTCTTAAACGTCTATTTACTTGAGCTTGTTTATCAAGACCACCTTTAAATCCTGCATTTGATCTAAAACCTCTAGCAGCAGAGCCAATTAAGCCTGGTCCAGTTCCCATTAAAGCTTTTAATTTACCTTTTGCTCCTGGAGCAGTAGCAATTCTAGCAGCTCTATCCGCAGCACCCGCAGTTAGTGCTCCTGCTGCTCCCATTATTCTTTTTCCACCCGCAGCTTGTTCAGTAAATTTCTTCAAAGGGTTTAGGAAGAACTTACCTCCACCATCAAGTTTAATACCTAAGCCTTCAAGTATTTTAGGTAAATCCTTAGCAAACATTAATGCCCCTATAATTATAAAAATAGAAATTAAAAAATTTGTTTGTTGTGAACCATCAATAATATCTACTAATTGCATATCAGCAACCTTATCTATTATATATACAGCAAAATATAATGCTAATAAGCGTATAAACAAACTTAAATAAGTTTTAAAGCATAATTGATACCATTTTTTAAATAATCCATCTTTTCCACTTTTTGGATCTATATATGACAAAATTGGTATTGGCGCAATTAATTGTAAAAATGATAATTTTATACTACGGAGTGCAACGTCCATACAATATGTTATCAACAGTAATACAACTACTACTCCAACAACTGTACTAAAAACATATTTATATTCCATTACAAATTCATCATCATCAGTTACTGTTACAGCAAGATCTTGCCTAAACATTAATCCTAAATTTTTATTATTAATACCTACTACATAATTTTGCACTAATTTTTCATCTATTATAGCTACCATGGTATTTGATGCATCAAAGTTTTCTTCAACTTCAACCCCACATTCTCCAGCTGAATTACATTTTTCTTTAGTTTCATTATCTATCCCAGAGCAAATAGGATTAAATTTTCCATTTATATCTGTCAAATCAATGCATCCTTGGAGTTCTTTAATTGATGTATTAGGAGTAAAAAACGGCCTCATAGTCATAAAAGCAATTTCATCTCCTGCGCTATTTAGAAAATCACCAGCAGTTCCTCCTGCTTGTTCTTTTTCAGTTTCAAATATTAGTGTTGCTAATGTATTATCTTCTAATATTATAGCTTGTAATCTATATGCCATATTAAATATATAAGGAGTTAAAATTAATAATCCTAGACTTGTTATTATGTTGGTGATTAATTTAGATATTCCCTTATTCTTATCAGAAAAATCATCTGGATTTACCACATAAGTGATCAAAGAAAAAGTCACTTTAAAAATCATAAATACTGCAAGTAACTTATATATTTTATCCGCCATTTCTAATATATCAGCTTGAGAAAGAACAGATGTTCTTGCTATTGAAATAAGCAAATCATAAATAGATGATATAAAATTATAAATTACACTATCTATTCCAAAGAAAAATTGTTTCATTAATTTTTGAAACCATATATTTATTGATAAACTGTACATCTGCATTCCTCCTAATTTTTTTAAATAACACTTATACTTATAACATAATTATAACAAAAAAACTATAATTAATCAATGATTAATTATAGCTTTTTTATTACTCATTAATATTTAAATTTATATCTATACATCCTGTAGGATTAATTTTACCATTTACAAAACAATTGAAGCATCTAGAAACACTATTGTCTCTAGAAACAAAGTTTACTAAGATTTGTACGATTTGAATTACAAAGAAAACTATAACCGCTGATATAACTCTTTTCATAAAAGTTTGTTGTCCCTTTTTTATTTCATCTTCTTTTGAGGCAACTACAGCTTTTCCTAGATCTAGCATACCAAAAATTATTAATAAAATTGGAACTACTATTTTTATTATTAAAATTACTGTCGAAACCAAATAAGGAAAAGTTCCAGAAAATTCAAAACCTAAATTCCCGCATCTATAAAGTCCATCCAATTCAAAATTATCCACTAAAAACATCATCTTTTTCGAATCCTCCTAACTAAATATATTATACATTTGTTATGATTAAAAGTCAACCCTACTTAACAACATAAGGTTCAGTTTTTGTTCCCTTACCTGAAACAATTTTTTCGTTTCCATCTATATGAATAACTAAGTTATAATTTTCATATTTGCTAGCTTCTTGAATTTTTATAATACCATTTGTTAAATAATACACTTGATAAGTATTATTAGAAACCGAAGTCGGTGTCCAAGTTCGTAAATTAAGTTCCTTCAAGTAATTATAGTTGCCACAAGATCTAGAATAAATTGTTGTACAGTCTAAATCTAAACTCGCTTTAGCAAAATCAGAAACATCTATTAAAGATATTACTTGATTTTCTAATTTGTTTGAGCAAACATAGTCACTTATTGCTACATTATTTATATCTCTTGAATCAATACATACATCTGTTGAAATTATTCTTTTTTTTGCTTCTGGAGCTATAATTTTAGTATTATTATAATCCAAAATTATATTTTTCAAAATAGCACTATCGGCATATATATTTTTCCCATACAAATCACTTACTTCAACATTATATTTATTATCCCAAAACCTATCTAAAAGCTCTGATTCAACTTTTAAAAGTTTAATCATTCTATTTTCATTAATATTTATTATTCTATAGTCAACACCATAAAATGTAATATAATTATTTACTTCATCACCTTTATAAACATAGTAATTATTATCTTGATATAGCCCAGATCCTTGGCTAACTACATCTTTCATTAAATTATTTATTAATGTATTAGTCTGATATGTATCACATTCTAAATTAACGGTATAATTTAAATATCCACCATCGTTTTCTTCAATTACAACACCATTTCTTCTAACAGTAACACTACCTTTACAAGAACCATCACCAACTAATTCTTCAGCTGATTTTATATACTTTTTATTAACTATAGTACTTAATTCAACTGTCTTTGCCTCCGATTCTTCTTTAGGCATATTATCATTATCTTCAAAATATTTTTGTGCTGCTTCAATCATTTTTTCTTCATATTTTTCATGTGTAATATTAGAATTACTACAACCTTGAATAATAGCTAAAAAAATTATTAATACAATAGGTAATAGCAATATAGCGCAAATTATTATTAATATTTTTTTATCTATTTTTTTTAATACCTCTACCATAAACCCTCCATTATTTTATACAAGATGTCCCAGTTTCATTTATTCTAGTTCCATCTGGGCATTCCTTTGTAGTTTCGTTTTTAAATTTATATGTACAATCTCCAGTTATAAAACACCTACTACAAGTTGCGATGTTAGGTTTATCATCCTCATTAGCGACAAAACTAATAACAAGTTGAACGATTGTAAATACAAGGAATACAAGAGCTCCAGAAATTAATCTTTTTACAAACAAGTGTTGCCCTTTTTTCATCTCATCTTCTTTACCAGCTGTTATCCCCTTCATTAAATCAAGCATACCCATTATGACAAGTAAGACAGGTACAGCTATTTTAATTATTTTTATTATTGTGCTTACCAAATTAGGTATTTTTTCGTCTATTATAGCTCCTTTTATTGAGTTTTCACAAGAAGCTATATCAGCTGCTAAAACAGGTTCAACACATAGAACAATTATTCCTAAAACAATACCTAATAATATTAGTCTCTTTTTCATTTTTTACTCCTCCTCACAATCATTACTTATAAAACAATCTATACAATTTCCAATATTAGTTTTATTTGTATCAGCAATTACACTAATTAAAAATTTTACTATAATTACAACTAGGAATATTATAGCGCCAACAACTAATCTCTTTATAAATATTTGTTGACCCTTTTTTATTTCATCCTCTTTGCCAGCTGTTATTCCTTTAAATAAATCTATACTACCTAATACTACCAAAATAATAGGAACAGCTATTTGAATTATAGTAATTGCTAGACTTGTTAATTCTGGAATCTTAGAAGGAATACCTGTTACTCGACCCTCTCCAGAGCCACAACTAACTTTATCAATTGTTCTTCCTAAATCGTCGTATTCACTTAAAGTCATACAAGTTTTATCTGCCCATCTACAACCCTCTACAGCATTATTACAAGTCTTTTCTCTTTTATAATCTTCACAAGAACTCGCTGCAAGTTTTTTTAAATCTGTTTTACTTCCTTCTATATATATATATGTACCTTTTCCACCTGCAATCCAAGTAATATTTTTTTTAGAAACATTAATGGAGCTTGGACAACTATTACTATTTTTAGAATAATTTCCATTAGCTTTAAATTGGTAGTTGCTACAACTTTTTTCAAATTCATAAAAAAGACCTGAACTATCCATTTCATAATACTTACAGTCTATCATTGTAGTGTTGTCACCATTGGTTTTGTACAAAATTTCATATACTTCATTTTTATTGGAACTCTTATAATTGCACCTAAATTCATAAGAAGCAGCATTAACACCCACTATAGGTAAAAACATTATAACAAACAATATAACTTTTAATAATTTTTTTTGCATATTTTCACCTCTAATCGCAATCATTACTTATAAAACAATCAGCACATTGCATTATAGGAGCAGATGATCCATCTGCAACTAAACTTATTACAAGTTTAACAACAATAAACACAACAAATACTAATACACCCGAAATTAATCTTTTTATAAACATTTGTTGACCCTTTTTTATTTCATCTTCTTTTTGTGCCGTAACACCTTTCATCAAATCTAACGATCCCATTACAATAAGTACTATAGGCACAGCAACTTGAATAACAGTATAGATAATGCTTATAACTTTAGGTAACATTTGTGGTATATCTGTAAGCAAATTATCCCCACAACTAGCAGTAGGAACTTCTGGTGAATAATTATTATACGTATCAGCGCCAACGATGTCAATAAAAATTAAACTGATTAATAAAATAAAACATACATTTAATACTTTCTTCATAATTCCCCCTAAATTTCACTTTGTTGTTTAGCAAATCCAAGTTTAACCAATAATTTGTTAAGTTCAGGTATTTTCTTATCTCTTTCGTTTAAAGGCACTAAATTATAATAAACCTTTACCCTTGCTTCATATTCAAAATTAGCAACCTCACTAGAACTAAGCAAACTTTGATTTAAAATTATCTTTTTATCTTTTAAACCTTGTAATGCAGTTGCATTCAAAGTTATTAATTTTTGTAATTTAATAATTGATGGTTCTATTAAATACAAAACATCTTGACAAAAGCCTTCAGCTACTAAGCTATTGTTTATATCTACGATTATAACATTTTTATCTTTATGTTTATTAATTATACTACCTACTTCACTAGTTACAGTAGATATTAAAGATTTATCTTTGAAATAAGTAAAATCCGTTTTATCAACTTCTATAGCAACAACACTATAATGTTTACTTAACTCATTTTTCATCATATATACCAAACTGCTTGCACCAGATTGTTTAGTTATATTTTTAACTCCTATAACTCTAGTTCCATAAAATTCTGGTTGTGGAGCCATTTCAACTACAGGTGCAGCAACTATAGGTTGAGAATTTGCCATAGCAGCATTACCAAATGTTGCATCCAATCTATGAAATTGTGCAACATCACGATACGTATTAGGTGTATTATACAAATACTGAATGCCCTCTATATTCTTCGTAAAATTATATATACCCATAGATACTAAATTAGATATAAACGCAGGATTGCTTGTAGCATCAGTGCCATCTAATAATAAAATTATTTTTTCCATATTTAAAGATATAGATAATTTTTGTAAATTTACTATATCAGTATAGTTTTTTATTGCAGTTATGTCAAGTATCATCCTTTGATAAAAGAAATTTTGAAAAGCAGCAATTATTTCATCAACTTCAAACTCTCCATTCATTTCTTTAATGACATCTACTCCTAAATTTTCTAATAATAATTGATTTTTATTCGATACAATAACATTCATTATATCTCCCCTTTTTAATAATCATAAGTTTTTTCTAAAGTTTTTGTTTCACCATAAACAGGTATTTTAATAATATCTCCAATTACCGGAAATTCAAACTGTGTAAAAGTTGCGACTACATAATATTTGCCGTAGGAATCAATACACATACCGCCTGCATTCTTTTCATTACACATTTCAAAAACACAATAATTATACCCGTAGGAATTCAAATTATCGGATAATCTACCAGCATCGTATTTAGCATAATCTCCACTAACTAAACGTGTTCTAATCTCGTTGCATCTACTAGGATTAGACGAATCATACCCAGCAGCATTCAAGTCAGGATTCAATTCCTGCGTTACAAGATTTTGACCATTTTCGTCTAGTTTTACATAAACACCATATTTTTCAATTATTTCAATAATTCTATTTTTCACTCTATAAGCCTTAGAATATGATAAAACACCTATAAAAAAGATTACTATTACTCCAGAAAAAATTACCACCAAATTTAATAGTAAACTTCCACCTAAAGAGTCTTTCATTCCATCACACCCTCTGCGCAATCATGTTCATCCGCTTCTTGACAAGCGAAATCATATAATCTATTAGTATTAGAAAATATAGGAATATCCAATAAGCTATTTATTATTGGTATATTAAGCATCATATTAGTACTAATTTTATAGTAATAATACCACTCATTATTAAATAATTCTCTACATTCAAACACACAATAACCATCTACTCCTGCTTGTGTGTTATCTAAAATTTCACAATTATTTTTTTCACTATCACCAATTCTATTAAAGTATTTAGTGCAATTAACCGTTTTCTTATCATAACCCAAAGAATTTAGTCTAGCATCTATTTCATTTTTAGCATAAACATTATATCCTTCATATTTTTCAATAGTTTCAGTTATTACATTACTCACTTTATTACTTTTAAAATAAATAAGAGCTGCAGAAAGGAAAGCAAATACAATTATTATAAAAGTAATTACTATATTTAATGTAACTGTATACCCAATGCTTTCCTTCATACATTATTACCTCCTATTTTGTTATGCTACATTTTCCTTTTGTAGCATCCCAAGTTCCTCCTGCATCTTGGCAAGCCGCTTCAGTATTATAAACATTATTTTCTGCATTTTTCATAAGATTTCCTACGATAACAGTACCTACACCTAATACTATAGCTATTAATACTATTGTTACTACAGTCATATTAGCTTCTCCTGCTGCTTCTTTCATTTATTCTCACCTACTTTCTTAAACTTACAATTTTATTATAACACAAATTTAGTTTAATTATCAACTAAATTCCCATCATAATTGTCATTGACATAAACAGAACTAACATAATGCCTCCACCCGTAGCAAATAGCATTATCATAGTACGTTTTTCCATTGATTCTAATCGGTCTTTGTATTTTAACTCTCTTGCCTTATTTTGCAAAGAAGAAACAGTTCTTGAAAACATCATTATCTGTTCGTGCTTATCTTCATTAGAACCCAATCCTAAACGATATAAAAGTCTCATCATTCTCATAGAATCCCTAACAGGATATTCATTGGCAAAATCAATGTATGGCTGAATACTAGAATCGCCCTCATCTATTTTAGCAACTAAAGTTCTAAGCCCTGGTTTAAATATATCTGGGGCAGTATCTATACTCCTTGAAAGCGCTACTGGTACAGTATAGTGTTGCACAAGTATTTCTAAACTTTTTAAATAATATGGCAGCATAGAATCCATATAATGTAATCTCGCTTTATAATAACTTTTTAGTTTAGTATACCCGTTTTTATATACCATAAACCCTGCAATAAAACAAAACATTAAAAACATATAGCTTAAGTAACCCGTAATTGCAAGCATAAATATTAACACAACAGTTATTAATATTCCATCTCTTATTCTTCTTGAAAATAATGCGTTAACATCAATATCGGAATCTTTATATCTTACTCTAAGTAAAAATTCATAATCTTTTTCCATTAATTTTTTTAATATTGGATCAACTTGTCCAATTATGCTTTTAGGCTCTATTATTTTATTATATAAGAATATAATTACTACCGCAATTGCTACTATTATAAATTCCATTATTCAGCCCCCACATTCTCATTATAAAATTTAGTTCCCGCAAGCAAGAAATAGGTATTAATTATTACTATTACATGAAGTATTAAATTTACATACCACAAATCCAACATTTTTTGATAAGCATCGCCTAACATTATTTGAACAAGAGCAATCATCATATATAGCACAAGACCAAATATAATAAACTTTTTATAAAAAGCTTGTCTATCTATTCTATCTCTATAAACAGCTTCTACAAGCATATCTATATCCTGAGACATATTTTCTAATGACTCACTAGAATCTTTACTACCTTCATTAGTTATTTGAAGAAATAATTGATGCATATTTCTTACCATATAATAATCATATTTTTCATTCATATATTCTAATGATTGATTGATTGTACCATTTTCATATGCCATATCAATCATAACTTTAACATCCGCCTTTACCGGATCTTCTAATACTCCAGAATAATATACCCCTTCCAAAGCTTTAACAAAACTTTGTGTAGTAGAAAATTCCATAATTACATTAGTGGTGTAAACTTGAATTTGTTCAAATACAAACTCACTATATAATCTTTTACATCTTAAATAACTAAGATATGGAACAGCTGCTACTGCAACGAGTGCATATATTATTGAAATAACTAAATTATAAAAATATAAATAAGTTATTATTCCTCCACCTGCAGCAAACAATATAACTTGTACAATATATTGTTGAGGTGTATAATCTTGTTTTAAATCTTTTATTTTTTTTCTAATTTCTTTATATGTATAAGGAGCTACTTTACTATATAATCTATTACCTTGCCTACTTATAAATTGATAAGTTTGTTCACCTGCATTACTTCTATAAATGATTATAAATACAATTAATACAGCTACTATTATAAAAAGCAAAGTTATATTCACATTATCCCTCCTATTCAAAAATTATTTCATTTTTTTGTGTTTGTTCACTAGTTACTACCTTTTCTTCTTTATTGTACTCTTCTTTTATAAATTCATTTGGAAGTCTAACACCTTGAGCTTCTAAATATTCAATCAAATATTCACTAGGGTTGTTTCTATAAACTTTTCCATCAGGAGTCTTCTTATAAAGAGTATTATATTTAGCCTCATTGTCTTTTGTTACATAAAATTCTGTAACTTCACCAATTTCTCTTATAAACTTTTTAGAAACCTTATCTTGATAACCTCTAATATACACACCTATTTGAATATATCTATAAATAGACTTTAAAAATTGTTCTATATCTTGATTAGTTTCAAGTAAACTATACATACGATTTGGTATAGAAGCCGCTTTGTCAGCATGTATAGTTGATAAAATATAATGTCCTGATGAAATAGAATTTCTAACAGCCATTACAGCTTCTGCACTACGAACTTCTGATAATAGTATCCACTTAGGATTTTGTCTCATACAAGTTACAAGAACATCAGAATAACTAGCGATGTTATTAGTTTTCATAGAAACTATATCCCTGTTTGGATATATTCTATCTAAGTGTAATTCCAAAGTATCTTCTATCGTAATTAATTTTTCATTTTCAAGTGTATTGGCGGCTAAAAATTTTACAAATTCTGTTTTACCACTACCCGTTTCCCCGCAAACCATTATATTACAATGACCGTGAACACAAGTTATTAAAAAATCCAAAATATCTTCAGTTATATACTTTTCTTTTAATATTTTATTTCTTTCCAAACGTATCTTAGCCGGAGTCTTACGTATAACACAAGCAACACCATTTCTAGCAATAGAATCATGTACAAAATTCATACGAAGTTCTGCACTTTCACTATCTAAAAACGGATGGGCAGCATTAAAACTCTTCCCCATAACGTTTGAACATTGGAAAGCCAACTTTTCAATAAAACTATTATTTATTGCCGGATTTTCAACTCTAAATATTCCTTTAGATAATGTTTTTAACCAGACTTGCCCGTTATTGCTGTAAGAAATATCTGTAACATCATCATTATCTAAATATTCTTTAAGAGGCCCAAAATCCATTCCCTCAAATATATTATCGTGCATTTTACTCCACTACTTGTTGAGTACTATCTGGAGTAGTTCCCTGAATTGTTTCACTAGTTGAATTTTCAACTTCCCCTGTAATTATATCTTCTTCAACTGTTATTGTTTGAGCATCTATATAATCTCTTAAAGTAGCACTTGTGACAACCACATAGTCTTCGTTTGGAACAGTTGAACCTCTTGGCGCTAAAATTAAATGAACATTCAAATATTCTGCTTTTTTAAGTAAGATGTACATGTCTTGGCTTACAGCAAATCCTATTTTAGAAGGCAACTCCACATTATCAGTACCACCAAATACATTATTACCATTTGAATCATGTAGAACTAAAACTTTTATATTTTTCATCAATTTTCCAAACATAACAGTTCCATTTTCGTCATTAGCTTTCATATATATATCAATATAAGTATTTGGTAAAACATTATTACCTAAAGTACTTTCTACATTAACATCCATGTAATAACCAAGTTCACCTGCTTCATAATCCAATTCTTCAATCCAATTTCCAGGTAAATTTTCTGCATCTACTAACCATTCTTGATAAAATAAACTTCCTTTTGGAATAGTAACATTTACATTAGTATATTTATTCAATATTAAACTAGTATTTCTAACAGCATTCTCATCAATCATGCTTGAAGCTATTTGTTTATACACAATAAGTTCACTAGTTATTTTAGTTTTTGGATTAATTTTCTTTGCTGCCGTAGGCATACTTACAGGATTAGTTTGTTGTTTTATGCTTCCACTATATCCAAAATAAAGCACAACCAATATCACTATAACCAATATAACTGTAACAACATTCTTATTTGTAAAAAATCTTTTTAAACCTATCATTAAATTATTCATCTTTTTATTCTCCTCTCAATACTTAGTTTCCAATATAGCATCTATGTTATTTACCATATTAAACTCAATAATTTCGCCAGTAGCACTAGTTGTCTTAGCACTAGAGACCCTTAAACTAACTTTAGGTGGTATCTCATTAACATCATATATCTCGATTACATATGTGTCAGATAAATCTGCATTCTCTGCAAATCTGCGAATAAAGTTTTCTACAAACTTTTCTTCTTCTATTCTTACTACACCGTCTTTTCTATAAGTAGCTAAATCTAAAGCATCAAACATTGCTGCTTCAGTTGTTTCTTTAAGCAAATTATAATTATGTTGGTCCGTCCTTGTTGTATTTGCAAAAAACCAAATAATTCCAACAGCAAGAATGCCCAAAACGATGACAGCATATCCCCAAATAGATTCTTTCAATATATCACCTACCATCTAATAATATAGCTTCTACTATACATAATAATTTTAACACATATTATATTTTTTAACAACCAATTATATAAAAAAATTATAAAAAGTGAACTTTTTATAATTTAAAACTATTTTTTTTGTTATGAATAAAAATTATAGTACAACATACAATTATTATAGCACCTAAAAAATAAGGATAGTAACTAATATACAATTCAATTACTCTATCAGTAACAGTTTTGTTATATTCAACTTTAGTATCTTCTTCAGTAGTAGTCTCTTCTATCTTTTTATACTCTAAAACTTTTGCTTCAAATTCTTCTTCTGAATAATTAACATTTATCCATTTTTGACACAAACTATAATTAGGAATATCCGCGCAAAGAGAATGATTATAATATTTATTATAATTAGGAAATTTATAATATTTTGATCCTAATGATATCCCATAACAACCATTAACATTAGAATAAAATTTATAACTTCCTGAATCATTGTTGTAGTTATATATAGTTATTTCTCCTTCATTTGTGTTACTATAATAATAATTTTTATTTGTTCCAGTGTCATAAAAATATATATCATCTGTTAAATTATTTATTGTAACATCAAAATAAGCTTCATTGTCTATAATTCTATAATTATAAGATATATTAATGTTTTTTATTATAGATTTCATTTTAGTAACAGTAGAATAATCACATCCACCATAAGTTAAAGCAGATGAGTTAATAAAAATAAAACTAATTAATATAGTTAAAAATATTTTCTTCATATAATTCACCTACTTTAATATATATTCATATTTCAAACCTCTAACATTAAATACAATTTTTATAGAATCAGCATCCATAATATTAGAGTTGATGCCTATGTATACATCTTTTTGTGTTGAAACTCTTTTACTAGTTATTTCCTCAAACTTATAAATAGCAAACCAATTGTCTGATATTTTATATAAAACAGTCCCAAACTTAGATAAAATTTTATAAAAACTATCAACATCTAATTCACTACTAGAATTATAATCTACATTTAATTTTAGAATAACTTTATCATAATTTTCATCAATAGAGGGTTTTAAATATTCTTTGGATGAAATACAATCATTTTCTTTTATACAATAATTATATTTAAGTTCAAATTTATCATTTAAATAATATTTATTTATTTTGAATTCAACACCATTTAATGCACCTTCAAACTTCAATGTTTCATTAATATTTATTGTTTTTAAAACTTCATTGTTAACTAAATTTTTAGGTTGAAGCAAAATATCAATTAAATTACCCTCATTATTATAACTAAAATACATATCACTGTTTATATATTTTTTAGGTATTTCATATACAAAAAGATACTCTTTATAATCCAAAGATAGTACTTGTTCATCATAAAAATTGCCTAAGTCAATTAGAGAGTCTAAATATTTTGTTACAGGTTTAAACACTATGTTTTCCACCTTTAAACTAAAGTCATTTAAATATAGAGTTTTTCTAGAATAATTAGATTTAATGTCTGTTCTAACTACTATTAAATAATTATCAGTTATTTTATTACCTTGATAATCTGTATTTAAAATAATTGTATCATTAACCTTAAAATTAATAAAATTAGAACTGTAATATACTCCCTCTTTATTAACATTCATACTTTTATTTATAAAAAACACAAGAACAAATATAAATATTCCAGTTAACAAAGTTAATGAAATATTTATTATAAATTTATTCTCACTATATATATATCTTAAATTTCTTATTCTTTCTTTTGTTTTTCTCTTCTTTTCATTAAAATCTATGTTTACGTTAATTTCAAATTCCTCTTTATCACTTTCACTGATATCTATTTTTGATATATCAGAATCAAAATTAAATTTTTTAAAATCTAAACCTATTGCCCTAATGAATAGCAATATGAAGATAAGACTCTCTATTATTATATTTATAAGTACTAAATCACGTATCAATTTAATAGATTTAACAGATATTATGTTGTCTACTAAAATGTTCAAAAAATTGACAGCATAAGTATTAACAACCAAAATAGCAATAAAAGAAAAAATTCCCATAAAATAAAATGTTACAGATTTATTCTTTTTATACATGATACCTAGCAATAATAAAAATAGAATAATAACTATTATAGGGATAACATATAATAGTTTATTAATTAAATTACTCAAAACATCTGCTTCTATTATATTGTCAGAAGAATATATATAATTATTTAAAAACTCAAGTATATTGTTTGTTAAATACAACAAATATAAAACCAAACCAGATAATATCAAATGTATTGGTTTGAACATCTTAATAAAAAATGCATATGGTCTTTTTAATATCATACATATCCCTCCTATTCTTAATTCATTATACAACAAACAAAGAAAAAAATAAAGATAGTATACTACCTTTATTCGCACTTACCTTCTTCTACACAAAGTCTTTTTTTGCTACCACTATATATCATTAAACCATAGCTTTCTCTTAGTTCAGTTAAATAATTACTTATACAAAAACTTCCATCATTCTTGCATGTAAAATTAAAATCTTCGTAGCTTTTGTTTTTATTATCTTCTCTTATCTTTAATATTGTAGAAGGTGTAAGAGTTATTTTATATTTTGGACCATCACCTGTTTGATTAAAACTATTATTTCTACCAGCAATAACCGTTTTTATTGTGCTGTTCTCATCAGAACTACCACTACAACTCTCGTCATCGCACCAATTGCTTCCAACAGTTCTAAATTGGTCAGTTTTTCCTGGAAAAGGATTAGATAGACCAATTGTCCTAAATTCTAGTTGCAATTTGTTATTTACTATAAGTTGAGAAGTAGATTCGTATTCGCAGCTATTAGACTCATACACTTTATTATTAAATTTGAATTTAAAATTTAAACTTTGCTGTCCCTCAACCTCATTTAAATTACTTATTAATCCGTAACCTAAAAATCTACAGACATTACAAGGATTAGTAGTTATCCTACCACTTCCGTTAATTGAATATATAGGAGAAAATCCATATTCATACGTAACCTCACCTATATAAGTATTATCTTCTGTCTTTTTTAAAATTAAATTAGAATCTTCGTTAATAAGAACTAAATTTTGATTTTTAAGCGAAACCTCTTTTAAATAATTTGAATATTTTCCAGCATTTATTTCTTGTATTCCTGGGTCTTTTTCAAATGCACATTTTTTTGTTAAAGTCATCTCAACAGCAGGTTCTGCCGCTGAAGTAGTTTCCAAAATTAAACGCCCTGATGAAGAAGTAAATACATCATATCCTAATTTATTATTTATATTAACATATGTTATACAATTACCAGTAACAGAGTTTTGATCAATAGTGTCATTATAGCAAGCATATCCAGACATACACCCTATAGAATCTCCTCCACATTCTAAAGATTGTTCCTCTTTAGGAATTTCTAAAATATCCGCAATACTATAAATCATAATTCCATTTGTAGAAGCCAAATTTTTGACAGCGTTATAATAGTAAGTTCCACTTTTAGATGTTACTTTATTACTTAATTCTAGCGTATCAAAATATGTTCCGTTAGCAGTCATAACACTTGCAAACCTTCCCCATTTCTGACTTAACCTACAGCTTACACCTATTTTTTTCATCTCATAGGCAGTATTTAGATATCTAGTATTGTTTTTATCAGAAAAGCTAGCCATAGGATCTATTATTATATATGTATTTTCCATTTCTTTTTTTGTACAAGGAGAAATTCCTGTTATACCAGATTCTATGCAAGTATAACTAGAATTTTTAATATAAGTTTTTAAATTAGTATATTTGTTGGATTCCAAATGATTGAATAATTCAGTTACACTACTATTTTTTTCCATAAAATTTGGTAGTACAGTTGATTTTACAAGTTTTGGTTTGGTTGTTGAAGAACAAGAATTCAAGATATATTCAATTTTACTACAATAATAGTCAGAAGTCCTTCTACCAGTACTATATCCCTTACCATTTCTATAATAATCAATTGTATTACCTACTCTTGTTGATTTCCCATCTTCTATCTTTAAAACGCTAACTCTTATTCCAGAAATACTATTATATACTCCACCATCAGAACAACTTTCGCCACCACTACTTGTTCCATATCCGCCATCAATACCATTACCACTTATGCTAACTTCAGCATCAACATCATGAATTAAGAAAAAGCACATTAATACAAACAAAAAGATTATAGTTGTTTTTTTATTTAACATATATACTCACCTAAATTAATAATAACACATTTTTCTATAAATATAAAGTCCACAAACAATAATTATTACATCTTTATTCACACTTGTTTTCTTCCACGCAAAGTCTTTTTTTTACTACCACTATGTATAGTTAAACCATAATTTCCTCTTAGTTCGGTTAAATAATTACTTATACAAAAATTTCCATCATTCTTACATGTAAAATTAAAATCTTCGTAGTTTTTGTTTTTATTATCTTCTCTTATCTTTAATACTGTAGAAGGTGTAAGAGTTATTTTATATTTCGGACCATCACCCGTTTGGTTAAAACTATTATTTCTATCAGTAATAACCGTTTTTATTGTACTGTTCTCATCAGAACTACCACTACAACTCTCGTCATCACTCCAATTACTTCCAACACTTCTAAATTGATTAGTTTTCCCTGGAAAAGAGTTTTTAACATCTATTGTTCTAAAAAATAGATTTAACTTGTAATCATTTTCATTTGTAGTTATAAGTTTTTGATTAGCATTATAGCTACAAAAAGATTCTTCATCAGTTTTATATTTTTTACCATTAAAATCAAACCCAAAATCTAATTCAACCAACCCTTTATCTTTGAATTTACTAATTAATCCATATCCCAAAAAACTACAGTTAGGGCAAGCTTGCGAATATATCTTTCCAGTTATTAATTCAGCATATATCATTGGAAATCTATATTATGCTATAATTCTTGCTTCATATTTTCCACTTTCAAGATTATACTGTAAAGCTATAGGTTCACTTACATCGTTCATTATTTCTAATTTTGAAACACAATCTTCGCTATTCTTATTCATTAAACACACATTATCTACATAAGAACTATATTTTAAATATTGACCTTTTACATTACATTTTTTTATTAATGTTCCTCTAGTAATTGTATTTTGAGAATGTTTAATGATTCCTCCAGACATAACCGAAATATTATTAAAATCCATTTGTCTATCTAATTGAAAAGTAATTTCACAATGTCCCGTAGTCACATTTTCATCAACAATTTCAGCACCACTAACTCTTCCACTTAAACAAGATACAACATCATCAACATAATCGCTTATTTTTATATATCCTACCCCAAGACCATTACCAGGATATATTTTATTTAAATAGGGCCATCCTTTGTTCTTACAATCTGTAGCGTCGTTGTCATCATAACAGTCACTATAAATTGTATTTTCACCTTTTTTTCTTTCTTTTCAGCTATATCTCCCATTTTAATACTATCATAACAAGCCACAGCATCACTAAGTCCACTACTTTTTCGAGACTCACAAGTAAAGTAAATAGAAATAATATAATTTCTTATTACATTCCAATCTCCTCTTACGCCTATATTATTACCACCTCTAACAAAATATGGACCGGTAGATTTTTTAGAATCAGTTCTTGAGCTTAACCCATTCATTATTTCACTCGCTGTGCCTGCATCATAGTATGTATAATCATAATGTTTTTCGTGTACAACAAATATTGGTTCAATTTTAAAATATTTATTTCTTATTTCTTGATTATCATTTAATCCAAAAAATCCTAATAATATATTCATTTTTGTTTCATCAAAATATATAAAAAAATTTTTATACAATTGAGTTCCATTTGTATTTATTCCAGTAAATAGTAAAGTACCGTCAAAATTTTTTTCCTCTATTATAGTATAAGAGTTTGTGCTGGCATCATTATCGGAATAATAGCTTTTTACTTTTTTAGTTTTTTCTTCAGAAGTCCATATATTAATTGGTTATTTATAAATTTTGCCATCAGCTTCAACAATAGATACCCTTATACCATTTATACTTTCTGTCGGCTTAAGAAAATCATAAATACCTTCAGTTCTAGCACATACTTTTGAAGTACATGCTATGCTTTCTTCACCACCAGCAGATTCGCCAAAAGAACTAATTACTACTGCATGAACACTGTTGAACAAAAAAACAATAAGCTGTTATTAATGTAACTAAAAAACATTTTTTCATGTCGACCTCCTAAGATTATTATTAATTTAATTATATAATATTTTTAAATAAAAACATAGTTTTTCTTGTATATTTTTTTAAAATCAATTATAATACTTATGGAGTTGGTAGTTATGAAGTATGAAATAAATATTAATGAATTTCAAGGACCACTTGATTTATTACTTCATCTAATTAAACAATCTAATATTAGTATTAACGAAATAAGTATAGATGAAATAACTAAACAATACTTAGATTATATTCAAAAAATGGAAGAATTAAATCTAGATATAGCAAGTGAATACTTAGTTATGGCTGCTGAACTTATAGAAATAAAATCATCTTCATTGTTGCCTAAATCAGACATTGAAGACGACGAATTTGAAGAAGATCCTAAAGAAAAACTAATAAATAGATTACTAGAATACGAACAATATAAGAAAATGGCTAGTACTTTTAAAGAACTAGAAGAATATAGACAGGAAATTTATACTAGAGAACCAGATAACTTATTAGATTATAAAGATATTGAAGAAATTGATTATGGTGTTGATTTAAATGATTTACTTCAAGCACTATCTAAATTTTTAGAACAAAAAGAATTAGACAAACCTTTAAATACAAAAATAACTAATAAAGAATATAGTGTTACTAAAAGAAGTAACGAGATTAAAAATATATTAAAAACAAAAAAGAAAGTTAATTTTACTGATTTATTTGAGGTGTTTACAAAAGAATATGTGGTTATAACTTTCTTATCAATATTAGCAATGTCTAGAAAACAAGAAATCGAAATAGAACAAGAACACAATTTTAAAAATATTATTATTAAAGAAAAAGGTGCAATATGAAAGCAATAGTAGAAGGATTATTATTTTTAAGTGGCGAAGATGGATTAACTTTAGAAGATATTTCAAAAGTAATTGAAAAAGATATCGAAGAAGTTAAATCAGTTATCAAAGAATTATATAATGATTATAATAATGATTCTAGAGGTCTACAAATAGAATTTTTAGGCAATCACTTTAAACTAACCACAAAAAAAGAACACAAAGAATACTACAAAAAATTAGTTATTGATGATGAAAATTCTATTTTAAGCCAATCAGCACTAGAAACACTTGCAATCATTGCCTACAATGCCCCGCTTACACGAGTAGATATAGATAACATAAGAGGCGTTAACTCTAGTTATGTAGTTAGAAAATTATTATTAAAAGGGCTTATTGAAGAAATTGGTAGATCAGATGCTCCTGGTAGACCAAGATTATACAATATCACGCCTAGATTCTTAGATTATTTTGGTTTAGGCAGCATAGATGAACTACCTAGATTAGAAGAAAGACAAGAAATACTTGATGATGAAAAATATTTATTCGAATCAAAATATAAAGAAGATAATTAAAAATTGTATTAAATTATATTAAAGTGTGATATAATTTAATTACTCGCCTGTGTGGTGAAATTGGTAGACGCGTTGGACTCAAAATCCAATGATAGCAATATCGTATCGGTTCGAGTCCGATCACAGGCACCAGTGACGAATCTGTTCGAACTTCTAGTTGGAACTTTGATATATGAATCAATCAGAAATGATTGATTTTTTCGTTATATGAAAAAATCATCCAAAAGAAAGGATGGTAGAAATGATTAACATAATTAAACAAGAACTTGAAGTAGATATGGAACTTAAGAAAAAAATTAATTTCATTTGTGAGTTTTGCAATACTACACCTACTTTTATAAGTGGTAGTATTAGAAATATTGATAAAACAAATATAAGTTATGTAGAACCTCATAAAGTAATAATTAAAGGTATAACGTTTCTTATATTTAATTATTCTCAGGATATCTATATTAACAATTTAAGTAATAAAATTAAGTTATC
>JAFQQQ010000003.1 GCA_017410525.1 Bacilli bacterium | reverse complement strand
GATAACTTAATTTTATTACTTAAATTGTTAATATAGATATCCTGAGAATAATTAAATATAAGAAACGTTATACCTTTAATTATTACTTTATGAGGTTCTACATAACTTATATTTGTTTTATCAATATTTCTAATACTACCATTTATAATAGTAGGAGTAGTATTACAAAAATCACAAATAAAATCAATTCTTTTCTTAAGTTCCTTATCTACTTCAAGTTCTTCTTTAATTATGTTTATCATTTTTACCATCCTTTCCTTTGGATGATTTTTTCATATAACGAAAAAATCAATCATTTCTGATTGATTCATATATCAAAGTTCCAACTAAAAGTTCGAACAGATTCGTCACTGGTGCGAGTGAAGGGACTTGAACCCCCATGCCGTAAGGCGCTAGATCCTAAGTCTAGTGCGTCTGCCAATTTCGCCACACTCGCAAATAAAAAATGGTGGATCTTGTAGGACTCGAACCTACGACCGCCCGGTTATGAGCCGGATGCTCTAACCAACTGAGCTAAAGATCCATCGACTTATTTAATATATCACATATTTTTGTAAGTTGCAATACTTTTTTTAAAAAAAGTTAGAAACAAGTAAAATCTCTTAAAAAACTCTAATATAATATATGGTAAATACATAGAAATATGAATATATAGGGTTTGACAAATATAAGGTTTTGTGTTAGTATATTAAACACTTAAGGGGGATTATTATGAGAAAGTTTAAAATTGATAAAAATATAAGTAGAAGAATAGCCGCTTTATCAGCTGCAGGAGTTATTTTTGTAACAGGATTAACTGGATGTAAATCTAAAGAAAATAAAACAGAAACAGTTAACAATTCAATTGTAACTATGGTAGAAGATACAACTAATAAAATAGATGCTATTATACCAGAAGCAAGTGATGAATTAGTAAATAACGCATCAATTATGTTGTTACTTGATATAATTGCTAAAGAAGATGAAAATGGTAAGATAAGTGCTGATGTAATTTGTGAATTCAAATCTAAATTAGATGTAGATAATATGATAAGTGAGTTTACTTCTTTCTTAGATATGATAGGATTTAACACTAAAGAAAGTGGTAAAGTAGAAAAAGTTAGTACAGTATTACCAGAAGAGTTAAAAAATGATAAAATTATTCTTTCTAATATTGAAACTATCTTAGAAAATATCATCAAATATTCTAAAGAAGGAAATAAAGATGGTGTAGTTACTGAATTTAATAAAATCTATACGTTATTTGTAGAAGAAAAAGAAATTGAAATAGATGGTACTACATTTGAAATTAGAGATTTAACATTCCCATCTAGAGCAGTTGCTACTACATATGCTGAAACAGCAGGTTTCTATTCAACAAATTATGTTACTGAGGATAAGTTAGCTAAATTAGACGAGAGAACTAATGATCAAAACAATAAAGCTTATATAAAAAGTAAATTAGAGATATTAGCTAATCAAATGGAAGAAAAATCTAGGGTAGATATAATTGGTTTATTTGATGATAAATATGCAGAAATTACTAAATTAGTAAATGGTAAAGTTAATTTAAGTGAATCAACTATTAAAAACTTAGTTAATTATATGAACTTAAAATATATAAGTGGGGATGAAGTTGCTACTAAAGATATGAATGAATTAGTAGGAGAATATGAAGATCAAAAAGTTATTGATGTTATAACTGCTATAGAAGCCATTAATACTTATAACTTTAACAATCAAAAAAATATTATTCCTTTTTCTTCGTTCTTAGTAGGAGAACATTTAAATACTGATACAGGTAAAACTGATAAAATTGCTTTAGATTTTGTTCAATATAATACTATAATGTTAAATAATACTGATGATGTTGAAACTTATGATGAATTAAGTAACAATCCATATTTCAAAAATGTATTTAAATATTTTACAAAACAAGATTTTACACATATTCAAAAAGATGAAAATGGAAAACAAGTTAATAACGATATAGTATGGCAACACATAAGCGATGGAGTTAATTTTGTTAACTATCAAGTTATCTTAAGTTCATTAAATAAATTACCACAAGTATCTAATATAGATAACTATAAAGCAATTACTGAAGAAAACTTTGGAGAGTCAATTCAATACATTCAAAATACAATTATGGATGAATGTAAGAAGGTTGATACAAAAGAATATATTTTGACTAAATAAAAAGTGTTTAAATACACTTTTTTTGTTAAGAAAATAAATAATTATGATATAATTAAATAGGAAGTGATAATATGAAGATTTATAATACATTAACTAGAAAAGTAGAAGAGTTTATTCCTATAAATAAAGATATGGTTACTATGTATACATGTGGACCTACTGTATATCACTATGCTCATATAGGAAATCTTAGAACATATATTAACGAAGATGTATTAGAAAAGACTTTAAAATATATTGGATATAATGTTAAAAGATGCATGAATATTACTGATGTAGGTCATTTGACTAGTGATGCTGATACCGGTGATGATAAGATGCTAAAGGGGGCTAAAAGAGAGAATAAATCTGTTTTAGAAATAGCTAATTATTATACTGAAGAATTTAAAAAAGATGCATCTAAATTAAACATAGATTGGCCTGAAATAGTTATCCCAGCTACTAGTATGATTGATGAATATATCAAATTTATACAAAAGCTAGAAAATGATGGTTATGCATATTTTAAAGGTGGTAATGTATATTTTGATACATCTAAACTAAATGAATATTATGTTCTAACTAATCATACAGAAGATTCTTTAATAGAAGCAGTAAGAGATGATGTTGAATTAGATGAGAATAAAAAGAATAAAACAGACTTTGTATTATGGTTTACTAAATCTAAGTTTGATTCACAAGAATTAAAGTGGGATTCCCCATGGGGAGTAGGATATCCTGGGTGGCATATTGAATGTTCTTGTATTTCTTTAAAATATTTGGGCGAATACTTAGATATTCACTGTGGTGGAGTAGATAATATATTCCCACATCATACTAATGAAATAGCTCAAACAGAAAGTTTTATAGGACATAAATGGTGTAATTACTGGTTCCATCCTGAACACTTAAATGATGCAACTGGTAAAATGAGTAAATCCAAAGGAGAGTTCCTAACAGTATCACTTTTAGAATCTAAAGGATATAATCCGCTTGCTTATAGACTTATGTGTTTAGGATCACATTATCATAAACAATTAGTATTTACTTATGAATCATTAGATAGTGTAGTTAATGCATATAATAAACTTTTGAATAAAATAAAAAGTATTAAAAAAGATGATTCGGTTGTAGACTATGAAGAAGCAAAAAATTATCAAGATAAGTTTAAAAAAGAACTTGAAAATAATCTTAATACTGCTAATGCTTTAACTGTTCTTTATGACGTATTAAAAAGTGATTTAAATAATAATACTAAACTTTATTTAATTGAAGATTTTGATAAAGTATTAAGTTTAGATTTATTAAAGAAAGATGAAGTAGATAATGAATTACTTGATTACATAAATAAAAAAATAGAAGAAAGAAAAGAAGCTAAGATAAATAAAAATTATGATTTAGCAGATTCTATTAGAAAAGAATTAGAAGAAAAAGGAATAATATTAAAGGATACTAGGGAAGGGAGTATATTTGAAATAATATAGTTTCTTTTTTATTTATGTGCTATAATTATATTAGGTGGATATATGAACGGAATACTTATAATAGACAAACCAAAAGGTATTACAAGCAGAGATGTAGTAAATAGTGTTGTTAAAAGATTTAATACTAAAAAAGTTGGACATACAGGAACACTTGATCCTATAGCTACTGGAGTACTTGTAGTATGTGTTGGGTGTGCAACTAAATTAGTAGATGAATTAACATCTCATGATAAAGAATATATTGCTAGTGTAGAATTAGGTACTTTGACTGATACACTTGATAATACAGGAAATATAAAAGTTTCAGAAAAATGTATTAAAACTAAAGAAGAAATAATAGAAGTTCTGAATAGTTTTAAAGGTAAATATATGCAAGAAGTACCAATTTATTCAGCAGTTAAAATAAATGGTAAAAAGTTATATGAATATGCTAGAGAAAATATAGAAGTTGATTTACCTAAAAGAGAAGTAGAAGTTAGTAATATTGAATTCGTTAGTGATATAGAATATAGAGACGATAAAACTTATTTTAGTTTTAAATGTAGTGTTTCTAAAGGAACATATATAAGAAGTTTAATAAGAGATATTGCTAGTTCCTTAAATACAGTAGGTATTATGACTGATTTAAGAAGAATAAGGCAAGGTAAGTTTAATGTAGATGAGAGTGTTACTATAAATAATATAAATGAGAATAGTTTAATTAATATAGTAGATGTATTAAATTATAAGAAGGTAGAATTAACTAGTTATAAAGAAAAAGAAGTATTAAATGGTGCTATTATAGATAATATTTATGATAGTGATGAAGTTTTATTTATTAAAAATAATGAAGCAATTGCTCTATATAAAAAATATGATAAAGATAATAAAAAATTAAAACCATATAAAATGTTTAAAGGAGGAAGATAATATGACATTAGTTATTATGGCGGCAGGAATGGGAAGTAGATTTGGAGGTTTAAAACAAATTGAACCAGTAGGTCCTAATGGGGAGTTTATAATAGATTATTCTATTTATGATGCTATAAAGGCTGGGTTTACTAAAGTGGTATTTATAATTAAAGAAGAAAATTATGAAATATTCAAAGAAACAATAGGTAGTCGTATAGAAGGAAAAATACAAGTAGAATATGTATTTCAAGATATCAAGAATGTACCAAATGGTGTGGTTCTACCTGAAGACAGAGTTAAACCTTTAGGTACAGGTCATGCAATTCTTAGTTGTAAAGGAGCTGTTAATGAACCTTTTGCAATTATTAATTCAGATGATTTCTATGGAAGAGATGGATTTATGAAAGCTGCTAACTTCTTAAAAGAAGATACTAATGATTATGCCATGATAGGGTATTTAATAGGAAATACACTAACTGAAAATGGATCAGTAAAAAGAGGATATTCAGAACAAACAGATGGATATTTAAGTAATATAATTGAATCAACTGTATATAGAGAAAATGATAAAATAAAAGTAGAACCTTTAGATGGTAGAGAAGGTTTTTATGCTAAAGATGAAGATTTAGTATCTATGAATATGTTCTGTTTTAAACCTGATATGATTGATTATTTAGATAAACATTTTATTGATTTCTTTAATAAGAATAAAGAAGATTTAAGTAAATGTGAATATTTAATTCCAGATGTAGTATTTGAAAGAATAGAAAATGATAATTTAAAAGTTAGAGTAGTAGATACCGATGCTGTTTGGAAGGGTGTTACATACAAAGAAGATAAAGAAGAACTTGTAAGTTATATAAATAATTTAATAGAAAATGGAGAATATCCTACTAATTTATATAAATAATACAAAAAAAGAGTTAATCAACTCTTTTTTCTCTTAATAATTCATTTATATAAATTTTATATTTTAAAAATTCTTTATCATTATTATTTATTTGAATAACATAATTTATTTTACCACTTAAATATCTTAAATATTTAAGTGGAGTTATATTATTATTTGTAAATTTTAAATGCGAATCAATACCAAATTTTTTTATATAATATATTTCTTTTCTTATATTTTTTCTATATGTAGAACATATTTGAGCCTTTTCATTAACTGTAATTCCAGTAACTGTTTGTCTATTTCCTTTATTTATAATACAAGTTTTATCATCATTTATTTCTAAATTTAATTTTAATAAAGCTTTTCTTACTATTTTTATTACATTAGATGGATTAAAATTACCTGAAAAAGTTAAATCATCAGAATATCTAGTATACGAAATATTATTATCTTCACAGTAATCTCCAATATATTCATCAAATTCTTTCATAACTAAATTAGAAATGTATGCTGAAGTAGGGGACCCTTGAGTCAAATGATTATTGTAAGTACAAAGATGTGTTAGCAGCATTCCTATTTCTTTAGGAAAATATTCTATAGAAAAGCAACTATCATATATATCAGAAAATTTTATATTCTCAAAGAAATCTTTAATATCTAATTTTAAAATAGTTTCTTTATTTAAATGTTCTACAGCATTATCCTTTAAACATATACCTTTTTTATATGCTTTAGCATATTTAGAAATACTTTTATTATTTAATATATTATTTAATATTCTTCTTTGTATATTTTTTAAAGTAGGATTGGGTTCATAAATTGTTCTAAGTTTACCATTCCTTTTTTTTATTTTAAATATTCTATAATTATTTTCTATATTATTACTAATTGAATATAGTATATTTATTTTCTCTTTATCACTTAGTTTATCATCAATTAAATTAAGAGATAATAAAAAATCTTTTGTTTGTTCTTTAGTAATATATTTCCACATTTTTATTACCTCCTTTAAGAGCAATACTTAAAATATTGTAATATGGAAATGGACTAAAAGCGTAGCGACTACACAGCGTGTAGGTTGGTCCTTTGGAATATTACAATTTTATATTATAGTTAAAAACGTACTTTAACGACTCGCTAAAGCTGGAATAAATCCATACACTATTGCTCGAAAATATAATAACACATCTTTATTTAAATGTAAAATAAAAAAAGCTATTTAGCTTTTATATTTTTCTATATAATCCTATAGCTTTTCCTAATATGAATACATTATCAAATATAAATGGATCCATAGTATCATTTTCAGGTTGTAATCTAATATGATCTTTTTCTTTATAAAATGTTTTAAGTGTAACTTCGTTTTCTTCTGTCATAGCTACAACAATTTCACCATTTCTAGCGGTATTTCTTCTTTCAACAATAACGATATCTCCATCAAGTATTCCTGCATTAATCATACTATCGCCACTTACATTAAGTGTGAATACTTCCTTATCTTTTGGAACTAAATATGCAGGTAGTGAGAAGAATTCATTTGGATTTTCTATAGCTTCAATAGGATTTCCTGCAGTTATTTTACCAAGAAGTGGTACTTCTATAACATCTTCATTTTTTGGTATAAATTCGTTTTCTACCATAAGTTCAATTGTTCTATTTCTATTGTTTCCTTTTTTAATATAACCTTTATTTGCTAAACAATCTAGGTGGGCTTGTACAGTAGCAGGCGATGATACACCAATTGCTTCTGCTATTTCCCTTACAGTAGGTGGGTAACCGTGTGATACTATATATGATTTAATAAAAACTAATGCATCTTCTTGACGTCTAGTTAATTTTTCCATAACTTTCCTCCAATTCTATTTACATTTTAACACATCTCTTTACACTTGTCAAACATTTGTTCAAATATTTTTAAAAAACTATTGACACGAATAAATGTTCGTGATAAGATGAATACAGAAAGAAGGTAATAGTATGGAATTAGTTAAAAGTAAAGGTTTAGTTATTTTTCTAGTAGTAATGCTTAGTATAACTGTTATAAGTTCTATTAATACTAGAAAATTTGATGAAAGAAATAAAGATATTGAAAAGTCTTATATTTCTATGAATATAAAATAACATCCTTTATTAGTTAGGATGTTTTTTTAATATTCTTTTAACATTATATAAATCAAATATAGTAACAAACGTTATATTAATACTAGTTGCAATTAATAAACTCCATAAACCTATTTTAAGATGAGAAAAAATAAATAAACATATAGTTCTAATAATCATGCCAAGAAGAGTGCCAATCATAGATATTTTCGCGTTTCCCATTGCTTGAAGACTACTTGATATTGGAGATTGTATATAGTGTAACAGGCAAATAGGGGCAATTACTTTAATGTAATCAATACCTTTATTAGTATTAAAAAGAAGTTTTAGTAATATATCAGGAAATAGTTCAAAAATTACAGTAGCAGGTATACCTATAAGTAGCGAGAAAAATATTGCTTGTTTAATTTTTTTACTTATATATTTAAAATTACCTTTAACATAATTTTTAGAAACTATAGGAATAAGAGCTTGAGATATTGCTCCTGTAAAAAAAGAAGGAAGTAATACTAACTGCATAACATATCCATTTATAATTCCATATTCTGTAACTATAAACTTATTTGTATATCCAATTTTTAATAGTACAAAAGTAATAATAATAGGTTCTAAAAAGTATCCTATCGATCCTATAAGTCTACTTCCTGTTGTAGGTATAGCTATTTTAAATAATTCTTTTATATTTTCTATATTCGGTTTGAGTTCTTTACCTTTACACTTGAAATTAGGTATTAAGAATATAAAAATTATAATGCTAGAAAGTTCACAAAATATATTAGTTAATATTACAAAAGCAATTGCATATTCAATCCCTTTGCTTAAGAAAAATGGAATACCAATAATTATAAAAATTAGTTTAACTAAATCTTCTATTATATTAGTTATTACATGTGGATACATTCTTTGTTTCGCAAAGAAATAACTTCTAAGACAATTTGATATAGTTATAAAAGGAAGTACAAATCCGATGCTAAGAAGCCCTAATGTAAGTCTATTATCATTAAGTAAATTAATGCTTAAAAAATTAGAAGACACTATTAAAAATAGCATAATCAAAATATCTATTGAAAGAGATATGAGAATAGATGTAAATACTAAGTTTTTGGTATTGTATTTATTGGTTGCTATTAAAATGTTTAAGGCAGTAGGGAGTCCTAACTGTGCTATACTATTAAGTAGTAAAAATGTTGGCATAATCATTGAATATAATCCAATTCCTTCCGTACTAATTAGTCTTGTTAAAACTATTTTTATTGTCATTCCAAGTACTTTAGTAAAAAAACCGCCAATAACAAGTATAAGAGTAGATTTTATAAATTTGTTTTTCATAGTACAAGTCTATTCAATAAATAATAAAAAAATAAACATTTTTTCTAAATATCCTTTAAAAATATTTTTATTTAATATATAATAGAAATGTATCTAGTTATAATTATAGGAGGTAGTCCATGGATATAGAGTTTAATAGTGTTAAAGAATTATATGAAAGATTAAAACCCGCACTTACTACTAAAGTAACAGAATTAAAAAGGAATGAATTAGATTACATAAAAACAGAAGATGTTTGGAATTATTTAAAAGATTCTAAATGGTCAAAGGCTAATAACTTACTTTTATATCAAATGGTAGATGATATACTTAATCTAAATAACAACGAAATAGATGAGTATGTTAAAGGTGAAATAAGAAAGAAAGTTATACAACCTAACTTAGAAAATATGAAATGGGATGATGATTATGACAAAAAAGAAGAGTAATATAAAGACAAAATTTAGTAGTGCGATTTTAACGATTTTAGCAGTTTTACTTATTTCTATAGTAGGAGTATATTTTACTATTAAGAATTTAAGTTTTGGACTAGATTTACAAGGTGGATTTGAAGTATTATACGAAGTTGATAGTATAGACGGATCTAAAGTAACAACTGATATGGTTAATAGTACTTATAAAATCATTGAAAAAAGAATAAATGCGCTAGGAGTTAGTGAACCTGAGATAGCTATAGAAGGAAATAATATTCGTGTAACTATGGCAGGTATTGATAATATCGATGATGCTAGAAAAACTATTAGCACTACAGCAGCTTTAACATTTAGAACTATCGATGGTGAGTTACTCATGGATAGTAGTGTATTAAATAGCAAACCAGCAGGTGCTAAATTTACAGCAAAAGATGGAAATCATCTAACATTAAGTGTTAAAGATCATGAAGAATTCTATGAACAAACTAAAAAAGTTAGTGAAATGGAAAATAATCAAATTGTTATTTGGCTAGATTATAAAGAAGGAACAAAACTTGAATTAGCTGGAAATGGCTATGGATATTATGAAACGGTTGAATTAACAGATGAGACAGGAGAAATTGTAGAACAAAAAATATTTCATGCATGCGGAGATTTAGCTACTTCTAACTGTTTATCAGTAGCTGGAGTAAGTCAAGGATTTGCTAGTGATGTTATAATACAAGGTAATTTTACTGCTGAAGAAGTAGAAGAATTAAAAGAATTAATAAATAGCGGTAGTATGCCAACTAAATTAACTGAAATATCTTCTAAAACAGTATCTGCATCATTTGGAGAAAATTCACTTGATAAAACATTTGCTGCAGGAGTTGTAGGTATTGCTGCAATCGCAATTTTACTAATTGTTTTATATAAAGTAAGTGGTGTAGTAGCTGGTGTTAGTATACTTGCTTATACATTCTTAACTTTACTAATATTTAATTTAGTAGGTGGAAGACTTTCTTTACAAGGTATTGCTGCTCTAGTAATTGGTATTGGTATGGCAGTAGATTCTGCTGTAATTAGTTTTTCAAGAATAAAAGAAGAACTTGCTCGTAAAGTAAGTTTAAAAACAGCTTATGAAAACGGTAGTAGAGATTCATTTGTATCAATATTAGATGCTAATGTTACAACCTTAATTGCTGCTATAATATTATTCATATTTGGTGAAAGTAGTGTTAAAGGATTCGCTACTATGTTAATTATAAGTATTATAGTAACATTCTTGGTAATGGTATATTTAAATAGATACTTAATTAAATTACTTGTAAGAAGTGAAAAATTTGAAAAACACGTAAAAGCATTTATTGGTTATAAAGAAAATAAAAAGAAGAATAAATTTGACTTTGTTAAACCAAGAAATATTGTGTTTATAGTAGTAAGTTTAATTATAATAGTTGGTTGTATGTTTACATACAGTGAAGGATTAAATTTAGGAATTGACTTTAAAGGTGGTTCTACTATAGAAATTAATTCTACTGAAAAATTAAAACTAAAAGAAGTAGAAAAAGATTTAGAAGAATTAGAATATAAAACAGAAAAAATAGAACAATTAGAAGATTCAAGAGTTTATGTAACTATTGATAATGTTCTTGATAATGATGAAACTACTAAAGTAGAAGAATATTTTAATGAAAAATATGATGCTACTACAAGTGTAGGTGCTATATCTAATCAAGTTAAAAAAGATATAACTGCAAATGCTATTAAAGCATTAATTTATGCTTGTATAGGTATGATTATTTATATAACTATTAGATTTAAATTTAGTTATGGTGTAAGTGCTATTGTAGCGCTTGTTCACGATAGTTTAATGGTATTAATATTATTTAGTTTACTTAGACTTGAAATAAATAGTATGTTTATAGCTGCTATACTTTCAATAATTGGTTATTCAATAAATAATACAATAGTTGTATTTGATAGAATAAGAGAAAACAAAACTAAACTATATAAAGATAAAATAAAAAAACTTGATGAGTTAAAAGAAATAGTAAACGTAAGTTTAAGGCAAACTGTAGTAAGATGCATTATTACAACAATAACTACTTTATTACCAGTTATAAGTTTAATATTCTTAGGTTCTCATGAAATAATAAACTTTAATATTGCTTTACTATTTGGGCTTATTATTGGTACTTTTTCAAGTTTATTTATATCAAGTCAAATTTGGATGTTAATTGAAAAAAGAAGAATAGGTAAAGATCCAAATAAACATTGGTATGATGATGGTAAAAAAGAAAAAGAAGAATTACAAATAAAAGGAATTAATTGTTAAGATTACATTTGTAATCTTTTTCTTTTTTACTATTTTTAAAAAGGTGCGTCACTGCACCACCAATTCATTTTAATCAATATTTATATAAAATATGTAGTATTTTTAATCTTATTTTATATACTAAAATAACATTTCTATGATATAATTAATTAAGGTGGTAAATATGAGAAAAGATAATCCAAATATTACATTTGATGAATTACATGATAAAGTAGCAACCTACATAACAAATAAAGAAGATTTAAAATTAATAACTAAATCTTATCTTTTTGCATTTGAAAAACATTTTGGGCAAAAAAGACATACAGGAGAAGACTATATAGTCCATCCTTTAAATGTTGCTTATATACTTGCAGATATAAATGCGGATTATCAAACTATATGTGCTGCATTACTTCATGATACAATTGAGGATTGTGAAGTAACAAAAGAAGATTTGACTCGTGAATTTAGTTTAGAAATAGCTAATTTAGTAGATGGAGTAACTAAAATAAATAAACTTAATTTTAGTGGTGATAATGAAGCAATATTAGCTAACCATAGAAAAATAATAGTAGGACTTACTGAAGATGTTAGAGTTATAATAATAAAATTAGCAGACAGACTTCATAACATGAGAACACTTTGGATATTAAGTGAGAAAAGTCAAAAAGCAAATGCTAAAGAAACATTAGAAATACTTGTTCCAATTGCTCATAGACTCGGTATGAATAAAATAAAAAGTGAATTAGAAGACTTATCGCTTAGATATTCAAAACCTGATGTATATTTTTCAATAGTTGAAAAATTAAATCAATCTAAAGTAGAAAGAAATGCTAATGTAGATTTAATGAAAGAATCTTTAATAAATTTACTTAGTAGTCATGGAATTAAACATAAAATAAAAGGTAGAGCTAAAAGCATTTATAGTATTTATAAAAAACTTGATACAGGCAGAAGATTTAGTGATATATATGATTTACTTGCTCTTCGTATATTTGTAGATACTGAACAAGATTGTTATCAAACAATAGGCTTAATACATTCTAAATATAGACCAATACCAAAAAGATTTAAAGATTATATTGCAATGCCTAAACAAAACGGATATCAATCATTACACACAACAGTATTTGGTGAAAATGGACAACTATATGAAGTCCAAATAAGAACTTATGAAATGGATCAAGTTGCTGAGCATGGTATCGCATCTCACTGGTCTTATAAAGAAAAAGGTAAGACTATAATGCAATCTGCTATGGAAGAAAAATTACAATTCTTTAGATCTATTATGGAACTTTCTCAAGAAGAAGATAATGATGAAAGTTTCGTAAATAGTGTTAAAGAAGATGTATTAAAAAGTATTATTTATGTATTTACTCCTAAAGGGGATGTAATAGAATTACCTAAAGGAGCTACTCCAATAGACTTTGCTTATAGAGTACACAGTAAAGTAGGAGATACTATGGTAGGTGCTATAGTAAATGGAAATATTGTCCCACTTGATTATAAATTACAAGATAATGACATAATAAAAATAAATACTAATAAAGCATCAACTCCATCAAAAGAATGGATTAATATGGCTTATACTGCTCAAGCAAAAAATAAAATAAAAGCCTTCTTCAATAGGATAGATAAAGAAGAAAATCTAAAAAAAGGTGAAGAATTATTAAATAAAGAACTTAGAAGAAAAAAAATCTCCTCTAGTGAGTTTTATAGAGATGAAAATATAGAAAAAATATTAGATGAACTACACATAGGAGATTTAACAGAATTATATATAAATATTGGAAGTAATAAGTTTAGTCCTATATCAGTTATTAATATTATAAATACAGAAGAAATCTCTAAGGAAGAAATGATATTAAATAAAGTTAATAGTAATACTGAAACTAAAATAAATGTAAAAAATGATATTATAGTTAAAGGAATAGATGAAATAAAAGTTAATATTGCTGCTTGTTGTAAACCGATACCTGGGGATAGAATAGTGGGTTATATTACTAAAGGTAATGGTATTAGTGTACATAGAAGTGTATGTCCTAATATAAGTGAATTAGATGAAAGATTAATTGATGTTTCATGGAATGATTCTATTGATAAAAAATATTCAACTAATATATTAGTGCATTCATTAAAAATAAATAACAATAAAAATATACTTATAGATATAATATCTAAAACATCTTCATCTGATGTAATAATTCAAAGTATAAATACTATTATTACAGAAGATGATTATATGTTTGATATAAATTTACTTGTTCCAAATAAAGAAAAATTATTAAAATTTATCAACGATTTAGAAATGTTAGATAAAATAACAGCTGTAGAAAGACTTATAAAATAGGTGCGTTATGAAAGTATTAGTGCAAAGAAGTTTAAATTCTAGTGTGAGTGTTGATGATAAGATAGTAGGATGTATAGATAAAGGGCTTGTGTTACTTGTTGGATTTACTCATACTGATACTAGTTACGATATAGATTATTTAGTAAAAAAAGTAGTTAATTTAAGAATATTTGATGATGAAAATGGTATCATGAATAAAAATATTCTTGATGTAGGTGGAAGTGTTCTTAGTATTTCTCAGTTTACTTTATATGCAGATACTAAAAAAGGTAATAGACCTAGTTATATAAATGCTATGGGTGGAGAAAATGCTATAAATTTATATAATGAATTTAATGATAAATTAAGTGAATTTATTAAAGTTGAAAAAGGTATATTTGGTGCTGATATGAAAGTTAGTATTGTAAATGATGGACCTGTAACAATTATTCTAGAAAGTAGATGATTATATGTTTAAAGATAAACTTAATTATAAATTAGTAAATGTTGCTATAGTAGCTTTAATTGTTTTCTTGCTTTATCAAACAGGACATTTATGGATGGGTGTAACTGATAAGATTTTACAAATAACTTTACCTTTCTTATTTGCATTTGCTGTTGCTTATGCAGTTCATCCTTTCTTACAAAAAATGATGGATAAAAAAATACCTAAATGGTTAGGAATATCTATAATAGTATTTATAATTTTAGGACTAGCTAGTTTAGTTATATATTTAATTGCTACTGTAATGCTAGGCCAATTATCAACATTCTTTAGTAGTATAATTGAATTTATTAATTCATTAGGAGAAACTAGTTTTGATTTTAACTTTGCAGGTTTAGAAACTAGTTTAACTGATACATTTAAAACAATACTTACTAATTTAGGTACTTATGTATCAGATGGAGCAATTAATATAATAGATTCATCATTAGGAGCAATCTCTACTATATTTATAGTATTTGCTTCATTTATATATTTCTTAATAGATATGGATAAAATAAGAGAAGAAATAAAATTTTTCTTTAGTAAGAAAAGTAAAAAGACTTTTAATTATGTTAAAACTTTAGATCATGAAATGAAAGATTATTTAAATGGAATGGTTCAAGTAACTATAATATCTTTAGTTGAATATACATTAGTTTATACGATTATTGGACATCCAAATGCAATTCTTTTAGGTTTTTTAGCTGCAATTGCTAACCTTATTCCTTATTTTGGGGGTATTGCAGTTAATATAGTAGCTGCTATAACAGCTTTTGTAGTAAGTCCTGCTTTACTTATTAGAACAGTTATTTCGTTTATATTATTAAGTGCAGTAGATAGTTATGTAATAAATCCAACTATTTATGGTAAAACTAATTCTATTCATCCATTAATAACTATAATAGGATTATTTGCAGGTGGAATAATATTTGGCTTACTTGGAGTATTTATTTCATTCCCACTTGCTATTATAATAGTAACAACCTATAAATACTATAAAGATGATATTACTAAAAATATAAAGAAAGTTAAAGTTAAAGATTGATAAAAACATAAAAAAATTGTATACTATTTAAAGTGAAAGAAGTGATTATATGATACAAAAAGCAAAAGGTACTTATGATGTATTTGGAGAATATGGTAAAAGATTATTATATGTAGAAGAATTAATTGAAGGATTAATGGAAAAATATAATTATGAATATTTTAGAACTCCCATATTTGAATCTAGTAATCTATTCCACAGAGGTGTAGGTGAAACAACAGATATAGTAACTAAGGAAACTTATGATTTTAAAGATAGAGGAGATAGAGATTTAACTTTAAGACCGGAAGGAACTGCTAGTATAGTTAGAAGTTTTATTGAAAATAAAATGTATGGAAATCATACTATACCAGTTAAAGCATGGTATTATGGTCCTATGTTTAGATATGAAAGACCTCAATCAGGAAGATTTAGAGAGTTCTATCAATTTGGTGTAGAAGTATTTGGTAGTGAAGATCCACTTGCTGATGCAGAAGTTATAAGTATACCAGTAAATCTATATAAATTATTAGGTCTTAAAGGAATTAAAGTTAATATAAATACACTTGGTGATAGTGAATCTAGAGAAATGTATAGAAATGCTTTAATTAAATATTTTGAACCTTATATAAATGATTTATGTGAAGATTGCAAGGAAAGATTTAATAAAAATCCTTTAAGAATATTAGATTGTAAAGTAGATGCTAATTTAGATATTATGAAGAATGCACCTAAAACAATTGATTATTTAAATGAAACTAGTAAAAAACATTTTGAAATGGTAAAAAAATATTTAGATAGTATGCATATAGAATATTCAGTTAATACTAACTTAGTTAGAGGTTTAGATTATTATACTCATACAGTATTTGAAGTAGAAGCTAGTGTAGAAGGTTTTGGTAGTCAAAATGTTTTATGTGGTGGGGGAAGATATGATAATCTTGTAGAAACATTAGATGGACCTAAAACTAGTGGTGTTGGGTTTGCTATGGGAATAGAAAGATTAATGACCGCTTTAGATTATGAAAATGTTAGTATGCCTTTAATAAATGGTATAGATTGTTATATTATTCCTATGAGTGAAAATGAGAAAGAATACTGTGCTCATTTATGTATGGAACTAAGACTTAATGGTTTTATAACTGATATAGATTATAATAATAGAAATATTAAAAATAATTTTAAAATGGCTGATAGACTAAATAGTAAGTTTGTTATTATTATAGGAGAAGAAGAAAAAAATACTAATATAATCACTATAAAAAATAATGAAACAAAAGAAGAATATAAAATAAATTCAGAAGAATTAATAAATTTTCTTGATGAAAGTATAGGTGAATAATGTACGATTTTAATAAATATGATGATGTAATGGAAATCTATAGATATGAAGGATTTATAGATAGAAAAGGTAATTTTTATAAAGTCTGTAAAAGAGGAGAAAAAATAACTGATGAATATGGTAGAATAAGGGATTCACATAATAAATGGGCAGAAGCATATTTAAGGGATAAACTTAATATAAAAGATTTTAAGTTTAATCCAACTGCTTCCGCACTTTTAACCCTTACAACTTTAAATGGTCCGGCAGAGATACTTATTCATTGTTTTGGTTATGTATATTATAGTCATGACCCTCTATATTTCAAGCCAATAATAAAAGTTCCTGATCCTAAGATAGCAAATTATAAAGCAACAGAAGATCAAATAGATATGTTATACTCTTTGTCACTTATAAATAAAGAACCTACTGATATACCAATATTTATGGGCGAAGATGATGTAGATTATTTAGGTAGAGATGATCAAACTAGTTATAAAAGAATATAAAAATTGACAATTTGTCAATTTTTATTTATACTTAATATTAGGAGTGTAGTTATGAGAAATAGAAAAGATGCAAAAAGAATAAAAGATATAAATGGAATGTTTCAAATTATGTTAGATTTGAAACCTAAAAGATGTGATAGTGATGTTTTTATAAATCAGAAGATGGATGTAACTAAATTAGTTGAATATGTAGAAAAGAAGAAAAAAGAAGGTAGTGATATAACTTATTTTCACACTTTTCTAACTGCTATAGGCAAAACTATTTATAATAGACCTAAGTTAAATAGATTTATTGCTAATCGTCATGTTTTTGAGCACAATGATATAACAATTTCTTTTGTTGCCAAAATATCATTTGATGATAGAAGTGAAGAAATTATGGTTATGGTACCTATAGAAGAAAAAGATAATATAGATATTATAAGCAAAAAAGTAAAAGATAAAGTAGATAGTATAAGACAAAAAAGAGCTACTAAGGAAGGTGCTAATAATGCAATTGATGTTATTGGTAAATTACCTAACATAGTAAGAGTACCTTTAATGGGATTATTTAAATGGATGGATAAAAATGATTTATTACCAAAAAGTCTTATAAAGGATAATTTATATTATAGTAGTATAATAGTATCTAATTTAGGGGCTATTAAATGTGGCGCTATTTATCACAACCTTACTAATTTTGGTACTTGTTCATCACTTGCTACTATGGGTGAGATAAAGAAAGTTGAAGTAATAAATGATAAAGGTAAAAAAGAAATTAGAAGTATATGTGAATTTGGTATTAACTTGGATGAAAGAATAGCTGATGGATATTATTTTGCTAAGTCGGTACAATTACTACAGTATATATTTGATAATCCAGAACTTTTAGAAGAAGAGGTTTCTACTAAAATAAAAGTTAATGAAATTAGATAAAGTTACTTGAAAAAATAAAAAATAATGTTATAATATAGTTGTATTTGTTTGAAAGAGTATATATAAATAATTTAAAGAGAGTTAGTGGTTGGTGAAAACTAATAATGATTTTATATAGAAGACATTAAACGTTAAATAATCGGGTAACTTCGTTAAAGGTTATAAAGGTAGATTAAATCTATGAATCAAGGTGGCACAGCGATTATATCGCCCTTGTATTTATGGATTTTTTTATTATTTTAAGGAGGAAATATGGAAAAATATAAAAATTATAATATTAAAAATGTAGGGGATGTAGTAACACTCAAAGGTTGGATTAGTAAAGTAAGAAATTTAGGGGGACTTGTTTTTATAGATTTAAGAAATAGAACTGGAATAATACAAGTGATTGTAAAACCAGAAAATGAATATTATGAAATTGCTAATTCATTAAAATCAGAGTATGTTATAGAAGTAACTGGTAAAATAGTAGAAAGAGAAAGCAAAAATGAAAAATTAGATACTGGAGAAATAGAAGTAGAAACAATAGAATTAAAGTTAATAAATAAATCTAAAGAAATACCATTTGCTATAACTAATGATACAACTGCTTTAGAGGATACAAGATTAAAATATAGATATTTAGATTTAAGAAGAGAGAATTTAAAGAATAACTTTATTATTAGAAATGCTGTAACTTATTCAACACGAAAGTTTTTAAATGATTTAGATTTCTTAGAAATAGAAACCCCAATACTTTGTAAATCGACTCCAGAAGGAGCAAGAGATTATTTAGTACCATCAAGAGTTAATAAAGGTAAATTTTTTGCATTGCCACAATCACCACAAATATTTAAACAGTTATTAATGGTTAGTGGTTTTGAAAGATATTTTCAAATAGCTAAATGTTTTAGAGACGAAGATTTAAGAGCAGACAGACAACCAGAATTTACTCAAATAGACGTTGAATGTTCATTTGTAAATGAAGATGAAATTATGAATTTAGGAGAAAATTTAGTTGCTACTATATTTAAAGAAGTAAAAAACGTTGATATAAAATTACCTTTAATGAGAATGAAGTATGATGAGGCGATAGCTAAATATGGTTCTGATAAACCTGACTTAAGATTTGGTATGGAAATAAATGATATAACACACATTTTTAAAGATACTAATTTTACTATATTTAAAAATGTTATAGAGGAAAAAGGAATAATAAATGCTATAGTTGTTAAAAATGTAGCTGATAGATATTCTAGAAAAGATTTAGATAAATTAACTGATTTTGTAAAAACATATAAGGCACAAGGTTTGGCTTATATAAAATATAATGAAGAAGTAACCGGATCTATAGTAAAAGTGTTAAGTAATGAAGAAATTAATAACATAAAAGAAGAATTGAATCTTGAAAATAATGACTTAGTATTGATAATCTCAGGCAAATATAATGTAGTAAAAACTTCATTAGGTGCTTTAAGATGCAAACTTGCTAATGATTTAAATCTGCTAAAAAAAGGCGAATATAAGTTATTATGGGTGGTGGATTTTCCATCTTTCGAATGGAGCGAAGAAGAAAATAGATATATGGCTTGTCATCATCCATTTACTTCTCCAAAAGATGAAGATGTGGATAAACTTTTAACAGATAAAGCTAATTGCTATAGCAAGGCTTATGATATTGTTATAAATGGTTATGAAGCAGGTGGTGGATCTATACGTATACACGATGAAAAAGTACAAGAAATTATGTTTAAAGCGCTTGAATTAAGTAGTGATGATATAAATGAAAAATTTGGATTCTTTGTAGATGCATTAAAATATGGATGTCCTCCACATGGTGGATTTGCACTTGGATTAGATAGACTATGTATGTTGCTTTCTGAAACAGATAACATACGTGATGTAATAGCATTTCCTAAAACTGCATCTGCAACTGATTTAATGAGTGAGTGTCCAAGTAATGTAGATGAAAAACAGTTAATAGAGCTTGGTTTACAATTAAAAAAATAGAATAGAATTACTATTCTACTTTTTATTTGATTTTATTTAATTTTTATTATATAATGATAATAGTATAATAGTATACAAGGAAGGATGGTAAAAATGGGTTTAATAAAAACTGCATTAGCTGCAGGATCTAGTGTTCTTGCAGATCAATGGTTAGAGTACATTTATTGTGAAAGAATGGAAGATAATGTACTTATGAGAAAAGGTGTTTCTAAACAAGAAGGTTCAAACACTAAGGGAACAGACAATGTTATTACTAATGGTAGTAAAATTGTTGTAGGTGAAGATCAATTTTTAATAGTTGTTTCTGATGGCAAAATAGTTGATTTTACTGCTGAGCCAGGACAATATACATTTGATCAAGGTACTGAACCATCAATGTTTTATGGTGGATTTGGTAAAGGATTAATTGAATCTTTCAAAAAGTTTGGAGAAAGATTTACAACTGGTGGAGTTGCGCCTCACGATCAAAGAGTTTATTTTGTAAATACTCGTTTAATTAAGGGAAATAAATTTGGTACAACAACTCCAATTCCATTTAGAGATAGTGAATTTGGAATAACTGTAGATATTAGATGTTATGGTGAATATGTAATGGAAATTACAGATCCACTTGCTTTCTATCATTCATATGGTGGAAATATAGAAGAAGATTATATAATAAATGAAAGTTTTAAAGACACGTTCTTAGCAGATTTCTTACAAGCTTTACAACCTGCTTTAGCTAAAGTAGCTATGCAAAGAATATCTTATGATATGTTGCCAGGAGCTGTAACTGAAATAAGTGCTGCTGTAAAAGAATGCTTACAAGATACTTGGGGATCTCAAGGTATAAATGTAGAAAGAGTATCTATTGCTAGTGCTACCCCAACTGAAGAATCTGCTGATATGATTAAGTCTGCTCAAGGAGATAGATTATATGCAATGAATCCAGCAATGCAAGGTGCTCGTGCAAATGCTGCTGCTAGTGAGGCTTTAGTTGAAGCTGCTGGAAATGAATCTGGCTCTATGACTGGATTTATGGGAATGGGGATGCTTAACCAAGGCGGTGCTATGTTTGGAGCAAATATTTCAGCACAAGCACAAAATAATGAACCAATGGACGTAATGAATGTATTTGGTGGTGGAGTGGAAATGCCAGAACCAACCGTTGAGGAACCAAAAGTAGAAGAAGTTAAAACAGAAGGAGTTCCTTGTCCTAATTGTGGGAATATAATAACTGCCAATTTCTGTACTGAATGTGGGACTAAAAAACCAGAAGAACCACAAGAAAAATTTTGTACAAATTGCGGAGAAAAAGCATTAGAAAACGCTAAATTTTGTATGAATTGTGGAACTAAATTATAAAAGAATCAAAAGATTCTTTTTTTATTATTGTAAAAAGCGAGTATTTATAATATAATTATATTGGTATGGTGAATGGAATGAATAGTTTTGAAATTATAAATGAAACAAATGAAAATATTAAAGAATTAAAAGATATAAAAAAGTTAGTTGATTTTGCTCTTAACTATCAACAAATAGAAAACTCTATATTTAATATAATTATTGTAGATGAAGCTAAAATACAAGAAATAAATAGAGAATATAGAAATAAAGATTCTGTTACTGATGTAATTAGTTTTGCTTTAGAAGATGATGATACATTTATCCAAACAGATATGAGAATATTAGGAGATATTTATATATGTCTTAAAAAGTGTAAAGAACAATCAATGGAATATGGACATAGTTTTTTGAGAGAATTGTCATTTTTAACTATTCATGGATTACTTCATTTGCTCGGATATGATCATATGAATGTTGAAGATGAAAAAGTCATGTTTAAATTACAGGAGATGATTTTAAATGAGTACGGAATTAAAAAATAAAATTGAAGAAGATTTAAAGAAAAGAAACTTAACTCCTAAATCAGTTTTTCAAACAATAAAAAATTCATTAAATGGAATTAGGTGTTATGCTAGAGATGGCAAAAGTATTCTGTTATATGTTTTTGGCGTTTTGCTTGAAGTTATAATGGGTTTTGCTTATAGAATTAACGGGCTTGAATGGATATTAATTATATTTATGCTTGGATTTATACTTGCTGTAGAACTTATAAATACTGCTATAGAAGCAGCGTGTGATGCTATATCAAAAGAATACAATTCCCTTATTAAAATAGCAAAAGATTGTGGTAGTGGTGCAACTTTCATAATATTTATAGTTGCTATATTACTAAACATAATAATTTTCTTCCCAAAAATTGTAGCATTATTTAGTTAGAGGTGAAATATGAAAAGTGGTTTTGTAGGTATAATAGGTAGACCTAATGTAGGTAAAAGTACACTAATTAATAGTATAATAGGTAGAAAAGTTGCGATAACATCTAATAAACCGCAAACTACTCGTAATATTATTCAAGGTATTTATAATGAAGATAAAGTTCAAATAGTATTTGTAGATACTCCAGGCATACATAAACCTATAAATAAATTAGGTAAAACTTTAAACAAACAGGCTTATTATAGTATAGATGATACGGATATAATATTATTTTTAGTTGATGCTTATGAAGGTTTAGGAAAAGGGGATATTTACATACTAGAAAAGTTAAAAAATATAAATAAACCAGTAATATTAGTTATAAATAAAATAGATAAAATAACGCATGAAGAAATATTTAATAGAATAAATGATTATAAAGATTTATATGACTTTGATGAGATAATACCGGTTTCTTCTATTACTAAAAGTAATATAGATGATTTGATAGAAACGTTAAAAAAATACTTACCAGATACAATTAGATATTATGGTGAAGATAGTATTACTAATAAATCAATAGATTTTTTAATGGCAGAAATAGTTAGGGAAAAAGTATTTAATTTTACAGAAGAAGAAGTTCCACATTCAATTACATGTGTAACTGATAGTGTAGAAGTAGGTAAAACTAGTTATAATATAAGAATATCTATAATAGTAGATAGAGATTCGTTAAAGAAAATTATAATTGGTAAACAAGGTGAAATGATTAAAAAAATAGGCATAGAAGCTAGAAAAGATTTAGAAAAACTATTAAATAAAAATGTTTATTTAGAATTATTTGTTAAGACCGTAAAAAAATGGAGAGAAAAAGAAAGATATTTGTCTGAATTTGGTTTTAATGATTTTGAAAATTAATGAATAAAAAAAATAAATATTCCCATAATTAAATAGGTGATACTATGAAAGAATTATTATGGGATTTATTTAAAAGTACAGGAAAAGTAGAATATTATTTAAAATATAAAGAAGAAGTGAAAAAAGATGGAAAGAACAATTAAAACAGGCAAAAAATATAAACACTTTAAGGGAAATTTATATAAAGTATTAGATATAGTTTATGATTCAGAATCTAATAATGATGAAGAGTTTAAAAAAGTAGTTATATATCAAGCCATGTATGGAGATAATTTAAAATGGGCAAGACCATATGACATGTTTAATTCGTTAGTGGATAAAGAAAAATATCCTGATGTAGAACAAGAATATCGTTTTGAGGAAGTAGATGAATAATAAAGTTATTGATGTAGAAGGTATTATAATAAATGTTAAAAATTATGGTGATACTAGTAAAATAATAGACATATTAACTAAAGAATATGGTATTATCGGAGTTATGGCTAAAGGATGTAAATCCTTAAAAAGTAATTTAAGAAGTGTTACTGATAAATTAACTTATGCAACATTTACTATATATTTTAAAAAAGATAAATTATCAATACTTAGTGAGGCTAGTGTTATAAATAATTTTTCTAATATAAAAAAAGATATAGAAAAAATAAGTTATGCTAGTTTTTTAATTGATTTAACTAATCAAGTATATAAACAATGCGAAGATAATAGTTTATATGATTTACTTATTAGTTCTTTAATTAAAATAAATAATAATTTCAATCCACTAATTATAACTAATATAATAGAACTTAAATATTTAGAATATTTAGGAGTAATGCCTAATTTAAATGGATGTAGTATATGTGGATCTAAAAATGTAGTCACTTTATCCAGTGATAAAGGTGGATATTTATGCATGAAATGTCATACTAATGAACCTATTGTTAGCGATAAAGCAATAAAACTAGTTAGAATGTATACATTAGTAGATATAAATAAGATAGATAAACTAGATATAAAAAAAGATGTTGTATATGAAGTTAATAATTTTATAGATGATTATTATGATAGATATACAGGGTTATATTTAAAAAGTAAGGCTTTTTTAAAAAATATAATAAGCGTTAAAAAGTAAATATTTTGTTAATAAAAGATAGAAAACACTATCTTTTTTTTATATTGTTTGATATAATTATGTAGGATGGTAGAGTGTGATATTATGAAGAATAATAAAGGACAGGCATTAGTAGAATTTGTTATTATTTTACCAATATTTTTATTACTTGTAATATCGGTAATAGATTTTGGAAATATTATTTCTAAAAAATATTCTTTAGAAAATGATATTGATACATTATCTAGTTTGTATAGAGATGAAAAATATAAAGAAATAAATAGTTATACTAATAAAAAAAATATTAAAGTTGAGTTTACTAATGATGGGGATTTAACTAATATAGTTTTAAGTAAAGATATAAGAATTATATCTCCTATGTTAAACTTGGTATTTGGTAAAAGTTATGATATTAGTGTAGAAAAGAGTATTTATAATGAACAGTAGAGGACAAGTGCTTGTTATATTTATAATATTACTGCCAATATTTCTTATGATATTAACATTCATAATAGATTTAGGCATGTTATCTATAGAAAAAAGAAAGTGTGATAATAATATTTATGATGCTTTAGAATATTATTTGGAAAGTAATAATAAAGATAAAACTATTAAACTAATTGAAAATAATGTTGAAGATATAGAAATTATTATTAAAGATAGTGAAAGTAGTGTAGAGATGAGTGTTAGTAAAGAATATAGGGGAATATATAATATAATTTATAATAATAAAATTAAGATTACTTATATAGGTAATAAAGAAACGAAAAAGATTATAAAAGGGTGATAGTATGGCTTTAAATAAAGCAAAGGTATTTACAATTACATCAGTCAAAGGTGGGGTAGGAAAAACTACAACAGCTCTTAATTTAGCTGGTATATATTCTAGATTAGAAAAAAGAGTATTGATTATAGATTTAGATTTGTATAGTGGTGATATTGCTAGTTTATTAAATATTAACTATAATAATGATATCTATAATCTATATGAAGATATGAGTAATAATAAGTTTACTAATTTAGATGATTATGTTACTAGTTATAATGAACAAATAAAGGTTTTACCAGCGCCTAAAGATCCTAGATTTGCTAGAAAAATAAGTAGTAAGATACTTAATTTAATTCTTTATAAAGCTAGTATGAAGTTTGATGTTATTTTAATAGATACTAATCATATATTAACTGATATCAATTTGTTTGCTTTTGATTTTAGTGATCAGATATTATATTTAATAAATAATGATTCTATGAATTTAAAGAATATGAAAACTATAGTTTCTATATTAAATGATATGAATAAAAATAATTATAAAATTATATTAAATCAATCTAATGATAGAGATAAAAATTATTATAATAAGTATGATATTAAAAATATAATTAACAAGACGGTTAATTACATAGTTCCATCTAACTTTTATATTAAAAACATAGATAAATATATAATAGAGGGTAATATTTTAACTTTAAATGAAAATATATATAAGAAATATAAAGAAGCTATGAAAATATATAATTTAATTGCTTTAGATATTCTTAAAGAAAGTAAGGTGGATTAATATGGCAAGATCTTTTGTTGAAGAGTTTGAAGTAAAAGAAGAAACTAACTTAAGAGATGTTCCTGATTATGATGCATTTACTAATAAAAAATTATTAGATGAACTTAGAAATAAAATTATACAAAACTTAATTGATAATAATACCAATAATCAAATCAGTATGGCTAGTTTTGTTAGAAAACAAATAGATAGGTCTTTAGAAGGTTATGATTTGAGCGTTGTTGAAAGAAGTTATATAAATAACTTAATTGATAATGAAATAAATGGATATGGACCTATTACTGAATTATTAGATGATCCTAGTATTACAGAAATAATGGTTAATGGAACAAATGAAATATATATAGAACTTGATGGTAGAATTATGAAAGATGATAGTGTTTCTTTCATAAATGATGAACATATTATAAGAACTATACAAAGATTAATTCAACCTATAGGAAGAACTATTGATACAGCTAATCCTATGGTGGATGCTAGACTTTCTGATGGTTCAAGACTTAATGCAATAATACCACCGCTGAGTTTAAATGGTCCAGTACTAACTATTCGTAAGTTTAAAAGAGAACTTGCAGGTATAGAAGATTTTTTAAGAAATGGGACTATGACACCATATATGGCAAGATTCATTGAAGCGTGTGTCAAAAGTAGAATGAATATTATAGTATGTGGGGGTACTGGTAGTGGTAAAACAACATTATTAAATGTTATGTCGTCTTTTATAGGTGATGATGAACGTATTATAACTATAGAAGATGCTGCAGAATTAAGATTAGAACAAGAACACGTAATATCACTTGAAACTAGGGGTACTAACTATGAAGGAAGTGGAGAAGTAACTATAAGGGATTTGGTTATAAACTCTCTTCGTATGAGACCTGATAGAATAATAGTTGGTGAAGTACGTGGTAAGGAAGCATTTGATATGATGCAAGCAATGAATACAGGGCATGAGGGAAGTATGACAACACTTCATGCTAACAGTCCTAAAGATGCACTAAATAGACTAGAGACAATGATGCTTATGGCCGGTATGGAAATACCTATTAAAGCTATAAGGGAATATATGGAAAATGCTATTGATATAGTAATAAATATTTCAAGGCTAACAGATGGTAAAAGAAAGATTACAAGTATTTGTGAAGTAGTTGGTTTTGATAGAGATGAAATTAAATTAAATGAGATTTTTGCTTTTAATCAAACCGGAATTACTGAAGAAGGGGAAGTTGATGGGGAATTTGTTTTAAACAAAGCAACTCTGAAAACTTATGATAGATTAAAGTCAAGAGGTATAACTAATTTAAAAGATATATTTGAATAGAGGTGAAGTATGGAGGGGTTGAGTATAAATTATATAGATAGTACTAATGAAGATGTAGTTGTCACTTACACTCCTTCATCTTTAGTATCTAGCTATTCTTATGTAATTGTTAAAGATAATATATATAATGAACCTATTTATGTTGAAACTAATACTCCTGTTAATATAATTTTAAATCAAACAGGAACTTATAGAATAGAAATAACTAATATTGATTATAAAAATGTTACTTCTAATATAGTTAGTGGTGAATATAAAATAGATAAGGAAACACCGGTTATTAATATAAGTGAAAAAACATATCAAATAACTTCTAAAGAAGGATTTGATGTAATGGGTAGTATTACTGCTACTGATAATGTCGATGGCGATTTAACAAGTTCTATTGCTACTAATAAAGATACGCTTGATTTTAGTAGTGAGGGTATTAAGAAAATTCAGTACAAAGTTAGTGATAAGGCTGGTAATACAGCGACTGAATTCGTATATGTTACAGTAAGGAGAGATAATACTGATATAATTAGATTAGGTCAATTTGGAATATTATTATTTTTCTTATTTGGACTTTTATTTTTACTTAAATATATTAGAAGTATAAAGTTAGAAAAAAGATTTTCTAAATATACTATTAACTCTTCTAAAAATAAATCCATATCTTTATTTGATAATTTATATAATCAATATAGAGATTTTTTGGAGAAAGTTAGTAAAGTTATTGGTAAGTTAGAAATAGTAAAAAAAGGTGCTAAAAGATATGATAAATATATTGAAGCATTTGAAAAAGAAGATAGTAATATAAACTTTATATCTAAAAAAATAATAGTAGGTTTTCTATTTGTAGTATTTATTATAGTTGTAAAATTAATAGAGGCAGAACTTGCTAAACCGTTTGAGATGTTTATACCATTCTTGCTTGGATATATTACTTTAGATATTGTTTACGCATATAAATATATTAGATATAAAAAGAAAATTGAAAATGATATGTTAGAAGCCATAACTGTTATGAATAATGCCTTTAAAGCGGGTATGAGTATAACACAGGCAGTTGATTTGGTTGCTAGAGAATTAGAAGGCCCTATATCAAAAGAGTTTAAAAAAATTGGTATGGAAATATCTTTAGGACTAGATATGGAAACAGCATTCAAAAGATTTTCTGATAGAATTAATTTAAGTGAAGCCATTTATCTAACTGCTAGTATATCTGTTTTAAATAAAACAGGTGGTAATATAATTAAAGTATTTAATTCAATAGAAAAGACCATCTTTAATAGAAAGAAACTTGAAAACGAGTTTAAAGCTTTAACTAGTAGCTCAAAATTAATTATGTATGTATTAATAATAGTTCCTATTGCTTTTGTAGTATTTATAAGTTTAATTAATAAAGATTACTTTAAAGTTTTATTTAATAATCCTTTAGGTGTTGCTTTATTAATAATAATTCTTATAATATATATTACATATATTGTAGTAGTTAGAAAAGTTATGAAAGTAAGGGGGATAAAATAATGAATAGTGGTATAATTAGAAGATTATATAGAGTAAAAGATATAGAAGCCATTCAAAGTAAATTGAATATGCTAGGTAATAATAGAAAGTTAAAGTTTGACGCGGCAGGATTTTTAACTGCTAGGCTTTTAACTTCTATTATACTTGCTATAGTTTTAATATTTACAAACATACAAATCTATATAATACCTTTCATAATAATAATTTATTACAATTTATTTTATTACGTTTTCATAACTGACCCTATAAATAAAAGAATAAAAAAATTGGATTTAGATGCTTTAACATTCTTTGAAATATTAACCTTAACTTTAGAATCTGGTAGAAACTTAGAGAATGCTTTAGAAATTACGGTTAATAATGTAGATAATGAACTTTCTAAAGAATTTAAAAGGAGTTTAATGGAGATGAAGTTTGGTAGATCTTTAATGGAATCATTAGAAGATTTAAAGAAAAGAATGCCATCGGAAACAATAAATAATATTTTACTTAATATTACTCAAACAAATATATTTGGTAATAGTATTATAGAAACTATGAATAATCAAGTAGAATATTTAAGAGAAAAACAAATGATGGAAATAAAAGCTCAAATAAATAAAATACCAAATAAAGTAAGTATTATATCTGTTATATTTATAATACCACTTATATTACTTATAATACTTGGTCCATTTATTATAGATTTATTATAGAAAAGGAAGCGAATTTATGAAATATTATATGGCAGGAATTAAAGGGGCTGGCATGAGCGCACTCGCACTTCTACTTAATGATTTAGGGTATGAAGTAGTAGGGTATGATGATGCTAAAGATCATAGATTTACTGAGGATAAATTATTAGAGCGTGGTATAAAAATATATAACGAAAAAAATGATGAATTAGATGAAGAAACAGTAGTTATATATTCTCCAGCTTTAAAATTAGATGAACATCCAGAACTTATAAGATCTCAAGCACGTAGATTAAAAATATATGAATATCAAGAAATGTTAGGTAGACTTACTAAAAAGTTTGAAAGTATTTGTATATCAGGTTGCCATGGTAAAACAACAACTACATCTATGTTAAGTCATATAATGACTGATTTAGGTGGATGTAATTATATAATAGGAGATGGAAGAGGTCACGGAGATAGAAACTCTAATAGGTTTATATTAGAATCTTGTGAATATAGAAGACATTTCTTAGAATATGATCCTGAATATGTAGTAATTACTAATATAGAAATGGATCACACAGACTATTATAAAAGTATGGACGATATGATTCTTGCTTATGAAGAGTTTGCTAATAAAGCAGATAAAATGGTAATTGCTTGTGGAGATGACCCCTATACTCATAGTTTAAATGTTAATCCACAAATATTCTATTATGGATTAAATGAAGATAATGATATTCAAGCAAGAGATGTTGAATATAGAAATGATGGAACTAGTTTTGATGTATTTGTAGAAGATGAATATTATGGGCATTTTGATTTACCTTTATATGGTAAACACATGTTGTTAAATGCACTTGCTGTAATAGCTATTTGTCATTATGAAAGATTAGATGCTAGGGAAGTAGCTAAGAGCTTGAAAACATTTAAAGGCGCTGAGAGAAGATTTAAGGAAACTGTTATAGGGAATAATGTGCTTGTAGATGATTATGCTCATCATCCAACAGAAGTTAAAGTAACCATTAAGGCAGCTAGACAAAAATATCCTGATAAACAAGTTATAGCAGTATTTAAAGCGCATACTTTTTCAAGAGTAGAAGAGTTTGCAGATGAATTTGCTAGTGCTCTAAATCTTGCTGATAAAGCTTATGTAATGGATATTAATTATGATAGGGAAAATCCAGAAGATTATCCTGGAATAAGTGCTTATACTATAATTGAGAAACTGGATAATGGGGATTATATAGAACAAGGTATGGCTGAAAAATTAATAGAATATGATAATGCAGTTATACTATTTATGAGTAGTAAAGAAATATATTTATTAGAAGAAGAATATAAAAAATTATTGGAAGAAAAGGAAACTAAAGAATAGTTTCCTTAAATTTTGGAGTATGAATTATGAAAATGATTATCAAAAGCAAATACTTGATGTAGAAGATGATATTAAATAATTAGGTTAACTGTTAATGGGTGTAATGGTAATGCCAAAAGTAATTGTGCAAAGTGAATATAATGCCCCTTTTAATGATTATAGTAATGACACTTATTGCGCTATAAATGATCCAATAGATGGTGCACTAAAAAACAAAACAAGACCAATTGCTGATGCATGGGTAGTAGTGGAATAATCTACTACTTTTTCTTTACTTTAATATAAATAAATGTTAAACTAGGTTTAGGTGGTTTTATGGTTACATCTATAAATGATGAAATAAGAAAAAAAATTATAAATATTAATTCTAAAGAATTAACTATTTTAAACTTAGAAAAATTAAGCAGTGATATGTATGATAAAGTAATAAGTTTATTTCTTTTGGATTATTATAAGATTAACTTTTTTATGGGAAATGTTGATTATCTCGATGATTTCAATGATACTAAGGAAAATATAATTGAAAGAACGCTTAAAGACGAGAATTTCTTGTTTTCAATAATAGAAAATTCTATAATATTTAATGAACTTTGTATAACGTCTAAAATGATGATTTTAGAAGAACTTAGCGATATGGGTCAAGATGATATTTTGATGCAAATATCTAAACTCCATATATTTGATAAGATAACTTATAATTTTGATTATAATTTAGAAACTTTTAAAGAATATTATAACGATTATAAAAACAAAAACAAAAAACATCCTAAAAAAATAGATGTAAGTTATTTTATAGCAACTAAACTTGTTAATTATAAAGATATAAGATACGATGAATTTAAAAAAATGGTATTAGAGTTTATTAAAGTTTATTATAAATGGAATGTTTTTGTTAGAGATAATTGTCCAAAAAATTCATTATATAAAGAAGATTACTTTTATTTGGAAATGATTAGATTAAATAAATTAGATATATTAATAGAATATATAGGGGAGAATATAGATTTTTTAACTTCGCTTATACAAAGTTATTTATTTTATACAACAACTAGCAAACAGATAAGTAAAGCAATAGTTGATGATTATTTTTATAAAAATGTGGATGTAGAAACACAGAAAAAATTAAAATTAAAAAGAGATTAAAGCATCTCTTTTATTTTTTCAGTATTTTTAAAGTTCATTTTAGCAATTTCTTTTAATTTATCAAAACCAAATTTGTCAACTATTTTTTTGCCTGTTTTATCTACTAAATCACTAGCGCCTTTAGGAAGATTTATACCAAGACTTTTAGATAATTTATCAAACTCTTTAATGAATATATATCTACTAATTAAAGAAGCACAGGCAACTGATAAATGTTTATCTTCGCCTTTAGTAAGGAAAGTAATATTTCGAACTATATTAGAAGATTCTTTTAAATAATTAAAATAAATATAACTTTCAGCAAACTGATCTACAATTATATATTCATATTCTTTAATAGTATTACTTAATTTATATAATACTTTATTATGCAGTAGTGCTTTTATTTTGTTCATATTAATATCACTCGAATAGAACTTATTATATTCTTCATTAGTTAATATCATTGATTCATATGGTATTTGCTTAATAAATTTAGGCACTATATTTAAAATATCATTATCAGTTAATTTTTTAGAATCTTTAACTCCTATTTCTTCTAAGAATCGAATATTTTCACTAGATACATATGCAGCTGTAACAACAATAGGGCCAAAGTAATCTCCAGTACCAACTTCATCTGAGCCTATACTAGACGAATTATATATTTTAGCGTTTACATATTCCTTTTTATCTTTTTTTGCCTCTTTCTTCTTATCACCTGAGTTTTTAACATCTACCTTACCACTATTGATCTTTTCAGTGGTAATCCAAAAATCACTAGATAAATCTGCATCTTTACCTTGAAAAACAACCTTACCAGATTCATATAAAGTAATAACAGTATCTCCATCTTTTGCTTGCCATTTTGCATATTGTGGGGTTTTATCTCTCATACACCAATTTAATCCCTCACTCATCATCTCTTGAGTTTTAGGACTAGCTACAAAAGAAATAACATTATTTTTATTACTATTCATATTATCACCATAATCATTGTACCACATTTTTAGATAAATTGCTTTATTTTTAAAAAAAATTATAATATAATTATAATGGAGATGATGATATGAGTATTGTTGATATAATTATTCTAATATTTTTAGCTCTTGGAGTTTTAATAGGATTTAAAAGGGGTTTTACAAGACAACTTGTATCTTTAGTAGGAATATTTGTTATTATAACACTATCTTTTATATTTAAAAACCCTGTAAGTGTATTTTTATATAACAATTTACCTTTCTTTAATTTTGGCGGTATATTCAAAGATATTACTGTGCTAAATATACTTGTTTATGAAGCAATTGCCTTCTTTATAGTATTTTTTGTACTTACAATTATATTTAAAATATTAGTTAAATTAACAAAATGGTTTGAAAAGTTACTTAACGCAACAATAATACTTGGAATACCATCTAAAATATTAGGAGCAGTACTAGGAGTAGTACAAAATATAATATATACATTTATAATATTATATATACTTAGTTTACCAACTTTTAATTTAAGTATTATAAATGATTCTAAAGTGGGTAATTTAATATTGTATAAAACACCAATATTAAATAAAATAGCTAATAAAACATTATCAGTATTTAACCAAGTAGTTGAGTTAAAAGAAGAATATGATGCTACAACTAATGTAGGAGAATATAATCAAAAAACATTAAATATAATGATTAATAGTGGAGTTATTACTAAAGTAAATGCGAAAAAATTAATAAAAAAAGGAAAAATAAAAGGAGTTACAATAGAGTAGTGTAAATAATTGTAAAGAGAAAATTGTTGAAAATAAACGCTTTTAACTACTTATAAAAATAAAATGATAATATTGTCGAAAATCCTTTGAAAAAAACAATTTTATATGATAGAATAATTATTGTGATAGGTAGAATATCCCTAAAAATAGTATGGAGTGATTATAATGGATACAATTTACAATTTTTTACTTGCTAACATATATTTATATATTTGTATTTTAATTGTATTGGTTATTATAGCTACTATCTTGTTCATAATTGCATCTAATCAAAGAAATAGAAAAAAAATAAAGGATGACTACGTTGAAGCAGAAAGGGTAGAAGCAGAATTAGAAAAGATAGAAGATTCTCCAAAATTGAGTGAGTTAGAGGATATCTTAAAGAAAATGCAAGAAGATATAGATTTAAAACCAGAAGATGTAGTAAAGAAATTTGAGGAAGAACAAGAAGAAAAAGCAATAATTAGTTATCAAGAATTAGTTGATAATGTAAAATCAGGCAAAATTGAAGTAATAGATGATGAACAGTCAGATGTAAACTTTGTTGAAAGTTTAGAAATAGATTTAACTGAAGAACCTATAATTTCAACAGTAGAAGATGAAGAATCTTCTGTAACGCCCGAAATGGTTAAAGAGGTTATTCAAACAATAAATGATTCGAGTGTTAAAGAAGAACCTAAAAAATTTAAAAATAGTGAGTTTATATCTCCAATATATGGAGTTATGGAAAATAATTTAGAATATCCTACAGTTAAGAAATCAGAAACTGTATTAGATATTATGAATACGAAAGATTATAATGAATTAACAGAAGAAATAAAAAAACAAGAAGAATTCTTGAATGCATTAAAAGCTTTTAGAAATAATTTATAATAAATAAAGTTCGAAAATAATTTCGAACTTTTTGTTTATTCAACAGTAACGGATTTAGCTAAATTCCTAGGTTTATCTATGTCACATTTGTTTAATTTTGCTACTTCATAAGCAATTAATTGTAAAGGTACTATAGTTAAAATAGGTTGCAATAATTCACTTACTTTAGGTATATCTATTTTAATATCATAGAAATTATCAATTATATTTTGATTAGTAACAAATATTATTTTAGCACCCCTAGCTTTTACTTCTTTTATATTACTAATAGTTTTTTCGGTTAATGTATTATCAGTAGATATTGCTATAACTGGCGTATTTTTTTCTATAAGAGAAATAGTTCCATGTTTTAGTTCTCCTGCTTGATAAGCAACGCTATTTATATAAGATATTTCTTTAAGTTTTAATGAACCTTCCATTGATAGAAAATAATCAATACCACGACCTATAAAGAATATATTTTTGTCTTTATATATTTCTTTAGCTATAGATTTATAATCTTTATTTATCAAATTATCAATTAGAGTAGGTATAGAACTAATTTCGTTTGATAAAGATTTATCATTAATAAGATACATTGTAATAATTGAAAATACAGTAAGCTGAGCAAGATATGCTTTAGTAGTTGCAACTGCTATTTCACAACCTGCCTTAGTGTACATTACATATTTTGATTCTCTAGCAACACTTGAACCAACCACATTTACAATTCCTAATGTATCTATACCATCTTCTTTTACTTTTTTTAAACAAGCTAGTGTATCTGCGGTTTCTCCTGATTGGGAAACAAATATTACTAGTGTTTGTTTATCATAAAAATTATGTTTATATCGATACTCACTAGCGACTTCAACGTATACTGGAATATTTGCATATTTTTCTATTAAATATTTTCCAACTAATCCTGTATGATAAGCTGATCCACAAGCAACTATATGTAAATTGTTATATTTAGAAAAGTTTGGTATATTTTTAAAATTTTTATTTAAATAAGTATTAACTGTGTTCCTAAAAACACTTGGTTCTTCATGAATTTCTTTTAACATAAAGTGTTCAAATCCATTTTTTATACTTGATTCATAAGTTCCATCAAATTCTAAAGTTTCTTTTGTTACTAATTCTAACTTTTGGTTATATATTTCTATATTATCAGAATTTATTTTAGCTATTTGAAAATCATCGAGCAGTATATATTTATTTGTACATTTTAATATAGCAGGTACGTCTGAAGCAATATAGTTTTCGTCTTTACCTTGTGCTATTATTAAAGGGCTTGTTTTTCTAACCGCATATAAATTATCTAAATCATCATTACAAATGATACCTAATGCATAAGAGCCTCTAAATATTTTCGTAACCTGATTTAAAGTTTTTAATATATCTTTTTCTTTTTTATAAATAAAATCTATATATGCACATGCTATCTCTGTATCAGTTGAACTTTTAAAAACGTAATTATTATTTAAAAGTTCTTCTTTTAATTCTATATAATTTTCTATAATACCATTATGAACTATTGTAAATTTATTAACAGAGTGGGGATGTGAATTAACTTTATTAGGTTCACCATGAGTTGCCCATCTAGTATGGCCAATAGCTAAATTACTTTTAATATTAAAATCAACACTCTTTTTTAAATTATTTATTTTACCTTTTTCTTTTGTTATATTTACTTTATTGTCATTGGTATAAGCTATACCACTAGAGTCATAACCCCTATATTCTAAAGCTTCTAAGCCATGCATAACGATTTTAATAGCGTTATTGTTTTTTCCTATGTATCCTGTGATACCACACATAAAATATCCTTCTTTCCACAACAAAAACAATGTGTGTGGTATAAAGTTTGTTGTAATTTTGATTTTACTTTTTGTAATATACCTTTCGAATACACTTCCGTAACAACATCCGCCGAATTTTCGATAATTGTTAACCTCGTCACCCCGTAGGGTCTGGCGCTTAATAGTTAGTATTCCTCCACATACTTGCTCTATCATTAATATAATTATACAAAAAATAAAAAATGTTTACAAGAAAAAAGGAATTTGGATTTTTATACAATATAATATATATAGGAAAACCACTTTAATAGAAAGGAAAATATGAAAAAAATAAAATACTATTTAGATAAATATAAAATAATAATAATTTTAATATTTTTAATTCTTTTTTTAGGACTAGCTATTCTTTATACAATTTTAAGACCTAATAAAAAACAAGAAGTTATAGAACCTATAGTAGAAGAAATAAAGGAAGAAGTAATTGTAGAAGAAAAAATAAAAGTAGATATAAAAGGGAGTGTTAATGAACCTAATGTGTATCAAATGAATAATGGGGATAGAGTAATAGATGTTATTAATAAAGCGGGAGGATTAAAAGAAGAAGCGAATACTGAATATATAAATCTTAGTAAGAAGATAGTAGATGAAATGATAATAATTATATATTCTAATGAGCAAGTAGAAAAATTTAAAGAAGAGGAAAAAGAAATAATATATATTCAATATGAATGCGTATGTCCTGATAATATTAATGATTCATGTATAACTAAAAATGATACTGTAAATACAAATGGAGTTAAAGAAGAAAGCAGTGTTGAAGAAGATAATCTTGTTTCAATAAATAAAGGAACTCTTGAAGAGTTAATGACATTGAGTGGAGTAGGAGAATCAAAAGCTAAAGCAATAATAGAATATAGAGAAACTAATGGTGGGTTTAAAAAACTGGAAGATATAATGAATGTGTCAGGAATAGGAGAATCTGCTTATTCAAAAATTAAAAATAATATTAAACTCTAATATATTTATAATATTTTTATCTATATTAACTGCAGTTATTGTATTTTATAAAGTAAATAATATAAAAAGTAAATATAATGTAGATGATAAAGAGATAATAGGTATAATTACTAATATAAAAAAAGATAGCGAAAGAATTATATTAACTATAAAAGGAGAAGAAAATATAATTGGATATTATAAGAATAATTTTGATTTTAATTTGGGTGATAAGGTAAAAATAATAGGTAATTTAAATGAGTTAAGAAGTAATACTAATTTTAATTTATTTAATTATAAAGAGTATATGCTTAGTAAAAATACTTATTTTAGTATGAATATTGATAACATTTATTTATTAAAAAAAAATATTAACATATTTTATAAAATTAAAACATATTTAATAAAAAAAATATCTGATATTAAGTGTAGTGAATATTTAAGTGCCTTTATATTAGGGGATAGTAGTTATATAAGTGATAATGTATTAGAATCATATAGAACTAATGGTATAAGTCATTTATTCTCTGTATCTGGTATGCATATAACTCTTTTATCATCTTTAATATTATATATTTTAAATAAAGTAAAAAAGACAAACATAAATTATATATTTACTATCTTGTTTTTATCTTTTTATATGTTCTTAACTAATTTTACTCCTTCAGTATTGAGAGCTAGTTTCTTATTTATATTTTTAACTTTAAACAAATTACTAAAATTAAATTTAAGCACAATAAAAATATTTTTAATAATACTTATGATTAATCTAATTATAAATCCTTATAATATTTATAGTATAGGTTTTAAGTTTAGTTATATTATATCTTTTTATTTAATTGTTTTTAGTAAGATTATAAATAGATATAAAAATTATTTTGTAAAAACATTAGTTACGTCATCAATTTCTTTTTTAGCTAGTATCCCTATTCTTATAAATAATTATTTTACTATAAATATAATAACTATATTAAATAATATTATATTTGTACCTTTAATTTCTTTAATTATATTTCCTTTTTCTTTAATCATTATTTTAATACCTAAACTTGACTTTGTATTTGAAATAATGATTAAAGCGCTTGAATCTTTATCTTTGATTATGACTAATTTTAAAATAGAAATTATATTTTGTAAAGTAAATATTTTCATAATAATTTTTTATTATTTATTGATAAGTTTAATTTTATATAAATTTTATAAAAGAAAATATAAATATATATTTCTAATAGTTATTATTTTATTTGTACATACAAATATAAACTATGTAAAAAATAATGCTTTTATAAATTTTATTAATGTTGGACAAGGAGATAGTTCCTTAATACATTTAGGTTATAATAAAGGAGATATTTTAATTGATACGGGTGGCAGATATAATTATGATACATCTAAAGATGTTATTTCTTATTTAATGAGTCAAGGTATAAAAAATATAGATTTCTTAATAATCAGTCATGGTGACTATGACCATATGGGCGGGTCTATTAATTTAGTAGAAAACTTCAAAGTAAAGAAAGTAATATTTAATTGTGGCGAATTTAATGAACTTGAACAAGAATTAATAAAAGTATTAGAGAAAAAGAAGATACAATATTATAGTTGCATCAGAGAATTAAATATTGGTGATAATAAATTGTATTTTTTAAACAGTAAAGATTATGGTAATGAAAATGATAATTCATCTGTAATTTATACAAAACAAAATAATTATAAATTTTTATTTATGGGAGATGCAGGAGTAGAAGTAGAAGAGGACTTAATAGAAAAATATAATTTACAAGATATACATGTATTAAAAGTAGGTCATCATGGAAGTAAGACAAGTTCTAGTAAAAGTTTTGTAGATGAAATTAATCCTAAATATTCTATTATTAGTGTTGGTAAGAATAATAAATATGGACATCCAAATTATAGTGTATTAGATAATTTAAAAGATAGTAAAATATATAGAACTGATCAGGATGGAAGTGTTATGTTTAAGATGAAAAATGATAAATTACATATAGCAACATACCCACCATAGAAAGGAGTTTAAAAATGAATGAAATAAAAGAATATACAGAAAAATTATTTGAAGATATAAAATATATAGATGAAGAAGGTAATGAATATTGGTTAGCTCGTGAGTTAATGCCATTACTTGAATATAGTAAATGGGAGAACTTTAATAATGTAATTCAAAAAGCTGTAGTATCATATAAAAACAGTAATAATGATGATTCATATTGGCTTCCTGAGGTTAGGAAGCCAATAATAACTGGGAAAGGGAAAGAAGAATTTATTAAAGATTATAAATTATCTAGATATATTTGTTATTTAATTGTATAAAATGCTAACCCTAAAAAGAAAATGGTTGCCTTAGGACAAACTTATTTTGCAATTCAAACTAGAAAGCAAGAATTAAGTGAAAAAGAATATAGCAAACTTACTAAGATGAGAAAAGATTTTATCAAAGAAATTTAACAAGAAAAGGTAATTATTCTTTAAATATTGCTGCTAGAAATGCTGGAGTAAAGAACTTTGATAGATTTCATAATTCAGGATATAAAGGATTATATAATGGAGAAAACGCTAATGATATAGCTAAACGAAAGAAACTTATATATAGAGAAGATATATTAGATAACATGGGTAGTGATGAATTGATTTCAAATCTATTTAGAATTTCACAAACAGAACAAAAATTAAAGAATGAGAATATTAAATTAGAAAGTAAAGCAAACGAAACTCATTATGAAGTTGGTAAAGAAATTAGAAATACAATTAAGAAACTAGGTGGAACTATGCCCGAAGATTTGCCAACACCCAATAAAAGTTTAAAAGAATTAGAAAAAGAGAAGAAAAAAATACAGATTAAATAGTGAAGATTGTGATATAATAACAATTAGTTTGTAGGTGGTTTTGATGATTATAAAAGGAACAAGTTGTTATGCTAATGCAAAAAATGGCAATTTAGTATCTATTACAGGCGACGGAGGAAATGCTTGGGGATTCTATGGAAATGCTTATAAGAAAATGTCGCCAAGATTATATTTATGGGAATATTATGATCAAAACCCAGATAATCTATCAGAAAAAGAATTAATTGATTGGTATATAAAAGAATTCTATAACTTAAGATTAAAAGATTTAAATCCAAATGAATTAATGAGTACTTTTAAGGAAAAATTTGGAGAAGATATAATACTACTTTGTCATGAACTACCAGGTTTGGAAATTAACAAAGAGCACTTTTGCCATAGAAGATTATTAGCTGATTGGATAGAACTTGAAACAGGGATTATAGTTCCTGAAATATCAATTGATGAGTCAGGGAAAGAAACTTCTGAAGAAATATACGATCTTAAACCTAGAATTAAAAAACTAATTAAAAAGTATTAAAGAATTATCACAATGGTAATTCTTTTTTGGATGTATTAATTGACTTACTTTTTGACAATCACCACATAGGAGAAACAATTGATTTAGTAGAAAACTCCAAGGTAGAAAAAATAATTTTTAATTGTGGTTAGTTTAATTAACAAAATAAAATATTTAGAATATATTATTATGTAAGTAAATTTATGAATATATTTTAATAATATATATATAATAAAAGTAGGGCGTTAGTTTGTGTGTTACTTTGCTACACCTCATCTTATCACAAGATAAGGTGTTTATATATAGATTTGAGAGTAAGTTAAACTCTCTTAAAAAAATACGGATTAAATATTATAATTATTTAGTCCGTATTTTTCTTCTTGTATATCAAAGAATAATTCGTTTTTTAATGGATAATAAGTTAAATAAGCAAAAACTATATATGCTATTATAATAAGTATAAAAGAAATGATATTTATTTTATCAAAATCTTTTGCCTTTAATATCTTATAACTTATAACTTGAGAAACAATAATTGCTACTAACATAATCCCAATAGTAATAATCATATTTTCTCCAATTTTGTAATAAACAGGTAAAAACATAGTTAAATATATTGGGATAATAGTAAGAGCTGTTACAAATAAAGCAGTAAAGAAATTATTATATTTTATATTAAACTTTTGAAGTATTATATAATCAATAATTCCATAGAATATAACCGCGCTGAATATTAGTTTCATGTGTTCCCAAATAGATTCATTTACTGGGAAGAATATTGCGCTTATACTACTAGGTAACCAACCATATAAAAAGTGAAATAAAAAGCAAAGTAAAAATATACCTATAGTGCTTATAATTCTTGATTTTTTTAATGTCATAAAAAACTCCTTTCTATTTATAATAATAAATGGTGATAAAATGAAAATTAGATTAGGGTATGCCTGTGTTCCAGTAACAATCGATGAAACATCATCTCATTCATTAACTTATACTAACTATAAAAGGTTAGGCAATAAAGCAAATGAAAAGTTAGATAGTGTTATTAAAAGTAATTTTGAATCTTTAGAAAAAATATTAAAATACAATATTAGAAATGACATTACTTTTTTTAGAATGACTTCAGAACTTATACCTTTAGTAAGTCATCCTTCGGTAGAATATGATTTTATAATTCAATATAAACATTATTACAAAAAAATAGGGGACATAATAAAACAAAATAATTTAAGAGTAGACATTCATCCTTCGGCTTATGTTGTTTTAAATAGCGTGAATGAAGAAGTGGTTACTTCTACAATTAATATACTCAAATTTTATCAAAAAATGTATAAAAGTATGGGTATTGAATCTAAGATAGTGTTGCATGTAGGTAGTAAAGTAGGAGGTAAAAGATTAGGTATAAAAAGATTTATAGATAACTTTAATAAATTAAATAAAGATTTACAAAAACTTATAGTAGTAGAAAATGATGATAAAAGTTATAATATTAGAAATGTTTTAAGTTTATGTGAAAAGTTAAAAATACCTATGGTACTTGATTATCACCACTTTAAAATAAATAAAAATAATGAAAAAATAGAAGACTATATAGAAAGGATCTTCAACACTTGGGAAGATACTCCTAAAATACATTTTTCTAGTCCAAAAGATAAAAAGAACAAAAGAAGTCATAATGATTATATAAATGCAGATGATTTTATTGATTTTATAGAGAAAATAAAGTTTACAAAAAGGGATTTTGATGTTATGATAGAAGCCAAGAAAAAGGACGATGCTTTATTCAGATTAATTCGTGAATTAAAGTATAAAACTGACTATAAAATAGAGCAAAATACAATTTTTTTATGAAATTTGCACGAAAAAAAAGGAAATTTGATTTTTTTATCGTTTATTATTAGTAGAGACATTGGAAGTGATAGTATGAAAATAGATAATAATACATTAAATGAGATAAGAAATAACTTAGATATAGTAGAAATTATATCGAATTATTTACCACTCACTTCTAAAGGAAAAAACTATTTTGGAGTTTGTCCATTCCACGATGATCATTCTCCAAGTATGAGTGTCTCTAAAGAAAAACAAATATATACATGTTTTAGTTGTGGTGCGACAGGAAATGTTTTTAAGTTTATACAAGATTATGAGAATATAAGTTTTCTTGAAGCAGTAAAAAAATGTGCTGATATCGCACACGTATATATTGATATTGGACAAGCTAGAGAAAAAAATAAATATCAAGAGTTATATGATATTTATGAATTGAGTCAAAAATTTTATCAAAACAATATAAATACTGAATTAGGTAAAAAAGCAAAAGACTATTTAAAAAATAGACAACTAGATGAAAATATTATAAAAGAATTTGGTATAGGGTTATCTTTAAATGAAAAAGATATGCTTACTAAATTATTAAAATCTAAGAAGTATGATGATAAAACATTACTTAGAAGTGGTTTAGTAAATGAAAATAATTATACATTAAATGATGTATATAGAAATAGAATTATGTTTCCTTTATATGATTTAAATGGAAAAGTAATTGGATATAATGGTAGAGTTTATAATGGAGAAACTGAAAATAAATATATAAACTCTAAAGAAACAGATATATTTAAAAAAAGAGAATTATTATATAATTATCATAAAGCAAAAGATGAAGCAAGAAAGAAACATCAAATAATTATAATGGAAGGTCCTATGGATGTAATTAGAGCACATACAATAGGAGTTAAAAACGTTGTCGCATCACTAGGTACTGCATTTGGTAAAGAACAAGCGATGTTAGTTAGAAAATTATCTACTAATGTAATACTTTGTTTTGATGGTGATGAAGCAGGGCTTAAAGCTACTAAGGGAGCAATAGTAGAACTAGAAAAATTAGGTATAACTCCTAAAATAGTAAGATTAGAAAATAATAGTGACCCTGATGATTATATTATTAAAAATGGAAAAGACTCGTTCTTAAATAAAATAAATAATCCAATGAATATAATGGAGTTTAAAGAATCGTTGTTAAAAAGGGAATACAATTTAAATAATACAGAAGAACTTGCTAATTACATTAATACCATGATTAAAGAAATAGATAATATAGATGATGATATATTAAAAAGTGTTAGTATAAATAAACTAAGTAAAGAAACTGGTGTAGATATAGATTTAATTAAAAGTAAATTAACTAAAAAAGAAATAGTTGCTATAGAAATTAAACCTAAAAAAGAAATAAAAAAAATAAATAAATATACAAAATCTGAACAATACTTAATTTATTATATGTTACAAAGCAATGATGTAATAAAAATGTATCAGAAAAAAATAACGCATATGCCTACTGAGGTATATAGGCATTTGGCATTTCAAATAGATATGTTTTATAAAGAACACGGATTTATTAATAGTGCGGATTTAATTACTTATTTAAAAGATGATGCTGAATCTATAAAAGCTTTAGGAGAAATAAGTAGTTTAAATCTTTCAAGCGAAATAAATTATGAAACAATCGATGATTATTTAAATAATATAAGGGAATATAATGAAAAAAATCAAACTAATATATATAGAAATAAATTAAAAAGTGAAATAGATTACAAAAAAAAGCTAGAACTTGCTAATAAGGCACTTGAAATCAAAAGAAGGAGAGAAGAAAATGATAGGTGAAATAAAAACTTTTGAAGAAAGAAAAAAAGAATTAGTTAAAATAGGTAAAGAAAAAGGATATATAACTTATGAAGAATTAGCTGCGGCTTTAAAAGGATTAGACTTAGATGCAGATAGTTTAGATGATTTATATAATGCTTTTAATGAAAATAACATTGCTGTAGTATCAGAAACAGATCCTACTGATGATGGGGGAGATAAGATATTACTTGATGATAATGCATTAACCAAGGATTTAACTATAAACGACCCAGTTAGAATGTATTTAAAAGAAATAGGTCAAATAAAACTTTTAACTCTAGCTGAAGAAAGCGAACTTGCAGATAGAATAGTAGCTGGTGATGAATCTGCTAAAAATATACTTGCAGAAGCAAACCTTCGTCTAGTAGTTAGTATTGCTAAAAGATATGTAGGTAGAGGAATGTTATTCTTAGACTTAATTCAAGAGGGTAATATTGGACTTATGAAAGCTGTAGATAAATTTGACGTTACTAAAGGTTATAAATTTTCTACATATGCTACTTGGTGGATTAGACAAGCTATAACAAGAGCTATAGCTGATCAAGCAAGAACAATTCGTGTCCCAGTACACATGGTAGAAACAATAAATAAACTTGCTAGAGTACAAAGACAATTAACACTTGAACTTAATAGAGAACCAAGCGAAGAAGAACTTGCTAAAAAAATGGGTACTACTGTAGAAAAAGTTAGAGAAATCTACAAAATTAGTCAAGATCCAGTAAGTTTAGAAACTCCAATAGGTGAAGAGGATGATTCTCATTTAGGCGATTTTATTAAAGATGAAAGAAACTTAAGCCCAGAAGAGTTTGCTACTAATGAAATGTTAAAAGATGAAATATCACAGGTTCTTGAAACATTAACCGAAAGAGAAGAAAAAGTAATTAGACTTAGATTTGGTCTTGAAGATGGTAAGCCAAGAACTCTTGAAGAAGTGGGACAAATGTTTGGAGTAACAAGAGAAAGAATTAGACAAATCGAAGCAAAAGCATTGAGAAAATTAAGACATCCATCACGTTCTAGAAAATTAAGAGATTACATGGGTGACTAATGAACTTATCAAAAAGATTACAAGGAGTAGCAACTTTAGTAGATATAAATTCTAGAGTAATAGATGTAGGATGTGATCATGCATACTTGGATATATATTTAACACAAAATAATGATAATAAATGTATTGCTACTGATATAAATCAAAATGCTTTAGAAATAGCAAAAAAAAATATAAAAAAATACAATTTAGAAGATAAAATAGAAACAAAACTTACTAATGGCCTTACAGATATAAAAGTAAAAGACGATGATAATATAGTAATAAGTGGTATGGGAACTTATACTATACTTGAAATATTAAAAACTAATAATCTTTCTAATACACTAATTATTTCATCTAATAATAATGTAGATATATTAAGGAAAGAAGTAATTAATTTAGGATATTATATAGATAGTGAGATATTTATTATAGATAAAAATAAACCTTATATAATTATAAAGTTTATAAAAGGAATAAAAAAATATAGTAAATTAGATATATTGTTAGGACCAATATTAAAAAATAATATAGAATACAAAAAATATATTATTAAAAAATATGAAAATATTTTAAATAATATATCTAAGAAAAAAATATTGTTAAGATTAAAGTATAGAATAATAATTTTAGGATTGAAATTAATTTAGGTTAATTTCAATCTTTTGTTATACAAAAAATGTAGGTCCTTCATCTGTAGAAGTATAATTGTTTTCTATAAATGTTTCTTCTTTTGCATTGTTGGCTGCATTATTAATATTCGAAGTATTATTATTTATGTTTTGTTTAGGTTTTTCTACTCTTTTAAATTCATTCATTACCTTAAACATCGTTTTAGCATTCCCAATCATAGGTCTTACTTGTTTAACGAGCGGTATTGCTTGATTAGCGAAATTTAATGCCCTTTGGGTTCCATTTATTATACCACCTAATGTAATTCCATTTCCACCAAATAATCTAGAAAATAATCCGACTTTTGGGGTTGATAGTGTGGTAGGCATTGAATAAAAGTAGGGATTATAATAATTCATGATATCCTCCTATATAGTTTTCTAAAATATTATATGAAATTGTAAAAAAAAGTTTTCTATTTTGAAAAAATGTGTTATAATTTATATGTATAAGAATAAAAAGAATGGTAGGTGCATCGGTTTGAGACTTGATAACGTATTAAAAAGTGCAAAAAAAGTTCCCAGTAGCATAAAAGATATGCCTAGCGTTTTTGTGTGGTATTTTTTTAAATTTTGTATATCAATCTATAGATTCTTTAAATATGTTTGGTATGGATTACTTTGGCCAATTATATTGGTTGCTATATTATTTAGTAAATATATCCTAAACAAAAAAACTTTGGATGTAGATAAATTAAGAAGAGAAAGTCAAAGACTTCTAGAAAAAGAAAGAGAAAAAGAAGAAAAATTAAAACAAAAATTATCAAATGAAATTGACACCTCATCTTATAAAAATAAAAATATAAAAATTGAAAAGAAAAATTTTGGATATTATATTAATTTAGCTTTAACTGCTATTTTAGAAATTCCAGTAGGAGTTAAAAAGAGAATTGATAATATTGCTTTAGTTAAACAAGCAAGAAACAAAAAAGCATTTGATACTAAAACAATGCTTGTAGATTTTGCTTCTGAAGCTGATTTAGAAGAACAAAACAAAGGTAAAAGAATTACTTGGGAATATATAGCAATCAATGAAAAGGGTAAAAAAATCAAAGGATATTTTGATGCATATTCTAAGGTAGATGTTCAATCATTCTTACTTGGTGAAGGATTAACTCCTTATAGTATTAGAACTAGTAAATTAATTCAAACTTTATATGGTAGTATTGGTGGTAATAGAACTAAAATTAAGAATAAGGATTTAATATTCTTGCTCACTCAACTTTCAACTTACATTAAATCAGGTATACCACTAGTTGATTCATTAAATATTTTAAATAGACAAGTTCAAAAAAAATCTTATAAAAAAATACTTAGAGATGCCACTTATGATTTAACGGTAGGGGAAAGTTTCTCGGCTGCATTAGAAAAAAGGGGGCCTGCTTTTCCTAAATTATTAATAAACATGGTTAAAGCGTCAGAACTTACTGGTGAACTTCCAGAAGCATTAGATGATATGGTAAATTACTATACTGAAACGGAAGAAGCTAGAAAAGAAATGATAAGTGCGTTGACTTATCCGTCTATAGTATTTATATTTACTTTAATAGTTGTAACATTCGTAATGATGTATGTTGTACCTAAGTTTGTAGATATTTACAATACCATGGATTCATCAGCGATTCCTAAGTTTACTTTGATAGTAATAAATATAAGTAATTTCTTAGAGGAAAATATTGTTGAAGTAATATTAGTGGCTGTTTTAATACTGCTTTTAATAGTTTACTTATATAAGAATGTTAAAGTTATCAGAACTATAATGCAGTGGATATTTATGCATATACCAGTTATAAAGGATGTAATCATTTACAATGAGGTTACGATGTTCTCTAAAACGTTTGCTTCGTTATTATCTCATAACGTTTATATTACAGACAGTATGGACATATTAAACAGGGTTACTAATAATGAGATATATAAAATAATGATATTAGATACAGTAGCTAACTTAGCTAGAGGAGATAAGATATCAGCGGCTTTTAAAGATCAATGGTCATTCCCTGTGCCAGCATATGAAATGATTGTTACAGGAGAAAAAACAGGTCAGTTAGCAGAGATGATGTCAAAGGTTTCTACTTACTATCAAAGTTTACACAAAAATACAGTATCTAGAATCAAAGCGTTAGTAGAACCTATATTGATAATTTTCTTAACATTTGCGGTAGGTGCTATATTATTGGCAGTTATTGTACCAATGTTTAACATGTACTCACAAGTTCAAGGTATGGGGGGATAATTATATGTATTTTAGTATATTATTATTGTTCTTTGTTATCGGAGCAATATTTGGCTCATTTTACAATGTAGTAGGATATAGGATTCCTAAAGGAGAATCATTATTATATCCTTCTTCTCATTGTACTAAGTGTAATCACCAGTTAGGACCACTAGAGTTAATACCAATTTTATCATTCTTATTTTTGGGTGGTAAGTGTAAAAAATGTAAAGATAAAATATCTTGGTTTTATCCTGTATTTGAATTTTGTAGTGGTTTATTATTCGCACTTTCTTATGTTGCATTTGGATTTTCTTTAGAATGTTTGCTTTCCATAGTGTTTATTTCTATGTTGCTTATAATTATAATAAGTGATTATCAGACAATGATTATACCAGATAGTGTATTGATAATATTTTCTGCGATGATTATTATAATTAAATATTTTATAGTAGGAATCGAAGGAGTAGGTATATCATTACTGCATGCAATAGGTGCTTTTGTATTTATGTTATTATTAAAACTATTTGGAGATTTCTTATTTAAAAAAGAATCAATGGGTGGTGGAGATATTAAATTACTTGCTGTATATGGATTAATGTTTGGATTTCCAATGTCTATTGTTTCTGTATTTATAGCAGCTATAATAGGATTACCTATATCTTTAATATTAGTAAAAAAGAATTCCAATCATGAAATTCCCTTTGGCCCATTTTTAGCAGTAGCAGCTATACTAATAGTTTTATTAAAATTAGATTTTAGTACATTATTAAACTTATTAACAATATGAGAATATTGTTTTTTTTTTTACAAAAAATAAGTCTTTCGACTTATTTAAATATATTCTTTTTAGAATTGAAGAAAGAAGCTTTAGATTCTTTGGGAAGAAAGTCTTCCTCTATTTCTTTTTCTTCTAAAACAGGTTTTTCCTCTATTGTTTCAATTTTTTCTTCTATAATTGAGGTTTCAACTTTTTCTTCTATTATAGGTTCTTGTACAGTTTTTGGGATTTCTTCTGATTTTTCTTTAACCTTTTCAACATGTTTTTGTTCTTTAGGTAGTGTCATTATTTCTTCAACGATAGGATCTACTTTTTCAACGCTAGGTTGTTTTATGGTTTTTTCTTTTTTTTCAACTTTCTTTTTTTCTTTTACTCCTTCACCATTGTTTTCTTCTTTTGTTATTTCATCAACTTCAATAGCATTTTCTAATCCAGTAGAATGTATTGATTCATCATCATCAAGTTCAATAATTTTTAATAATTCTTCAAGAGTAGTTAATCCATCAAGTACTTTAGTAAGACCGTCTTGTAATAGGGAAATAACCCCACTGTTATAAACTAGATGTCTAAGTTTATCTTTTTTAATATTAGAACTAATAGCGTCTTTAATATCTTGGTCTATTAGAAGTACTTCGTGAATAGCTAATCGACCACTGTAACCTGTTTTACATTCATCGCAGCCTTCTGCAGTATATATTTCATCAACAATTTTACCAGTTACTTTTTTAATTATTTCTTTTTCATAATCGTTAGTAGGTCTTAATTTTCTACAATGTGGGCACAATTTTCTAGCAAGTTTTTGAGATATAATACCTGTAAGAGCTGAAGCTAGCAAGTATCTTTCAACATCCATATCTAGTAAACGCTCAATTGTATTTAATGAGTCATTTGTATGTATTGTAGAAAGAACTAAGTGTCCAGTAATAGAAGCTCTAACGGCTATCTTTGCAGTTTCTGTATCACGAATTTCCCCAATCATTATTATATTAGGGTCTTGACGAAGTATAGATCTAAGTACTGTAGCAAAGTCAAGTCCAATTTCGCTATTTGTTTGTATTTGGTTAATTCCTTCAATATCCATTTCTATTGGGTCTTCAACAGAAATAATATTTGTATTTTCTTTATTTAATCTTTGTAAAATTGAATAAACTGTTGTAGATTTACCACTACCAGTAGCACCTGTAACAAGAATTATACCATTTGGTATAGCTATCATCTTTAGTACTTTTTTAAAGTTCTCTGGACTGAATCCCAAACTTTCAAGCCCAGCTAAACTTAACGAGTAATCTAAGATACGGATAACTATTTTTTCCCCTTTGTTTGTAGGCAGAGCAGAAACACGAAGGTCTAAATCAATATCTTCAAGAGTTGCTTTAATAGCGCCGTCTTGTGGTAACCTTGATTCAGTAATGTTCATACCTGAAATAATTTTAAGTCTAGTAACTAAGTTTTTTGCTATATTATTAGGGATATCGGTATAATCAATTAACTCACCATCTATTCTTATTCTTGTTTTTAAATATTTTTCTTGTGGATCAAAGTGAATATCTGATGCTCCTCTTTTAGAAGAGTCGACAAGTATTTCATTTACTAATTCTACAACTGGAGTTTTTTCAAAATCAAAAGTTCTTAACATTTTTATCACCCTTTTTATATATATCGGACTAGATTTTATCCTAAAAATATTATATAATAATATTGTAATAATTTCAAGATAGAGTGGTGACATTTTATGAAAAAACTTAATAGTAGTGGGTTTATGCTTGCTGAAACATTAATAGTAACAACTTTTGTAGCAGGTATACTTATATTTTTATTTATACAATTTACTAATTTGGGAAAAGCATATGATGATTCTTATATTTATAATACAACAGAAGGTTTATATGCGTTAGAAGACATTAAAGAATATATAAATACTGATTTAGATTTATTATTGTATATTGAAGAAAATATAGAAACAATGAAGTATATAGACTTAACTGATTGTAGTTTATTTACAAATGAAAATTATTGTGTAAATTTATTTAATTTAGAAAATATAGATAGAATATTTATAACTACAAATACTTTTGATAATAAAAATATAACTGGATACAACGAAGACTTTAATATTTTTATAGGTAAAATAATAGGGGAAGGTAGTGAAAAATATAGATTAGTGGCTTCTTTTAAAAATTCTATGTTTGCTACGTTAAGGTTAGGTGATAGTGATGAATAATAAGGGTTTAACTTTAATTGAATTGATAACTACATTTGCCTTGTCTGCAGTTATAATAGTTTTACTTATAAATGTAGTTGTATCTATTAGAAACGTATATTCTAGAGTTTCTATAAAAAGCGATTTATATATAACTCAAAGTAATTTAAGTAATATTTTAAACTTTAAATTACACGATGATCAATTAGATGGATATGAACTTTGTAATGATTCTACGTTTTGTTATAATTTTAGTTTAGTAAATGGAGAAACATTAAAATTAATAGTAGAAGAAAATAAAATAACAGTAGGTGATCAAGTATATAAATTAACTGGAAAAACAAGAGTAGTAAATCCTACTTTGAGTGTTGAATATATAGAGTTAAATGAAGAATATAATGGAAATAATATTTTAGTGCTAAAAATACCTATAATAAATGAATTATATCCTAATATAGATTTTGGAGTTAATTTAGTTCATTTATATAACATTAATTAAAAAATAAGTAATGATACTTGAAAGTAATCCATGTATTATTCTAGATATTAAATAAGGTGTATACCTTATTTTTTTATTATTTAAAATACTAAAAACTTGAGCATGTATACAAAGGCCTCCGAAAGAAATTAGAAATGATGATATAATTGTTTTAATATTTATATTTAAATTTGATAAAGATAAATATTTTAAACCTTGTGTTATTTCTAATAGACCAAAGAAAAATTTATAGTTATTATTTATATTAAAAATATTGTTTATAATGGTAGTTATAATTATACAAGTGGTAATTATACCAAGTATTAAAAATAGAGTATCTATTGTACTATTTATAGATTCTTTTAAAATAGAAATAAAATTATTTCTATTTTTTTTAACGCTTGTATTACTTGTTTTAATGTTTTTTCTTTTTTTATTAAATACACCTATAACAAAACTAGAAGCCAAATGAGAAATTAAAATAATTAAACCTAATTTTTTATTATTAAGGAAATTGTAACCTATAGTACCTATAATAAATATTGGATTAGTAAAATGACAAAAATTTAAACTTTTTTGAATATCTATATTATCTATTAAATTATTATCACTCAAATCTTTTAAATATTTGGCATTACTGGGGGAACCACTTATCATGCTCATAACAAGTGCGAAAGAACAATTTTTATTTATCTTAAAAAACTTAGTAGTAATATTTTTAAATATATTGCTTAAATCATTTATAAAATCATAATTGATTAAAATATTTGATAATAACATAAAAGGTATTAAAGAAGGAAATAGATTATTTATGCATAACGAAAAAGAAAATCTAATGCTTTGCATGATTTCATATGAATTATATAAAATTAAAAAAATTATTATAGAGAATAGTATTAATTTAATAGTTTTTTTCATTATTAAAATATATTCTTTTAATTTGACATAAATACAATTAGAATGTATAATAATGGTCGTTTGGTGATATTATGGATAAAAAAAGGTTTATTGTTATATTGATGTTTATTTTCATATTTATAATTTCAATATTAATATCTTCAATATATTATAAAGATAAATATTCTGTTAATTTTGAAACAGGAAGTGAAGATGTTATCCTAACTCAATTTGTAGATAAGAACGGTACTGTAAAAGAACCAATTGAACCTACAAAAGATGGTTATATATTTAAAGAATGGCAATTGAATGGAGTAGCATTTGATTTTAATACTAAGTTAGATAAAGATATAATTTTGAGTGCTGAATGGATTAAAGAAGAATATATAACTGTTAATTTTAGTACTGACACATTAGAAGAATTTGACGAAATGAAATTATTAAAAGGTGATACTATAAAAGAATTACCCGTATCGAATAATCAAGGGTATGAGTTTATTGGTTGGTACTTAAACGATGAATTATATGAAAATCAAGAAATAAATAGTGATGTAGTATTAGTTGCTAAATATAAAGAAATTATTCTTGAATATAAAATTGGTGATAAAATAAAAATAATTGGTAATTATGCTAAAATGAGTACAGATAAAATTGCCTATAATAAAAGAGCAATTGGTTGGGAAAGACAAATATTAAATATAATAGAAGGTGTAGAATTTCCTTATGTAATTGGTGATAATACAGGTGTTACAGGTTTTTTTAAAGTGGAATCGTTAGAAAGGGTATGATAGTATGGAAAAGAATGAAACTAAGTTAACTTCTGAAGTTTATGAAAGTATTATGGATGTTTTAGTTAGAGATATTGTTGAATTAAAAAAACAACAAGGAGAAGCAATAAGCAAGGTATCTATAGAAAAAGAAGCTTTAATTTATTATAAAAAAATATTAAAACAAGCAAAAATGAATGTAAAGCTTTCTAGAGACAGATTAAGAACAGAAAAAAAGAATTTAAGAAAAATTAATGATACATTAAATACAAGAAATAATTCAATTACTGAGTTAAATTATGTTATTACTTTAGAAGAAGAAAAAACAATTGATTTAAACGAATATTCTATAGAACAAACAAAAAGGAGATAATTAAATCTCCTTTTTTATACAATATAATAAATTAGAATTGATAATATACAAGCCATTATAAATAATATAAAATATTTTAAAGCACCTTTCATAACATCACTCCTATATTAGTCTTATTTCGTCTTCTGTATAAAATGGTTTGTTTTTGTCAATCCTGTCATAGAATATTATTCCGTTCAAATGATCTATTTCATGTTGAAAGGCTATTGCAAGTTCTTCTCTCGCTCTAACTTTTATTTTATTGCCATCGACATCATATCCCTCAACAGTAACTCTAGCATATCTAGGTATATGACCATCAACATCTCTATTAACGCTTAAACAACCTTCGCCAGCCTCAGCAGCAATCATTTCATTAGAAGTACTAACTATTTTAGGATTAACCATTACATAATTATCAAATTTACCATCAGTATATTCATGTACTATAACTATAATTCTTTCGTTTATACCTAATTGTGGAAAAGCAAGCCCCATCCCAGGCCTTAAATCATATTTTTTTTCATATTCTTCAATTTGACTATATGTTAATTCCATTATTATTTGTTCAATTAAGTTTTTATATTCTAATGATAAAGGTAATTTGGCATCTGTGCTAACAATTCTTAGTCTCTTATCTTTTTCGTCTAATATATTTAATTTTTTAAACATAAAATCACTTCCGTTAAGTATTATAGCACAAAAAAAGATAAAAGGGAAACCTTTTATCTTCCACCATCAAAAGCTCTTGCTCCTATAACTATAACAAGTAATATAAATAATACTAATACTATAGCTCCTCCGTATCCGTATCCGTTACCGTATCCGCCACATCCTTGATTGCAACCGCATCCACCATAAGGATATCCACCGTATCCTTGGTACCCACCGTAATAATACATAAATTACCTCCAATCTAGTCAATATATCATATTATATTTTAAGAAATGTGTTAATTAAAAATACCCATCTTGTTAAAAAAATAAATATGTGTTATTATATATTTAGAGTAGGTGAATATATGAGACCAATAAAAAGGGCTATTAGGACTTTTACCGATATGGATAAAGTTTTATTTTTTACATCATTAATATTAATAGTTTTTGGTTCTTTAAATATAGTAACCGCATCTAGTAGGGAAGCTGTAGTTAATGCAGACGCTAATATGTTTTATTATTTTTTTAAGCATGTAATAATACTTATGATAAGTTTAATTGCTTTTATAGTAGTTCTTAAAATACCTACAAAAGATTATAAAAAATGGTTACCATTTATATATATAGTAGTGTTTTGTATGAATTTATTTTTAATACTTAAAGGAGTTGCTACTAGAGGCGCTAACAACTGGATTAATTTAGGATTTATGAAAATTCAACCAAGTGAACTTGCAAAACCGACTCTCATACTTACTATGTCATTATTATTTAGAAAAAATTATTATAAACTAAAAGATGTACGAGAAAAACATGATATGATTATATGGCAAATTATAGGTTTCGGTTTAATATTTCCGGCTATTGTATTCCTGCAAAAGGACTTAGGTACGGCTATTATATTATTTGGAATATTTGCTGTAATGTATATATTTAGCCCTATAACTAGACCAGAAAAAATAAAAGCTAGTTTAATTTCTATAGGAGCAATTGCAATACTTCTTTTAGTAAGACTTTCTATTTCTGGGTATATATTATCGGATGCTCAAGCATCAAGACTTAATAATTTCTTTAATCCTTGTTCAAAATATGAAGATACTGGATATCAAGTGTGTAATGCATTTATAGCTATAAATAATGGTGGACTCACTGGTGTAGGATTAGGGAAGAGTACACAAAAATATTCATATATTCCAGAACCTCACACAGACATGGTATTTGCAATTATAGCAGAAGAAAATGGAGTATTAGTTTGTGGCTTAATATTTGTTGCTTATTTAATTATAATATATAGGATACTTAAACTCTCAATGATAACAAGAAGAATGACTCATAGGTATACTTGCGTAGGAGTAGCTACTTATTTCTTTTTACACATACTTATAAACTTAGGTGGATTATTTGGTATAATACCACTTACAGGTGTACCTCTTCCATTTTTAAGTTATGGTGGTAGTTTCACGTTGTCACTTATAGCTACAATGGCGGTTATACAAAGAATACATATAGAATTAAAAAATGAAAAAATAAAAGTTTAGTATTGCATAAACCGAAAAAATAGTGTATATTATTAATGTACTTATTTCTTGGTGAGGAAAAACTCCAATTTTTCACTAGGTTATGAGCAAATAATAAAGAGAGGAGAATAAATATGGCTTTAACAAAAGAAAGAAAAGCAGAGTTAGTTAAGAAATTTGGAAAAGACCAAAATGATACAGGATCTATAGAAGTACAAATTGCTATTTTAACTGAAGAAATTAATACTTTGACTGCTCATTTTAAAGAACACAAACATGATAATCATTCTAAAAGAGGATTACTTCATAAAGTTGGTCAAAGAAAAAGCTTACTTAATTATTTAATTAAAAATGATGTTACTAGATATCGTAAAGTAGTTAAAGAATTAGGATTAAGAAAATAAAAAAATTAATAAATCGTAGACACTCTTTTTTGAGTGTCTTTAATTTGAATTAAGAGAGGAGTAAAATATGAAAAAAACATTCGAATTAGATTTCAGAGGAAGAAAATTAGTAGTAGAAACAGGAGAACTTGCAAAACAAGCTAGCGGTGCTGTTGTAGTTAGATACGGAGATACAGTAGTATTATCAACTGTAGTAGTAAGTAAAACTGCAAATGTATTAAGTGATTTTTTTCCATTAATGGTTTTATACCAAGAAAAATTATATTCAGTAGGTAAAATACCTGGTGGATTTATAAAAAGGGAATCTAGACCTACAGATGCTGCTACACTTGCTGCACGTATGATAGATAGACCTATGAGACCTATGTTTCCTGAAGATTTTAAAAATGAAGTACAAATAGTAAATACTATTTTATCGGTTGATCCAGATAACTCACCAGAAATGGCTGCTATGTTTGGTTCATCACTTGCTACAAGTATTTCAAAAATACCTTTTGATGGCCCAATTGCTGGAGTTAAAGTAGGAAGAGTTAACGGTGAATTTGTTATTAACCCAACTGTTGAACAAGCTGAACTTTCTGATATAGAATTAACTGTTGCCGGAACTGTAGATGCTATTAACATGGTTGAAGCAGGAAGTAAAGAAGTATCAGAAGATGATATGTTAGAAGCATTAATGTTTGGTCATGAAGCTATCAAAGAACTTTGTGCATTCCAAAAAGAAATAATGGCTGAAGTAGGTCAAGAAAAAATGGAATATGAAGTATTAGAAATATCTGATGAAGTTAGAAAAGGTGTTACTGAATACTGTGCTAAAAAGTTAGATGAAGCGCTACGTATTAAAGATAAATTAACTAAATATAATGCAATTGATGCTTTAAAAGAAGAAGTAGTTGCTAAATATGAAGAAGAAAATAGTCATTTAGATGATGAAGAATTAAAAAAATTATTAACATCTGTAAAACTTGTATTTGGCGAAATTGAATATGAAATATTTAGGACTATAGTTGTTAAAGAAAAACAAAGAGCAGATGGAAGAGCAATGACTGAAATTAGACCAATTTCAACTGATATTGATTTACTTCCAAGAACCCATGGTTCAGCATTATTCACGCGTGGTGAAACTCAAAGTTTAAGTGTAACTACTTTAGGGGCTTTAGGAGAGCATCAAATACTTGATGGACTTGATTTAGAAACTGAAAAAAGATTTATGTTACACTACAATTTCCCACAATTCTCAGTTGGAGAAACTGGTAGATATGGTGCTCCAGGAAGAAGAGAAATTGGACATGGTGCTTTAGGAGAAAGGGCACTTGCTCAAGTAATTCCTTCTGAAGATGAATTCCCATACACAATAAGAGTTGTATCTGAAATACTTGAATCTAATGGTTCATCATCTCAAGCAAGTATATGTGCAGGATGTATGAGTTTAATGGCTGCTGGTGTACCTATAAAAGCACCTGTTGCTGGTATTGCTATGGGATTAATTACTTATGGTGATGATTATACAATTTTAACAGATATTCAAGGTATGGAAGATCACTTAGGAGATATGGACTTTAAAGTTGCAGGAACACGTGATGGTATATGTGCTTTACAAATGGATATAAAAATTAAAGGCATTACTAAAGATATTTTAAAAGAAGCTTTAGCGCAAGCAAAAGTTGCTCGTATGGAAATACTTGATAAGATAGAAACGCAAATACCAGAACCAAGAAAAGAAGTTAGTAAGTATGCTCCAAAAACAGTAACATTCATGATTGATCCATTAAAAATCAAAGAAGTTATTGGTAAAGGTGGAGAAACTATTACTAGAATTATATTGGAAGCAAGTAATGTTACAGCTGTTAATGATATAAATGCAGTTAAAGTTGATTTAGAAGATGATGGTAGAGTAGTTATTTACCACACATCAAAAGAAATAATAGAAAAAACTGCTAATATGATTAAAGATATAGTAAGAACTCCAGAAGAAGGAAAAATCTACAATGGTAAAGTTGTTAAAATAATTGATGCAGGATGTTTTGTGGAAATTTGGCCTGGATGTGAAGGTATGGTTCATATATCTGAATTAAATACTGAAAGAGTAGAAAAAGTAACTGATATAGTTAAAGAAGGCGACGAAATTATAGTAAAATGCATGGGATATGATAAACGCGGAAGACTTAATTTTTCAAGAAAAGCAGCTATTAAATAGTTGTTTTTTTATCAATTTGACTTTTATAAAATCTTTGTATATAATTTCAAAAGGAGATGCATATGGAAACAATAAAAGATTTAAAAGTTAATTTAGAAAGTAAAATATTATCTTCTAAAAACGTAGTAATAGTTCCTCATAACAGAGTAGATTTTGATGCATTTGCTTCTGCTATAGGAATATCATTGATAGTAGAAAAATTAGAAAAACAATCTATGATCTTAATAGATGATCCTATTTATAATTTAGATAGTAGTGTTAAAAGTGTTATAGATGATGCTAGAAAACATTTTAATATAGTAAATAGAGAAAAATATCTTAAGATGAAAGATAAAAAAGATTTAGTTGTATTTACAGACGTTAATAAAAGTAATTTAGTTTGTATAAATGAAAACTTAAATGAAATAGATTTGGAAAATAGATTTATTATAGATCACCATGATAAAGGAACACAAACTATTGATACAAATTATGATTTTATAAATACTAATGCATCTAGTGCTACAGAAATAATTGTAAAATTGCTAAATGTTTTTAAAATTAAATATTCAAGTGAAGTTGCTAATTATTTGCTTGCTGGAATATATTTAGATACTAACAGACTAACAAAAAATACTAGTCCAGATACTTTTAAAATAGTTGCTAGACTAATGGAAAATGGTGCTAGTAATTCTGTTATTGATAATTGGTTTGCTGAAGATTTTGAGAGTGATAAAAGAGTATTTGAATTAGTTAGTAAAGCGATAATATTTAAATACAGTTATGCTATAGTAATGGCTGATGAAAATCTCGAATATACTAGAGAAGAGCTTGCTAAAGTTTCGGATCAATTATTAAAATATGGAGTAGATGCTGCATTTGCAATCGGTAATGTAGATGGGAATGTGATATCTATAAGTGCTAGATCTAAAGAAAAAGTAAATGTAGGAGAAATTATGAAAGAATTTGATGGTGGCGGAAATAAATATTCAGCTGCTGCTAAATTAACTGATGATAATATAGAAAAAGTAGGTAAGAGATTAATTAAATTAATTGAACCTCATTATATAATAAAATAAAACGAGTTAATCCTCGTTTTTTAATTCTTCAAATATTTCTTTTGGTTCTTTTATATTTTCTGGATACTTTATTAATTCCATAGTTTTAATGCCTTCATAATAAGGTTTTAAGTGTAAATGGTAATGTTTAACCTCTTGAGCACTTCCATTATTTTGAAGTAAAGATATTCCTACACAACCTAATTTTTTTTCTAATAATTTTTTAATTTCTTTAGAAACTTTATTTATATGATTTAAAGTTTCTAAATCTATATCATCTAAATCAATAAAGTGTTTTTTAGGTATTATTAGTGTGTGTCCATCACTATCTGGATTAGCATCTAAAAAAGCATAAACTATATCATCTTCATAAACTTTAAAACTTGGTATTTCTTTATTAGCTATTTTACAAAATATACAACTCATATTATCATCTCCTAACTTATTGTATCAAATAATTATAGTATTGTCACTATTAAAAATATTATACAAATATTATAATCTCTGTCAAATAACAATTTTAAAAATATTATTTACTTTTGATAGGATTTTATAATATAATAATTAGATACAGGAGGGCATTTATGGATATAGAAAAAATAGACAACGAATTATATACTTCTATTTATGGTAAACCAAAAAGAGGTAATGCTGAAGAAATTTGGAATAGAATAAAAAATGATAAAGGAATTTTGAGAGAAGCTGTAAAAGTAGTAAGAGATAAATTTAATGAAAGGGATATAGTTAAAGGGTTAACTATATGCGATATAATGCTATCAGATTATAAAGAAATAGATAAGGAAGCATACGATTCTTTAATAGAAACTGTATATTCAAATGAAGATGTAGCTAGAATCGTTATGTGTGGTGCTTCTAACGGTGGTTTTTCTTATCTTTTAATGTCTTTATTTAATCATGGTGTTGTATTAACACAATCTCAAAAAGATTTTGCCGCAAATGAAGCTATGAATAAAATAGGAACTACTCGTTATTTAGAATATAAGCAAAAATATTTTAAGAAATTAGATGATATGGGTGTAACTGATAATAATCAAACACATCTAGATATTGATGGAAGTATAAACCCGATTGGAAAAAGAACGGCTTCTATATATATGAGTTACATATTTGATAGTATGGATAGAAGACAAGCTCATGGTACAGGAGATTTTGATATTCGTTACCACATCCTAAGAAATCCTAATTGGACTAGAGAAGAAAAACAAAAATTAGTAATGGATTTTTGGTATAATGATGAAGAATATAAAGAATATTTAAATGGATGGGAATGGGGTATAGTTAATGATGAAGCAAATTATAAAAATGACATTATACCTTTGTTTCCAATAGAATGTTTATATGACGTAAAGTATGAGACGTTGTTAAAATTTTATGGTGATAAAGAAACAACAGATAGAATATGGGAAGAAATTAAATTTTGTGAACTTATCAGAGAACTTAGGCCCCCTAAATATGAAGATGAATATCATATACAAAAAAGAAAAAGAGCTTAAGCTCTTTTTTGTGTGAATACTGCGAATATTCATGAAATTATGAATATTTTTTCTTTTTTTAAACAAATAAAATTATTAATTGTTCCTTTTTTAATTTTTATTTAGTATAATATTTAAGGAGATGAAGTTTATGAGCAAATTATTAATTGAAAATTTAACAGTAACAGTAGATAATAAAACTATATTAAAAGATTTTAATTTAACCATAAATAAAGGAGAAATCCATGTATTAATGGGTGTTAATGGTATTGGTAAAAGCACTTTAACTAAAGTTATTATGGGAGATCCTAATTATACTATAGAAGAAGGTAATATTTATTATAATGATACTTTAATAAATAAAATGAGTATTGATGAAAGAAGTAGATTAGGTATATTTTTGGGTATGCAACTACCTATGGAAATAGAAGGAGTTACTAATGCAGATTTTCTCCGTAGTGCGCTAAGTATCAGACAAAAAGAAAACTTTAAATTATTTGACTTTATTAAAGAATTAGATAATTCTGTTGAAATGTTAGATATGAAAAGTGATATGATTCACCGTGGTATAAATCAAGGATTTAGTGGTGGAGAAAGAAAGAAAAATGAGATACTTCAAATGTATATGTTGAAGCCTAGCTTAGTAATGCTTGATGAAATAGACTCAGGATTAGATGTTGATAGCTTAAAAATAGTAGGTGAATCTATTATGAATTACTATAAAAAATATAATCCAGGAATGCTTTTAATAACTCACTATCAAAGATTACTTGATTATGTTAAACCTACACATGTACATATAATTAGTAAAGGTAAAATAATTAAAACTGGCGATTATTCATTAGTTAAAGAAATTGAAGAAAAAGGATTTCAAAATATAAATACAAAAAAAGTTACTTCTATTGGTGTATGTGCTATAAAGGAAAAATTTAAAAATGAATAAAATAAAAGTAGTTGGAGATATATTAGAACTAGCTAATGTATCTAAAAATATACATATAGAATATTACAGAAAAGAATGTATATTTGGTATAAATGAAGTAAAAATAGTAGTAACAAAAGATTCTCTCTTAGATATAGAAATTAAATTAAAAGAAGATACTAAATTAAATTTTAGTATAAGTGTTTTAGAAAATGTAAATTTAGATTTAAACATAATTACTAAAGGTGATACTGGTAAAGTACAATATAAATATAATTTAGAAAAAAATTCTAATATAAACATATTTAAATTTCAAAATATAAAGAGTATAAAAGAAATGGTAATAGCTAGACTAAATGGCGAGAATGCTAGAATAGATTATAATTTTAAAACTATAAGTAATAAAAAAGAAACATATGATTATCATGTGTTCCATTATGCTAAAAATACAGTTAGTAATATAAAAAACAACGGTGTATGTGTTAAAGATGGTTTAATTATTTATCAGGTATCATCTTTTGTACCAGAAGATATTACTGGATGTGTAGTTAATCAAAGTAACAGAATAATTAATCTAACAAATAATAAAAGTGAGATTATGCCAAACTTATATATAGACTGTAACGATGTTGAAGCGTCTCACAGTGCTCTAATAGGTAAGTTTAGTGATGAAGAGATGTTTTATTTACAAAGTAGAGGTATTGATTACAATACCGCTCTTAAATTATTGATAAATGGATTTTTAACAAGTGATATTAATAATAAAAAAATATTAAAGGAGATAAATAAAAATATAGAAAAGTATTGGAGGTGAAACTCTTGAATAGAGAAGATTTTCCTATATTAAAAAGTGATATAATTTATTTCGATAATGGCGCTACAACTTTAAAACCATATATTTTAAGTGATAGTTTAACTGATTATTATAATAATTATAGTGCTAATGCACATAGAGGAGATTATGATATTAGTTTAAAAGTAGATGCTATGTATGAAAATACCAGAGAGTTAGTTAGTGATTTTATAAATGCTAAAAGTACTAATCAAATTGCTTTTACACAAAACTCTACTGATTCTTTAAATAAAATAGTATTTGGCTATTTTAAACACAATTTAAAAAGTGGAGATGAAGTATTACTTACTAAAGCAGAACATGCTTCAAATATACTTCCATGGTTTGAACTTTCCCAACAAATAGGGATTAAAGTCAATTACATTGATATAGATAGTAATCATAAAGTTACTATAGATAATGTAAAAAAAGCAATAACTCATAATACTAAAGTTATAAGCATTGCTCATATAACAAATGTAGTAGGAGATATTAGGCCTATTAAAGAAATAATAGATTATGCTCATAAATTAGATATAAAAGTAGTGATAGATGGTGCTCAATCAGTTCCGCATATGAAAATAGATGTTAATGAATTGAACATGGATTTCTTAGCTTTTTCTGCCCATAAAATGTGTGGACCTACAGGTGTAGGGATAATATATGTTAAAGAAGAATTATTAAATGATATTAAACCTATTATATACGGTGGCGGAATGAATACTTCTTTCGAATTTAATGGAGAAAGAGAATATAAAAAAATGCCATATATTCTTGAGGCAGGAACTCCTAATATAGCTGATGTTATTGCTTTTGGAAGTGTTATAAATTATTTAAATAAAATAGGTATTAAAAATATAGAACAAAAAGAAAAAGAATTGAAACAATATGCTTTAGAAAAATTAAAAAATATAAAAGATATAATAATTTATAATGAAAGCGCTGAAAGTAGTATAATTACATTTAATATGGAAGGTATATTTGCTCAAGATCTTGCTATATATTTAAATAAATATAATATATGTGTTAGAGCAGGTAATCATTGTGCTAAAATTTTAAAAGACGATTTAGGTATAAAAAATACTTGTAGAATGAGCTTATATTTCTATAATACTAAGGAAGAAATAGATAAACTTGTTGAGGTATTAAGTAAAACTAATATAATAAATGAAATAATATAAAACCAAGAATTTTTACATTCTTGGTTTTATTATTTTTATTATTTCGCTAATAGTCTCTTCGTTACTTTTGTTTTTTTCTTCTAATTCAGTATTTTTAAATTTTAATTCATCATTTTCGTTTGTTAAATTAGTAATTTCTTCTTTTAAGGAATTTACTAGAATCTTAAAATCGTTTAAGTCTTTTATAGCTTCGGTATAACTCTTTTTAGTAGAATCGCTACTGTATTCATTTTTGCAAGCACAATCATTATAAGCATTAACTATCTTTAATAAGTTTGAATCGTAAATAGCGCTTGGATCTATTAATTCATTATTAATTATACTTTCTACGATTTCATCAATGTTATCATTACGCTTATATCTATCTATTTTCTCATTACCTAATATACCTAAATTATATATATAGTCCTCTGAAACATCTATGCTGACATTAAATAGTTTTTTATAATAAAGTAAATTAGAAACTTTTTCTTTTTTTCCTTGTAAATCTATTTTAAATTCTTTCTTATAGTCGTCAATTTTATTATATAAATTAACACCTGTCATTATAGTTATTTCTTGATTAGTTAAAATATCCTGCATTTCATTTTTAAAACTTTCGAAGTTTGGATAAATTCTATTACTACGAGGAACATAACTATATTCGTTTTTTACTATACCTAATACTCCAATTTTTCCATCCAAATATTTTTTTACAATGATATAATCATATTTTTCTGATTTATTACTAATTTGATAAGATTTAGTGGAATTATATTTACAAACAAATTGAGTTTCATATATATTGATTTTAATATTTTCTTTAAAACTTTCTACTTTTTGTAATACATATTGTGAGAAAATTTTATCATATTTTAACACTCCGTCATTAACTAATGTATATATTCTATATGGATTTTCTACAAACTCTTTTAACAATTCAAAAGAATTTTTATTTTTAAATATATTAGTTGATGTTAAATATGAAGTGTCAATGCCAATTAGGTGAGGTATTGATTCTTTTGGAATATTAAAGGTAATACCTCCATCGTTTGCTAAGAATATCTTTGATTTTTTGTTTTCTATTTGAGATCTTTCTACATAATCAATAATGTCTTCAATATTATAAAATAAACTTTCTAATTCTGTTAAATTAAATTTCATAAAACGCCCCCTTGAAATTTGTGTATATACTACCACTTAACTTAATATTTGTCAAATTCATTGAATTTAACTTTTATTTATTATATAATATATTTGGTGATTTTATGGCAGTAATAAAGATAATGGATGAAATACTTTCTAATAAAATATCCGCTGGTGAAGTAGTTGAGAGATGTTCATCTGTAGTAAAAGAATTAGTAGAAAATAGTATAGATGCTAAAGCTACCGAGATTAAAGTAGAATTAAAAGAATCTGGTATAAAAGAAATAAAAGTAATTGATAATGGCATAGGTATGGATAAAGAAGATGCAATAATGGCATTTAATAGGCATGCTACAAGTAAAATAATTGATGAGGATGATTTATACCACATACACACTTTAGGATTTAGAGGTGAAGCATTAGCTAGTATTGCATCAGTAACTAATGTAGATTTATATACTTCTAAAGGAGAAGTAGGTACTCATGTAAATATAAAAGGCGGTAAAGTTATAGTAGTAGAAAATAGTGATGCTAGAGTAGGTACTATTATAAGCGTTAAAGATTTATTTTTTAATACTCCAGCTAGACTTAAACACTTAAAAAGTTTATATACAGAACTATCTAATATATTGGATTATATGAATAAAATAGCTTTATCTCATCCTGAAATAAGATTTATAGTAAGTAATGATGGTAAAGAATTACTTAGAACTGATGGAAGCAATAATTTACTTAAATGTATCAAAAATATATTTGGCATAAATATTGCTAAAAAGATGCTTGAAATAAATAATTCAAATAGTGATTATAAAATAGAAGGATATATTAGTTTACCTGAAGTTTATAAAACAAATAGAAATAGTATAGTTACAATAGTTAATGGTAGAATAGTAAGAAATAGTGAATTAAATAGAACAATTAACGATTCCTACCACTCATATAAACCAGATAATTATTATCCTGTAGTAGTTTTAAATATAACAGTAGATACTTCTTTAGTAGATGTTAATATACATCCTACTAAAATGGATATTAAATTTGGAAATATAGAAGAGTTATTAAATCTTGTTTCTAGTACAATAAAAGATAAACTAAAGAAACAAACTTTAATACCTCATATACAAGAGAAATCCATAACATTAAAAGAAAATAAAATATATGAAGAAATTAAATTAGATTTTGATACACCAATTGTTAATGAAGTAGAAGAAGAATATTTAGTTAATGAAGAATTAATCGAAGAAGAAGTAGAAATATCTGAAGATGTTGTAGATATAATGCCCATGATGTATCCAATAGGTTTAATACATGGAACTTATATAATATGTCAAAATGAAATAGGTATGTATATAATAGATCAACATGCGGCTAAAGAAAGAATTAATTATGAAATAGTTAAAGACAAACTAAATAGTAAAAAGAAAGAAAATATATCTATGTTATTTCCTTTAACTATAGAATATACAAATTCAGAATACATAATATTAAAAGAAAACTTTGAATTTTTAAAAGAATTAAATTTTGATATAGCTGAGTTTGGTATTAATTCTGTTATAGTAAAAGCTCATCCGGTGTGGTTGCCTAAAGGTAATGAAGACAATTCCATAAAGAAGATATTAGAACTTGTAATTACTAAAGAAAAGAATTTTAATTTAGATAAGTTTAATGATAATGTAGCTGCTACTATGGCTTGCAAGATGTCTATTAAAGCTAATACTGCTATTACTACGGAAGAAATGCAAAACTTAATTAATGATTTAAGAAAGTGTAATAATCCATTTAACTGTCCACATGGTAGACCTACAACCATTTGTTATACAAAAGATGAAATGGAAAAATTATTTAAAAGAAGTGGTTTTTAACAACAAAGACTCTTGTTTGCACAACTTTGAGTCTTTTAATTTATATTAATTATTGTTTTTGAATATAATTATGGTATAATGGGTATAGGTGATAGAATGAAAGTAGTTATAAGTGCAGGAGGTACTGGCGGACATATTTATCCAGCACTCGCTATTATAAATAAAATAAAAGAAATAGAACCAAAGTCAGAATTTTTATATATAGGAACTCATAATAGAATGGAAAAAGATATTGTTCCTAAACATAGTATTCCTTTTAAATCTATTGAAATTTATGGTTTTAATAGAAAGAACTTGTTTAAAAATTTTAAAACTATTAAATGTTTATTAAAAGCTAAAAAAGATTGTAAAAAAATTATAAAAGAATTTAATCCTGACGTTGCTATTGGAGTAGGTGGTTATGTTACTGTACCAGTGATTATGGCTGCTCATTCTTTTGGAATTAAAACATTTATTCATGAACAAAATAGTGTTGCTGGTAAAGCTAATTTAACTTTATCTAAAATAGTAGATTTAATAGGTGTATCTTTTAAATCAAGTATGAATGAATTTCCAAAAGATAAAACAATATTTACAGGAAATCCATGTAGTGAAGATGCATTAAAGAAACCTGCTATGGATAAGTCTGAATTAAAATTATCTAAAGATAAAAAATTAGTATTATTTGTTATGGGATCTTTGGGCTCAAGTAAAGTAAATGAGTTTTTAATAGATACTATGAAATTATTTAAAAATAAAGATTATGAAGTATTATATGTAACAGGAAATAATTATTATGAAGAAATAAGCAAAATTAAGTTTCCAAGTAATGTTAAAGTAGTACCATATATAGATTCAATGACTAGAATTATGAAAAATACAGATTTAATAGTAACTAGAGCAGGTGCTTCAACTTTAAGCGAAATAATTGCGCTTGATTTACCAAGCATACTCATACCTAGTCCATATGTACCAAATAATCATCAATTTAAAAATGCATTAGATTTAGTTAACAATAATGCTGCTATTTTAGTAGAAGAAAAAGATTTAAAGGGAGATATCTTAGTTAGAAAAATAGATAGTATTATAAATGATGATAAAAAATTAATTGAGATGAAAAAAGGATTAAAAACATTAAAAGTAGATAATTCCGCACAAATTATTTATGATAACATAAAAAAACTAATAGATAGGAAGTAAATATGAATGTAATCAAAGAAATAAAAGAACTTAATGTAGGTAAAGTATTAGAAGATTATACTTTAAAAGAACACACTACTTATAAAGTAGGTGGTAAGGCTATATGTGCAGTTATTCCTGAAGATGAAAAAAAATTAATTACTCTTTTATCATATTTAAAAGAAAAAAATATTAAATATAAAGTATTAGGTAATGGTTCTAATGTTATATTTAATAATTCTGGATATGATGGAGTAATAATTAAATTAGATAATTTTAATCATTTAAATATAATTAATAATAAAATAATTGTGGGTGCTGGATATCCATTAAATAAACTTGCTTTAAGAGTATCTAGACTAGGTTTTACTGGTATGGAATTTGCTGCTGGTATACCTGGTACGGTAGGTGGAGCAGTTTATATGAACGCTGGTGCTTATAAAAGTGATATGGGATATATACTTACAAGTATTAAAGTATTAACTCCTAATTATGAAATAAAAACGATGAAAAATAAAGAATTAGATTTTCATTATAGAACTTCATTCTTACAAAAAAATAAAGATTATATTTGCTTAGAAGCAACAATCACGCTTATTAAAGGTAATAACGAAGAAATAATGGAAATAATTAATGAAAGAAAAAAAAGAAGAGTAGAAACACAACCTTTAGAATATCCTTCAGCAGGTAGTGTTTTTAGAAATCCAGAAGGAGATTTTGCTGGTAGACTAATAGAGGAAATTGGTTATAAAGGAAAAAGTATTGGTGGCGCACAAGTAAGTGAAAAACATGCTAATTTCATAATCAATACTGGTAATGCTACAGGGGAAGAAGTAAAAGAATTGATAAACGATATAAAGAATAAAATAAAAGAAAAATACAATATTGAACTAAAAGTAGAACAAGAATTTGTAGAATAAGGGTGAACTAATATGGGTAAAAGTAAAAACAGAAAAAGAAAACTAAATAAAAAAAGATTATTTATTGTCTTAATTTTGTTTTTTCTTTTATCTTTTATTATAGTTAAAGTATTTAATTCGAATATAAAAAATATATATGTTAAAGGTAATGAACTTTTAACCGATCAAGAAATAATAGATATTGCTGGTATAGAAGATTATCCAACTAGTATAAATAATCTATCAGTAACTTTAGAAAGTAGATTAGAAAAAAATCAATATATACTAGAAGCAGATGTTACTAAATCTAATTTAACTTCTAAAATAACAATAGAAGTAAAAGAAAATTATCCAATGTTTTATTATCAAACAGAAAATAAAACGATACTGTATAATAATGATAAAGTAACAGAAAAGTTTACAACTCCAACAGTTATAAATCAAATACCAAATACAGTATATGATAAATTTTTAAAAGCCATGAAAAAAGTAAAAAAGAATATACTATATAGAATGTCTGAAATAGAATATTCTCCTAATGAAGTAGATGAAGAAAGATTTTTCATACTTATGAATGATGGTAATTATGTTTATTTAACTTTAGATAAGTTTTTAGCTATAAACAAATATATAGACATGGTTAAATCATTTGATAATAAAAAAGGTATTCTTTATTTAGATAGTGGAGAATACTTTGATATATTTGATGAATAAAGCAAACAATTGCTTTTTTTTCTTTATAATGTTATAATTAATTAGACTAAAAAACTAAAAGGAAAGGAGAAATTATGAGTAAAATTAGGATTTTTGCCTTAGGTGGGCAAAATGAAATAGGTAAGAATATGTATATAGTTGAAGTAGATGAAAATATATATGTATTTGAAGCAGGTTTAAAATATGCGGATGATAAATTGCTTGGTGTAGATTATATAATACCTAATTATGATTATTTAAAAGAAAACAAAAATAGAATTAAAGGGATATTTATAACTCATGGACACGATCAACAAATGGGCGCTTTAAGCGATATTTTAATTGATATACCCGATGTTAAAATATATGGTGGTAGATTTACTTTAGAAATTATAAAACAAGATTTAGAAGAAAGTGGGATTAAATGTGCTAATTTAATTGAAGTAAAAGCACACAAAAAAATAGATTTAGGTGAAGAAAGTATTTTCCCTATACAAGTATCTCATTCTTTACCAGATAGTTATTTATATGTATTAAATACTAGAGATGGTGGGATTATATTTACAGGAAATTACATTTTTGATCCATCAATGATGGGACCATATAGTACAGATATAGGCAAACTTGCTTATATTGGCAAACAAAATGTACTTTGTTTAATGAATGAAAGCATGTATGCTGAAAAATCTGGATATACATCACCAAGTCATAGAGCAAGTTCGATAATTAGAGAAACTATCGATGAAAATGAAGGTAGAATATTCTTTAATATTTTTGAAACTCAAATATATAGAATACAAGAACTATTTAATGAAATATCAAAGACTAATAGAAATGTAGTTATAATGGGTAAATCTTTAGAAAATATAATACTTAAGGGAATTGAATTTGGTTATATTGATTTTGATAAAGAAAGAATTAAAACTATAAGTCATGTTAATGATGAGGGGATACTTGTTATAATATCTAATGAAAGAGAAAAACCATATTCAAGTTTAAAAAGAATACTTAGAAACTCAGATAAGTTTGTTACTTTAAAAGAAACTGATACCGTAGTTATTTTATCTCCTATATACGAAAGTAGTGAGATAACTGCTACTAAAGTATTTAATAAAATATCTAAAGTAGGAAGTAAGTTAGTAATTCTATCTAAAAAATATCTTTCTCCTCATTCATCTAGTGAAGATATAATGCTTATGATTAATTTAATGAAACCTAAATATTATATGCCTGTAAACGGTGAATATAGACATCAAGTAGAAAATGCAACGCTTGCAGAAAGGCTTAATATTCCAAGAGAAAATATACTATTAAAACTTAATGGAGAAGTTGCCACTTTTATAGATGGTAACTTTGTAGAAAATGATGAAAAAATACCTATAGAAGATATACTAATAGATGGTAAAACTGTCGGAGATATAGGTGATTTAGTATTAAAAGATAGAGAAATGTTAAGTGATAGTGGTATTGTAATCGTTGATGTAAATATTGATAAAGAAGATAGAACTATAATAAATAAACCTAATGTAGTAACTAAAGGATTTATATATGTTAAAGAAAATATAGATATAATTAAAGAGGCCGAAAATATTGTAACTGAAGTAATTAAAGAAAATGTTAAAGAAAACTATATAGACTATAATAAAATAAAAATAACTATTAGGGAAAGATTAGGAAAATATTTTTATAAAGAGACAGAAAGTAAGCCTATGATAATAATTGTTGTACAAGAAGTGCAATAATACTTGGAAATTTAAGGTATTTTAACAAAAAAGTAAAAAAGTTTTTACTTTTTTTTGTTTTTATAGTATAATTATATATAGATTGTAGGAGATGATATGATGAAACATATTTATACTAGTCTTGATATAGGATCAGATACTATCAAAATAGTTGTTTGTGAACTACATCAAAATAAGTTAAATTTACTAGCAGCATCTTCTTTTAAATCTAAAGGAATAAAAAAAGGGCTAATAACTGATGTAGAGCTTGCTACTGAGAGCATTAAAGGTGCTTTATTAAAAGTAGAGGAAATGCTAGGCATAAAGATTAAAAAAGTTATTACTTCAGTTCCTTCGTTTAATGCTGAATATTCTATAATAAAAGGTAATGTTAGAATAAATAATGAAGAAGGAATAGTAACAAGTAATGATATAATTAAATCTTTAGAAATAGCTGCTAAGACTCAACCCTATAGTTTAAGAGAAATGGTAACAATCTTACCAATAGATTATACTGTAGATGATAAAGCATTTATAAAAGATCCTAAAGGAATGAAATGTTCTAGTTTAGGATGTAGAGCAGTACTTGTTACAACTCCTAAAAAGAATGTTTACTCTGTAATAGGTTTACTTGAAAATATAGGAGTTGAAGTAGTAGATATTACACTTAATAATATTGGTGATTTACATTCATTCAATAATAAAGCATTTGAAGATAAAGTTGGCGCTATTATCAATATTGGTAGTGAAGTTACAGATGTTTCATTATATAATAAAAGTATATTAGTAAAAAGTAGTATAGTTAATATGGGTGGTAAGAATATTGATAACGATATTTCTTACATGTACAAAGTAGATATACCAACAGCTATGAATTTAAAACTTAAATTTGCTTTAGCTCATAAAAAGAATGCTAGTGTGAATGATATAATTGAAGTTAAAAGTGCATATGATGCTAATCTTAAAATCAATCAGTTTGAACTTTCAGAAGTTGTTATGTCAAGGTTAGAAGAAATATTAAACGAGGCTAAAAAAGAGATAAATCTCTTGACAAGCCGTAAAATAGATTATATTATTATAACAGGTGGTACTAGTAATATGCCTGGTATTGAATATATAGTAAGAGATGTGTTTGGAGATAATGCTAATATTGGTAATGTTAAAATGTTAGGTATTAGAGATAATATATATTCAAGTTGTATAGGTAATATAGTACACTTTATAAGTAAATTGAAATTAAAAGAACAAGATTATAGTATGATTAGTGATAACGAAGTTTATCAAATGACAGCGGTAAATTCAAGAAAATTAAGCGCATCAGATTCAACACTAGGAAAAATATTTGGTTTTTTCTTTAGTGAATAGAGGAGGAAATTATGTTTGGATTAGAAATGGACCAAGTTGCTAAAATAAAAGTAATAGGAGTAGGTGGAGGCGGAAATAATGCTGTAAACCGTATGATAGAGTCAGGAGTTAAAGGTGTAGAGTTTATAGTTGCTAATACAGATTTACAAGTATTAAACTGTTCTAAAGCTCCAACAAAAATACAAATAGGAGAAAATCTTACTGGTGGTAGAGGTGCTGGTGCTAAACCTGAAATAGGTAGAGAAGCTGCTTTAGAAAGTAAGAAAGAAATAGAAGAATCTTTAGCAGGTGCAGATATGGTTTTTGTTACTTGTGGTATGGGTGGTGGAACTGGAACAGGAGCTGCTCCAGTAATCGCTAATATAGCCCAAGAATTAGGCGCTTTAACTGTTGGTATAGTTACTAAACCATTCTCTTTTGAAGGTAAAAAAAGAATGGAACAAGCTTTAGCAGGATTAAATGAATTAAAGAAATGTGTAGATACTTTGATTGTAATTCCAAATGATAAATTAAGAGAAATTATAGATAAATCTACACCACTTTTAGAATCATTTAAAGAAGTAGATAATGTATTAAGACGTGGTGTACAATCTATATCTGACTTAATTGCTGTTGCAGGTTTAATCAACTTAGACTTTGCTGACGTTAAAACAGTTATGGAAAAACGTGGTACTGCTTTAATTGGTATTGGTATAGGAGTAGGTGAAAATAGAGCAACTGAAGCTGCTGAACAAGCAATTTCTTCTCCATTACTAGAAACCAGTATAGATGGTGCTACAGATGCAATTATAAATGTTACAGGTGGTAATAATTTAACTTTATTTGAAGTTGAAGAGGCTGCAGAAGTAATTAGAAACAGTGCTAAAACAGATATGAATACTATATTTGGTGCTGTTATCAATGAAAACTTAAATGATGAAATAATTGTTACTGTAATAGCTACTGGATTTGATGATGACAAAAAAGAAATAGAAGAAGAAGCAGTTAGATCTGAAAGAACAATTGATACTAGTTCAAATACAAGTTTTAGAAGTTCTAGTCTAGATGATGACAATGATGATATCATTCCTTCATTCTTAAGAAAAAGAAGTGGATTTTAAAAAGATTGAATTTAATCAATCTTTTTTAATAAATTATAAAAAATATATAGAAAAAAATTTTATATTATGTTATAATTTATTATGATAGGTAACAACATATAAGAGTTTACCTATTAAATGTGAATCAAATAATAGAAAAGGAGAGTAGATGAAATGAAAAAAAGCGGATTTACATTAATAGAACTATTAGCAGTAATAGTAATATTAGCAATCATTGCATTAATAGCAACACCAATAATACTAGGTATTATAAGTGATGCAAGAGAACAAAGTAATGAAAGGTCAGTAGAGTTGTATGCGAGTGCAATAAGAAATGGTATAGCAACATACCAATTAAGAACAGGAAATGAAGTAGCGCCAGGATCATATACAAACGCAACATTACCATTCACACCAGAATATGATGGAAATATAGTGTGTAATACAATCGATATATATAAAGATAGTAAAATATATGTAGCAGATTGTACAGTAAATGGATCAGCTATAGATTATGCATATGGAACAAAAAAATATGAACCACAATTATATATCGGAGCTTCTTTTGGAAATGTAGGTGCTACAGCGCCTGAAAATCCATCAAGTATCCCACCAACAGATAAAAATATTTATCTAGGATATGATGTGACAGATGCGAAAATATCAACAGCATACGCATGCTTTATAAGAAATGGAAAAGAGTATTGTTTAAAAGGACTTGATACAGAAGCATATGATGAAAACAAAAAAATATTAGAAGATGCATTTAAAGATTTGGCAAACGCTTGCGAAGTTTATTATGAGACATATCGTTGCAATGATAGTGTCTTAACTGTTTATGCGGGTATCGATGGAAGCCTTGGAGCAAGCTATTATGTGGATGCCAGCACACCATATTATAATTATACTATTGCAAATAATGGTACAATTAGTTATACTGATTCGTCTGCGCAACAGTAGTAGGTTGTGTCGTTTAATTATCTAGAAATATAGAATTTAAATATACAAATATAATTGTATATATAGATTTAAAAAGATAGGATAGATTTTTCTATCTTTTTTTAGTATAATTAAATAGAGGTGATTACATGAAAACTGATATAGAAATAAGCAATGAGTGTAATATGTTAAACATAAATGATATTTCTAATAAGTTAGGTATTAATGAAGAATATTTAGAAAATTATGGAAAGTATAAAGCTAAAATTAATTTAGATGCAAACAAAAAATTAAATAATAATGATGGTAAATTAATATTAGTTACTTCTATAAATCCAACTCCTTTTGGAGAAGGAAAGACAACTGTAAGTATAGGAATTAATGATGCTTTAAGAAAATTAAATAAAAATAGTTTAGTTGTATTAAGAGAACCATCTTTAGGGCCTGTATTTGGTATAAAAGGTGGGGCTACTGGAGGCGGATATTCTCAAGTAGTACCGATGGAAGATATCAATTTACACTTCACGGGAGATATACATGCAATAGAAACTGCTAATAACTTATTATGCTCAATTATTGATAATCATATATTTCAAGGTAATAGTTTAGGAATAAATAAGATAGTATTTAATAGATGTGTTGATCTTAATGATAGGGCATTAAGAAATATAACTATCAATAGTAATTATTCTAGAAATGAAAAATTTAATATAACAGTTGCTAGTGAAATGATGGCAATACTTTGCATGGCTACTGATATAGAAGATTTAAAAGTTAGAATTGGCAATATTTTAATAGGTTATACGAAAGACAATAAAATGATTTTTGCTCGTGATTTAAATTGTGTAGGTGCTATTGCGTTATTACTTAAGGACGCAATTAAACCTAATTTAGTTCAAACTTTAGAAAATAATCCTGCAATAATACATGGTGGGCCTTTTGCTAATATAGCTCATGGATGTAATAGTGTAATTGCTACTAAACTAGGATTAAAATTAGCTGATTATGTAGTTACAGAAGCAGGATTTGGTGCTGATTTAGGTGCTGAAAAGTTCTTAGATATAAAATGTGGTACTACTGGGCTAAAACCTAACTGTATTGTTATAAATGCTACTGTTAGAAGTTTAAAATATAATGGTGGTGTAGATAAAGAAAGTATTAATATTGAAAATTTAATTGCTTTAAAAGTAGGTATTGTTAATCTAGAAAGACATATTGAAAACATGAGTAAATATACTAAAAATATTGTTGTATGTTTAAATAGATTCGCTTATGATACTGATAATGAAATAGAATATGTAAAAGAATTTGTAAGAAATATGGGATATAGTATTGAAGTATGTAATTCATTTAAAGAAGGAAGTAATGGTGCAATAGAACTTGCAAATAGAATTATAGAAACATGTGAAAAAGAAAATGATTTTAAAAAGTTATATGATTACAATGATTCTATAACAAATAAAATAAATACTGTATGTAAGGAAATATATAGGGCAGGTAATGTAATAATAAATGATGAAATTAAAGAAAAAATAAAATTAATAGAACAAAATAATTTAGACAAATTACCTATATGTATTGCTAAAACACAATATTCATTTAGTGATGATCCTAAAAAATTAGGAGCGCCTAATAATTTTGATATGTCTGTTACTGATATTAAATTATCTAATGGAGCTGGGTTTATAGTAGTTTTAATGGGTAATATTATGACTATGCCAGGATTAGGCAAGAATAGTTCTTATTTAAACATGGATATAGATAAAAATGGTAATATAAAAGGATTGTTTTAAATCTAAAAAACTCTTTTTAATTAAAAAGAGTTTTTTATTAATTGTATTTAAAAAATTGTTTAATTTTTAAAAGTTTACTCATAATTATCTTGAAAGGAGATAATTATGGCACGTCATGCGGTTGAACTGACTGGCGTGAATACTGCGAATTTAGAAGTATTGAGTAATGAAGAAATGGTAGACTTATTTAAAAAATATAAAGAAGGAGATAAGTTTGCTAAAGATCGAATTGTTAATGGTAATTTGAAATTGGTTTTAAGTATATTAAAAAAATATAACAACAGATGTGATAATATGGATGATTTATTTCAAGTAGGTTGTATAGGTTTAATTAAAGCAATTGATAATTTTGATTTAAGTTTTGATGTTAAGTTTTCTACATATGCAGTTCCAATGATACTTGGAGAAGTAAAAAGATATTTAAGAGACAATACAAGTATTAGAATTGCCAGAAGTGTTAAAGATATTGCTTTTCATGCTTTTCAAGTTAAAGAAGAATTAACTAAAGAGTTAGACAGGGAACCTAGTATAAGTGAGATTGCTGAAAGGTTAAAACTAACAGAGTTTGAAGTAAGTAATGCTTTAGATAGTATGAAAGAAACTTTAAGTATATCAGAACCAATTTATAATGATGGTGGTGATACAATATATTTACAAGATCAAATAGAAGATAAAAATAATAATATGAAATATATTGATGATAAAGTAGCTTTAAAAGAGGCAATAAATAATTTAAAAGATAAAGAAAAATATATAATAATAGAAAGATATATAACTGGTAAAACCCAAATGGAATTAGCAGAAGAAATAGGTATATCTCAGGCACAAATATCAAGAATCGAAAAAACTGCTTTAAATAATATAAAGAATAATATAAGTTAAAAATAAATATTTTAAAAATGTTTTAGTATTTAATAATGTTATTAAAAAATAGGCGAATATAGCCTGTTTTTTCATATAATATAATGGTGATATTGTGAGGCTATCAGAATTACAAAATAAAACTGTTATAAACTTAATAGATGGCAAAAATATAGGTAATATTATAGATTTAAGTATAGATGAAAAAGGAAATGCTGTTGGGTTAATAGTAGAAAAGCATAGATTCTTAATTTCTTATTTTACTAATCAAAAGGAGTTTGCTATCAGTTGGGATCAAATAGAAAAAATAGGTGAAGACGTTATACTTGTGAGGGTTGTTTATTAAAACTAATTGTGATATACTATTTTTGGTGAGTTTATGAAGGTTTTATTATATACCGAAAACGAAAAAATGTTAGAGAAGTCTGGATTAGGAAAAGCTATTAAACATCAAATGAAAGCTTTAGAAGAAAATAATATAGAATATACAATAGACCCTAATGATGACTATGACATAGTTCATATAAACTATTATGGCCCTAAATCTTATATGCTTACTAAAAAAGCTAAAAAGAATGGCAAAAAAGTAGTTTATCATGCTCATTCTACTGAAGAAGATTTTAAAAATTCGTTTATTTTATGTAACCAAGTTGCACCTCTTTTCAAAAAATGGTTAATTAAGTGTTATACGCTTGGAGATGTCATTTTGACTCCAACCCCTTATTCTAAAAGATTGCTTAAAAATTATGGAATAAATAAACCAATAATTGATATAAGTAACGGAATAAATATTAAGTTTTTTGAAAGAAATGAAGAATTAGGAAAAAAATTTAGAAAAGATTTTGGTTATAAGGAAACTGATAAAATAATTATGGGAGTGGGACTTTATATTGAGAGAAAAGGAATTCTTGATTTTGTAGAACTCGCTAAAAGATTACCTGAATATAAGTTTATTTGGTTTGGCTATTCGCCATTAGCTTTTAGTCCTAAAAAGATTAAACAGGCAATTAATACAAAGTTAGATAATTTAGTGTTTGCTGGATATGTAGAACCTGAAGTCTTAAGAGGGGCATATAGTGGATGTGATTTATATTTGTTCCCAACACAAGAAGAAACCGAAGGAATACCTATAATGGAGGCATGTGTAGCTAAAATCCCTGCTTTAATTAGAGATATACCTGTGTTTAATGAGTGGCTTATAGATGGAGTAAATGTATATAAGGCTAAAGATATAGATGAATTTGAAATAAAAATAAAACAAATAATAGAAGGTAAACTGCCAAATTTAACTAAAGAAGGATATAAAGTTGCTCAAAGTAGAGATATAAAAAGGATTGGTAAAAAGTTAATTAGTGTATACAAAGAAGTAATGGATGGAGATGTATATGAATAATTTAGATAATATAGTAGATATTAATACACCAAAATTATTATATGATAAAGATATAATAAAAATAGGAGAAAATGCTAAAATAAGTATAGGTACATATGAAAAAAGAAGAGATGTTTTTTATGATGTAATACTTGAATTAAATGAAAAAGAAATTTTTTTAGGTAGATTTTTAAAAGACGAAAAAACACTAACTGTAAAATATAATAATGGAAAAATTCTTATAGGATATGAAGAATTTAAAAAAGAGGTTGAAGAAATGAGAATAATTAAAGTTTTAACTTTATATGAAATGGTTGATGATACATTTTATTCTTGTTCCGAAAAAGACGCTTTAAATATATTTAATTCTAATCTTAGTGATGCATATTTAAAAGATAAAGAGACTTTAATGTACAGAGCTGATGTAGAAAAGAGAAAAAGATTAATAAAAAGAGAGTATTAAAACTCTTTTTTATTGTTTTTAAAAGGTTTTGTTGATATAATATATATTGGTGATAGTATGTACTTAAAAAAGATAATCGCACAAGGATTTAAATCGTTTGCCGACAACACGATCATAGATTTAGATAATAATATAGCTGGTATAGTAGGTCCTAATGGGTCTGGTAAAAGTAATGTAGTAGATGCAGTTAGATGGGTACTAGGAGAACAATCTGTTAAATCACTTCGTGGTGATGGAAATATGACTGACGTAATATTCTCTGGTAGTAAGAGTAGAAATCCTATGAATAGTGCCTCTGTTACTTTAATATTTAATAATAGTGATAATTATCTTAATATATCATTTGATGAAGTATCAATAAAAAGAAGATTGTATAAAGATGGCACAAATGAATACTACTTAAATGGCGAAAAATGTAGATTAAAGGATATACAAAACTTACTTATAGACAGTGGGATTGCTAAAGAATCTTTTAATATAATTTCTCAAGGTAAAATAGAAGATATATTATCTAGTAAACCTGAAAACAGAAGAATTATATTTGAAGAAGCAGCTGGGGTATTAAAGTATAAAAAAAGAAAAGAAGAAGCTTTAAGAAAATTAGAAAAAACTCATGACAATATGAATAGAGTTACTGATATTATTAAAGAGTTAGAAGTACAAGTTGAACCTTTAAGAGAACAAAAAATCAAAGCTCTAGAATATATTAATTTAAATGAAGAATTAAAAGAGCTCGAAATATCTTTAATAGCGAGTGATATAACAAACATAAATTATAAATATCAAGAAAATAAAAATAAAATAGATGAATTAAACGAGGAAATATTAAAACTTACTACAAACAATAGTAGTAATGAAGCAAAAACTTCTAGTTATAAATTAAAGATAAATGAATTAGATAATGAAATTAAAAAATTACAATCTAAATTACTTGAAATGACTAGTAAAGTAGAAAAGATAAACGCTAGAAAACAAATTATTCTTGAAAGAAAAAAATATGAAGTAGAAGATACTAAGTTACATGAAACTTTGATTAAATTAAAAGAAGATGAATTAAACTTAAAGAATAGTATAAATGCTTATAATAACGAAATAACTGTTAAAGAAGATGAATTAAAAGGAATACTTAAAGATATCGATGCACATGAAAGTAGTATTATTGATATTAAAGGGGATAAATCTGACTTAATATATGAATTAAATAATATAGTTAAAAATTTAAGTATAATAAATACTAAAATAACTACTTTAAAAGAGAATATAGAGAATAACGCAACTTTACCTTATGCGGTTAAAAATGTACTTGAAAATCCAAAATTAAGGGGTATTCATAATTCTATTGGCTCTCTAATAGAAGTAGAAGAAGAATTTAGTAAAGCAATCAGTATAACGTTAGGTGCTAATTCTAATAATGTTGTTATTGATAATGAAGTATGTGCTAAAGAAGCAATTAAATACTTAAAAGATAATAATATGGGTAGAGTTACATTCTTTCCTTTAAATATTATTAAAGAAAAAAGTATAGATAATGAAACTTTAAATATTGTAAGAAAAGAAAATGGTTTTATAGATATTGCTAGTAACTTAGTTAAGTTTGAAAAAACTTACGATAATATAATTAAAAATCAATTAGGTAATGTTATTGTAGTTGATAATATTGATAGTGCTAATATAATTAGTAAAAAAATTAATTATAGATATAGAATAGTAACTATTGATGGAGAAGTATTACATGTAGGAGGATCTCTTACAGGTGGTAATATTAAAGTTAGAAATGTTATCACTGATAAATATGAACTTGAAAACAACATAAAATTACAAGAAAAATTAGTTGAAGAACAAAAAGATATAGAAAATGAAATAAATAAATTAGATTATAATTTAAAAGCTATAGAAGATAAATTATATTTATCTAACAAAGAAAAAATTTCTATAGAAGAATTTATTAATTCTAGAAATAATACTATTAAAGATATAAATAGTAAATTAGAAAGTATTAATATTGAAATAAGTGGTACTAATAATACTTTAAATAAAACTATAGATAGTGAAGAAGATTTAATATTAAAAGAATATTATGAAGCTATAGAAGAAAAACAAAAAATAGAATCTAATTTGGAAATATTAAATAATAATAGAATTAGATTGAATAGTGAATTAGATGATTTTGAATTTAATATTAAGAAAGAAAATTCGTTATATAATGAAAAAACTTCTTTATTACACGATTTAGAAATAGAAGTAAATAGAGCGGATGTTAAGTTAGATAATTTACTTAATACATTAAATGAAACCTATTCAATGACATATGAGAATGCTGTTAAGTTATATAAATTAGACATGGATATAAATCTTGCTAGAAATAAAGTTAATTCTTTAAAGAGAAAAATTAGAGAATTAGGTCCAGTTAATGAAATGGCGCCAGTAGAATATGAAAGAGTAAGTCAAAGATATGAATTTTTAATCCATCAACAAGAAGATCTTGCTAAAGCAGAAACAACACTTCTAGAAATAATAGAAGAGATGGATATGGTAATGAAACAAGAATTCTTAAAAACATTTAAGATTATTCAAGATAATTTTTCAAGCACTTTTAAAGAATTATTTAAAGGTGGTCAGGCATCACTTAAACTCACAGATTCTAGTAATGTACTAGAAACTGGTATTGAAATAGAAGCTTGTCCTCCAGGAAAAACATTAAAGAGCATCAGTTTACTTTCTGGTGGAGAAAAAACATTTACTGCAATAAGTTTACTTTTCGCAATACTTAAATCTAGACCAGTACCATTCTGCATTCTGGATGAAGTTGAAGCCGCACTAGACGAGGTAAATGTTGAAGCATTCGGTGAATACGTCCGTAAATTAAAAGAAAAAACTCAATTTATAGTAATCACACATAAGAAGAAAACTATGGAATTTGTAGATGTTTTATATGGTATAACAATGCAAGAATCTGGAGTAAGTAAACTTGTTAGTGTTAAATTAGAAGAATTAAAATAGGAGGTGTAATATGAAAAAAATATTAAAGATTGTCTTATTAGTTGTTGTTTGTGCTATGTTATCTGGTTGTGCTATAATGGATAAAATTAACCCAAAAACTAATACAAATAGTGCAATGTCTAGCGCTGCAGAAGTTAGTAGATAATAAATAAAATATAAAGGAAGTGATACAGTGAACTATTTATTATATGGTACAGAAAAGTTTTTAATAGATAAAGAAGTTAAAAATATAATAAATAAAAATAATATTGAGGAAATTAATATTTCAAAATATGATTTAGAATTAAATAGTTTAAATGAAATATTAGATGATGCAAATACTGTATCACTTTTTTCAAATAACAAATTAATAATAGTAGAAAATGCTTATATATTTTCTAGAACTCAAAATAAAAAAATAGAAGATGTAGAAATATTAGAAAACTACTTAAAGAATAGTAGTGACACTATAATAATGTTTATAAATAATAATGAAAAAATAGATAGTGTTAAAAAGATAGTTAAATTAATAAAAGAAAAAGGAGTTATAAAAGAATTTAATCCTTTAAAAAATATTAATAGTACTGTTAAAAACATGTTTGCTGATTATAAAATAAGTGATAGCGCAATTAATTTATTAATTAATAGAATAGGAAATTGTTTAGAACTTATTTATCAAGAAGTAGAGAAGTTAAAAATATATAAAATAGATGATAAAAATATTACTAATAAAGATATAGAAGATGTAGTAGTAGAAAATATAAATATAGATATTTTTAAGTTTGTAGATGATATTATTAATAAAAACAAGAAAGACGCTATTAAAACTTATAAAGAATTATTAAAATTAAATGAAGAACCTATTAAAATAGTTGCTTTGCTTGCTAGTAAGTTTAGACTTATGTATCAAGCAAGTAAACTTGCTAAAAAAGGATATACAGAAGAAGATATCTCTAGTATCCTTGGAGTTCATAAATATCCAGTACATTTAGCTATTATATCTGGTTATAAATATAGGCCAGAAATATTACTTAAATATTTAAATGACTTAGCTGATTTAGATATAGGTATTAAAACAGGAGAAAAAGATAAAGAACTTGCTTTAGAGTTATTTATACTTAGTTTATAAAAAAAGAAATTAATTGATAATTTTCTTAATATTATCGTTAATTTCTTTTAATTTTAATTCATTTTTATTATTTTGTGGGTTATAATATCTTTTTCCTTTTAAATTATCAGGTAAATATTGCTGTTTAACAATATGATTGGGATAATTATGAGCATATTTATAATCAGGAGAAGATGTTTTTATATTATTAGGAACATTACCTGTATTTCCTTTCCTAATGTCATTCAAAGCAGCATCAAGCGCTAGATAAGCACTATTAGATTTAGGAGATAATGCTAGTTCAATAACAGTTTGAGCAAGTGGTATTCTTGCCTCAGGCAAGCCCAATCTTTCACAAGCTTTAATACAAGCATCAACTTTAAGTCCCATATTAGGATTAGCGAGTCCAATATCTTCATACGCAATAACACTCATTCTTCTAAATATAATATCCAAATCTTCTGCTTCTATAAGTCTAGCCAGATAATGAAGTGCCGCATCTACATCTGAACCTCTTATACTTTTTTGAAAAGCACTTATAACATCATAATAACCATCACCATTTTTATCATGAAAAAAGTTAGGTTTATTGCTTATGTTTTTAAGTGAATTTATAGTTACTTTTTTATTAGTAGAGTAGTATGCAACTTCAAGTAAATTATATGCATACCTTAAATCACCTGAAGAAATATTTGCTATATAATTAATAGAATCATCAGCTATTTTTATGCCTTTTAATTCTTCTGTAATGGCTCTATTTAAAGCAATTTTAATATCATCACTAGTTAATTCCTTTAATTCAAATATTTGACATCTAGAACGAATTGCTGGATTAATAGAGTGGTATGGATTAGATGTAGTCATACCAATTAATATAATTAAACCATTTTCTAAATAAGGAAGAAGTAAATCTTGTTTATCTTTATTTAATCTATGAATTTCATCCATTATAACAACAAGTTCACCATACATTTTAGCTTCTTCTACAACTATATCAAAATCTTTTTTATTATTTATAACAGCATTCAACATTCTATATTTTAAACCCAATTCTTCTGTAATAGCGGTTGCTATTGTAGTTTTGCCTATACCAGGTTTACCATATAAAATCATAGAGAATAATTTTTTGTTTTTTACTAAATTTGTTAATACCTTATCTTTACCTATTAAATGAGTTTGTCCAATAACATCACTTAATTTTTTAGGTCTTAATTTTATAGCTAAAGGTTCCATAACATCACCAACATTATTGTACCACAATTCCTTAAAATATGATACAATATATATGGTGATGATATGAGTAAATTAAACGATTTAATAGATGAATTTTTAAGATATTTACTTATTGATAAAGGTTATAGTAAAAATACTATAGAATCTTATAAAAGAGACTTAGATAAGTTTTTAGGATATAATAAAAACAAAACTATTGATAATATTAGTAATGATGATTTAAAAAAGTATATCAAATATTTAAATGACAACGGATTAAATGAAAAATCAATTGCCAGAAATATATCTAGTTTAAAAAGTTTTTACAAGTTTTTGGTAATAAGTAAATATATATCATCCAATACAAGCGATAGTTTATACTTGCCAAAAATAAAGAAAAATTTACCTAGTACCTTAACAGAAGAAGAAATATTTAGTTTGCTTGATATAGAGCTTATAGATAATTTTAGTTATAGAAATAAAGCTATGTTTGAACTTTTATATGCAACAGGACTAAGAGTTAGTGAACTAATCAACTTAAAATTACAAGATGTAGATTTTAGTCAGGATATTATAAGAACTTTTGGTAAAGGTAGTAAAGAAAGAATTATTCCTATAGGAGATTACGCTAAAGAATATTTGGAAAAATATATTTATAAATATAGAAGTAGTATGTTAAAAAAAGAAAGTAGTGAATATATATTTATAAATAATCATGGTAAGCAAATGACAAGACAAGGTTTCTTTAAAATAATAAAGAAAATTGCTAGAGAAAAGGGAATAAATAAAGAATTATCTCCACATACACTTAGACATTCATTTGCTAGTCATTTACTTAAATATGGGGCTGATTTAAGGACTATACAAGAGCTACTTGGACATTCTGATATTTCAACAACACAAATCTATACTCATATAACAAATGAAGAATTAAAACAAAATTATAAAGATTTCCACCCACATGGAAATTAATATAGATTTAGGAAAAATTATTTGATATAATATAAATAGAATAGAGAGGTATATTATGAAATTTAAAAGAATATTTTTAATAGTCTTGGATTCTCTTGGAATAGGAGAAGCGATAGATTCAAAAAAATTTGATGATGAAGGATGTAATACATTAGGACATATAATTGAAAATAGCGATATAGATTATCCTAATTTAGAAAAGATGGGGCTTTTAAATCTAGTAAATAAAAGTAATATAGAAAAAACGGATTCTTACTATACAAAAGCACACCCAAAAGCAAATGGCAAGGATACTTTAACTGGTCATTTAGAAATAATGGGGATTCGTACTTTAGAACCATTTAAAACATTCACTAAAGGTGGTTTTCCTATAGAACTAATCGATGAATTAGAAAAAAGAAGTGGTAGAAAAATTATTGGTAATTGTAATGCGAGTGGTACCGAAATAATTGAAAGATTAGGTAAAGAACAAATAGAAACAGGCGGTTTAATTGTTTATACTAGTGCAGATTCGGTACTTCAAATTGCTGCTCACGAAGAAATAATACCTTTAGATGAACTTTATAAAATATGTGAAATAGCAAGAGAACTTACTTTAAAAGAAGAATGGAAAGTAGGTAGAATAATTGCTCGCCCATATATAGGTACACCTGGTAATTTTACAAGAACTTCAAACAGACACGATTATGCTTTAGATCCTGTAAGTAATACTGTATTAGATAATTTAAAGAATAATGGTTTTGATGTAATATCTATTGGTAAAATAGCTGACATATTCAATAATTGTGGTATTACTAAAAGTATTAAAACTAAGGATAATTTAGATGGAATATTAAAAATAATTAATACATTAAAAGAAGATTTTAGTGGACTTTGTTTTGCTAATTTAAATGATTTTGACTCTAAATATGGTCATAGAAGAAATATACAAGGTTATGCTGAGGCAATAAAAGAGTTTGATAAACTTTTACCTCAAATAAAAAACGGATTAAATAACGACGATTTGTTAATAATAACTGCAGACCATGGTAACGATCCTTCATATAAAGGAACAGATCATACAAGAGAAAATATACCAGTATTAATTTATTCAAAAAGTTTTAAAGATCCAAAACATTTAAAAGAATTAGATTGTTTTACTGATATAGGCGCAACAATTGCTGATAACTTTAAAGTTCAAATGCCTGAAGTTGGAAAGAGTTTCTTAGGTAAATTAAATTAATGAAATATGAAGATTTTTTAAATGAACTATATAGTTTACAAGATTTAAAATATAAAGAGTTTCATAGTAAACTAATAATGTCTGATAAATTAATAGGTGTTAGAACTCCAGAACTTAAAAGAATAGCTAAAGTAATTGCTAGAAGTAATTATAAAGAATTCATACTAGAAAATAGACATGAACTATATGAAGAAAACTTAGTACACGGTTTAGTTCTTGGTTATTTAAAACTTGATTTCGAAGAGTTAAAACCACTAGTAGATGAGTTTATACCTTATATAGATAATTGGGCTGTTTGTGATGGTACAGTAGCTAATTTAAAAGTATATAAGAAAAATAAAACTAAGGATATTGTATTTAATGAAATAAAAAAATATTTAAAAAATGATAATCCTTGGATAAATAGATTTGGATATGTATTGTTACTTGAATATTTTATCGAAGAAAAATATATGGATGAAATATTTGAACTGTGTGAAACATATAAAGATCATTACTATGTAAAAATGGCTATTGCTTGGTTAATTAGCATGTGTTATATAAAATATAAAGGAAGAACTATTACTTTCTTAAAAAAGAATAAATTAGATGTTTGGACACATAATAAAGCTATACAAAAAATAATTGATTCTTATAGAGTAGAAAATATGGATAAAGTAATATTAAGAGGTTTAAAAAGAAAATGAAATATATAGTTATTTCTGATATACATGGTGGTATATATGAACTAAACAAAGTGTTAGAAATATATAATAAAGAATGCTGTTCTAAACTTTTGATATTAGGTGATTTATTTAATTATGGTTTTAGCATAACTAGAGATGAGATAGTTAATAGATTAAATATATTAAAAGATAATATAATTGCTGTAAGCGGAAATTGTGATAATAATATAAATGATATATTGTTTGATATGCCATATATAAATGAAATTAATTTAAATAATAAAAAAATTATACTTACTCACGGACATTTATATAACAAAGATTATCTATCAAAATTAGATGCCAATATAATATTAACTGGTCATTCTCACGTTGCTAATATAGAAGAAATAAATAATAAACTATTTATTAATCCAGGATCAATATCTAAATCAAGAAGGGGAGATAATAGTTTTGCTATTATATATGAAGAAAAAGTAACCATAAGAAATTTAGATAATGAAATAATAGAAGAAAAAAACATACAATAATTTTTATGTTTTAATATTATTTATATTAATAATGATATTAAAATAAATAAATAGAAAAAAATAAAATTATATAATATTATTAAAGCATATAATTTAATGGTGATATAATGGCTACTAATATATATGCTTTTTTATTGTCTTCTATAGCTGGACTTTCTACATTAATAGGTTTTCTATTTATTTTTATAAAAAAAGATAGAGATAGTATTATAAGTAAAGCATTGGGGTTTGCTAGTGGAGTAATGTTTACTATATCTATAATAGATTTAATACCTAATTCGTTTTTATTAGTTATAAAAGATTATAATTTTATATATGCTTTATTTTTAATTATAATGGCCTTTTTTATAGGCATAATTATTTCTAGTATAATTAATAAAAAAGTAGAAAAAACCTCTAAAAATGGTTTAAAACTATATAAATTAGGCATAATTACTATGGTTGTTATAATGATGCATAATATCCCAGAGGGCATCGCTACTTTTATAACAACCACTAACAACACTAAATTAGGAATTATACTTACAATAGCAATCGCACTTCATAATATTCCTGAAGGCATTTCTATAAGTATACCAATATATTATTCTACTAATAATAAATTAAAAGCATTTCTATATACATTAATATCTGGTATGTCAGAACCATTAGGGGCAATAATATCATATTTATTTTTATCCAGATTTGTAAATGATACTATATTAGGGATTATTTATTCAATTATTGCAGGTATGATGATTAATATATCTATAAATGAATTATACAAAGAAGCAGCTGATTATAATAAGAAAAATACTGGTTTATATTTTATAATAGGAGCATTTATAATGATTTTAAATCATTTACTATTTGGATAAAATGTGTTAAAATAAAGTTAAATAAGGAGTAAGATATATGAAAACTGTAGTTATAACCGGAAGTGCTCGAGGATTGGGTTTTGAAATGGCTAAAGTATTTAGAAAGAATAATATAAACGTTATTATAAGTGATTTAAATCTAGAAAAATTAGAAATTGCTAAAAAAGAATTAGAAAATATAGAATCTAATTCTAAAGTAGAAATATGTGTATGCGATGTTACTAAATCAAGTGATATTATTAATTTAATTAATTTTACAAAAGATAAATTTAATAATATTGATATTTGGATAAATAATGCTGGAGTCAATCAACCAGAAAAACCAATATGGGAATTAAGTGAAAAAGAAATAGATTTAGTATTTGATGTAGATTTAAAAGGTACTGTTATAGGTTCTAAACTTATAATGGAAGAAATGATTAAACAAAAAAATGGTGCTATTTACAATATAGAAGGATATGGATCAAATGATGCTAAAATGTTAGGCCTTTCTATTTATGGAACAAGTAAAAGGGCAATTACTTATTTTACTGAAGCACTTGCTAAAGAATCAGAAGAAAAAAATACTAAAGTTTTAGTTGGTAAATTAAGTCCAGGTATTATGATAACTGATTTTATTACTAATGCGTTAGGAGATAAAGAAAAAATAAATTTATCAGAAAAAACTAAAAAAATATATAATATATTAGGTGATTATCCTGATGTAGTTGCTAACTTTTTAGTTAACAGAATATTAAAAAACACTAAAAACGATGCTAAAATTGAATGGTTAACAACGAAAAAAGCAGCTTGGAGATTTATGGCCGCAGGATTTAATAAAAGAGATTTCTTTAAATAAAATGTAGTAGGGAAGTGATAAAGTGGAAACATTTGAATATAGTCCAAATGGTGTTTGTTCTTCTAAAATGGTGTTTAAAATAGAAGGTGATACTATAATTGATGTAAAAATAATAGGTGGCTGCCCTGGAAATAGTTTAGGCGTTAGGGCACTTGTACAAAACCAAAAAATAGATGATGTTATAGATAAACTAGATGGCATTAGATGTGGTTTTAAAAATACTTCTTGTCCAGACCAAATATCAACTGCTTTAAAAAAATATAAACAAAAAAAGAGATTTTAAATAATCTCTTTTTCTTTTTGGGTTATTTACAATTCATATTAGAATTAGATCTAGCATTACTATTAGATCTTGCACTAGAAGAATTTGAATTAGCGTTAGCATTTGCATTATTTTTGTTCATGCTGTTGCTTTTATTCATATCTGCTTTATTATTCTTTTTCATTTGAATCACCCATTTATAATGTTTCCAAATAACAAAATTATATACTAATTTTTATAATTTTTTCAATTTCGTTTAAAATTCTATTAACTACATATTCTTTTTCGTTAGAGTAGGTAGTATAAAAACAAATTAATTTAATTCCTGCTTCTTTACAAATCATTTTTACTTTTTGATCTCTATTTTTCCTTTCTTCTTGATTATGCGTTTTATCATTTAATTCAATTAATAATAAAAGTTTGGAGTAGTCTTTAGTAAAAATTGCGAAATCTATATTTTTAAACAATTCACTTCTGTATTTATTTTTTGAAATTTTTTTTATTATAGCACCTAAATTAACTTGTGGAACTATTTTAAAATTATTTTCTAGAATTTTAATTTTATTATAAAAATCTAATTCTGATAAAGTCATAAAATCTTTTTTAAGTAATAAGTTATATAATTTTTTGCAAAAGGTTTATTTGATGAGAGATGATTATTTCTTTCTAATCCAACATAAAGGATTAGGAGGATGATGGTGATTAGAAGCATCAATACCAAACTTTCAAGTTGTAAAGATAGAACAAGAGTTAATGTCATCAAAATAAATAAGAGTGTTATTATTAGGTTAGCCATAATCGTTTCCTTTCTATTTTTAAGAAGTTAACATAATATACATTGTAGGTTATTTGATTTAGGTTGATTTAATAGTTAATTATTTATATAATTTCAATTATAATTTTAGTTGATACTTAATCTTTTTTGTCTAAGCCCTAACAACAAACTTCAATTCACAGAAGTTTTCTTAAATCCAATACTTATAAATTATTTTTTTAAATTTATTTTTTTATATATTATTTATTATATATTATTAACTATATACAATACATCAAACGAATTCTAAGCGATCGAGTAACTATTTAATGAAGAGTTGATCATCTCAATTTTAATTTTTCATAGCAACTCCCCTATTTTTAAAAACAACAAAGTAGGGGGAGTATACAAAAAAATAGAATGAACTATTTGTCATCTATTTTTTTAAATGCTGTTTTTCTTGATTGAATCTCAGCGATCTTTTCAAATACTTCAGTAGCATTATTTTCATTGATCTCTGTATATCCAAGTTCTTTAAGTGCTTGAACCTTAATATTATTAAGTTCCATAGTTCTACTTAATTTTTCTTCAATTTTTTGTTCAATTTGATTAACAAATCTTCTATGTGATTCTGCTAACTTACTCTTAGAAGATTTACCACTCTTATAAAGTACCATAGCAGAAAACATAATACTTTCAAAAATAAATTGTTCATCTTCTTCAAATACAAATTCCATAGGTTTTTCAAAACCAGTTTCTTTTGCTACATAAGCAAGAATATATTTTAATTCTTTAGTATTATTCATAGCTTGTAAATAGTGATAAAAATAATTAACTATATCTCTTCCCTCTTTACCTGAATCTTCTAAATATTCTTTAACTAGATCCATTATACCTATAAATAATTCTTGATTTTTTGGACTTACACCATTTAATATTTCACTAGTAACTCCCTTATTATCTTCATTTTTACCATCACACAAACTATTTAGTCTCATTTCAACTGATGTAATATATTCAGTATCTACTTTTATTTTATCTATATCTTTTATATCTTTTATATCTAATAAATTAAATAATAAAACCTTTTTATCTTTAGGCCATTTATTTATATCATCCATTTCCAAGTAATTATAAATCATTTGTCTAGAAACACCTAAAAATTTAGCAAGCTTTACCTTAGAGACACCTAGTTCGTGTAATAAATCAGTTAATTTAGTCTTCATCTGTTACCCTCCTAATATAATTTTATCACAATATTGTCAATTGTCAAGTGTAAAGTAAGGGTAAACTAAATTACAATTATTATAATATATTTACAACTAATTTAAGTAAATACGGAGCGATAAATGATTCATATAAACTTGATATAGTTAACGCTATAAAAATAAATAAACCTGTATATAAATATTTATTAAAATAAACCCTCATATTCACTTCTTTCTTCCTTATAATAGAGTTAATCATTTTTAGTGATAATTTGAGTGTAAAGGCTATTAAAAGACTAAATAAGAGTATATTTATAATTAGATGTGGGAATATATATATTATACTTAACAATAATCCTTTTATTTTATAAGTTAATATAAAGCTAGATAAACTAAATCCTATGACAAATGCTTTATAAAATAAGATTAGAATATTTATAGGGGTTAAAAAATAAGTAAAACCTAATATAGATATTATAAATATAACTAAATAATTTATAATTAAAGTATTTTTTAGAGTATCTATATAATTAAAGCTATTATTCTTTATTGTATCAACAAAAGTTTCTATATATTCTATTGCTAAACTTTTATCACTCCCATTTAATATTACTATAAAAATAGACCCACATGCTATTCCTAGTATAACTAATATTAAACAAAACAATACATATCTTTTATCAAATCTTACTAAATTAAATAGTTTGTCCATTATTTTTTTCATTATCTCACCTATTTAATTCTATTAAGTAAATATTTTTTTATTCCAATTTTATTTAAAATATATTATAATATTGTTGAGGTGTTAGAATGTCAAAGAAAAATAATAAGAAAAAATACAAATTAACAGCAGAAAAAGTATTAATAATTGTTTTAATAGTTGCTATGTTAGCAACTAGCGTACTTGCAATTTTTGCATAAAAAAACAACTATTTAGATTTAGTTGTTTTTTTATTATCTTTTTTTAATAAATCTCTTATTTCTTCTAAAAGTACTACTTCATCACTTTTAACAGGTGCTTTTGGTTCTTCTTTCTTTTCTTCTTTTTTCTTAGTTAATTTATTTACCACTTTAACAGCCATAAATATACAGAAAGCAATAATGAAGAAGTCAACAATACTTTGTAAAAGTAATCCAAATTTAACATCTACACCCCAAACGCTAAGAGACAAAGTTGTAAAGTTTATACCGCCTATCAATATTCCTACTACTGGCATTATAATATTATCTACTAAAGAATTAACTATATCTTTAAAAGCATTACCTACCACAACACCTACAGCTAAGTCTACTACATTTCCTCTTGAAATAAAAGTTTTAAACTCTTGTACCATATTTTTCATAACATACCTCCTATAAGAATTATAACATATTATTTTTGTTTTTCAATAAAATCTCCATCTTTTCTTACAATTTCATATAGATGAGTTTCTCTAAATCTTTTCCTTTCATCTCTATCCATTTGATAAAGTTAAATAGATTTGTCTATGTGTAATATACCGTCTAAATGATACATTTCATGTGATAATACTGTTGTTTCAAATCCTCTAAATGTTTTAGTATGTTTTTTCTTATTTTCATCATAATATTCTAGTTTTATTTTATATGGTCTTTCTACTAATCCCATATTATTTAAACAAGAAGCGCATGCTTCCCAGTATCTAGTTAATACTTCCCTACTTATTATTTTGGGGTTAATTAGTATTCTAGATTCATTAAATGAAGTATCATCTAACTTTTTAAATCTGTATTTTTTAAATAAACTAATCTTAAAGGTATTCCTAATTGTACTGACGCCATTGCCATAACAGTATCACTATTTTCATAATATTCATCTAGTACTTTTAAAGCTTCTTTCCATTCATCATTATTAAAATCTACAGGTTTAGATATTTGTCTTAAATATTCTAAATCATTTTCTATCGTTTTTGTTTTAATTTCCATAATCTCACCTATTTTATTAGGTATTATTTTTCTATAAACTTACAGTGTTTACACAATTCTTCGCATTTTTTATTATTTTTAAAGTTATTTATTATATTATTAACTCTATCACTATTTATTATTTCATCTAAATTATTTTCATATATATTCCCTAAATCAATGATTCCCATACTATCCAAACAACACGGTATTATAGTACCATCTACAAGTATTCCTATATGATCTATTAAGCCATAACAAGTACCAATTTCATCATAAGTATCATTATTTAAATCAGGCCATATAAATTCGTGAAAATTATTTATAAAAATATAATTGTTTATTGTAAATTGTTCTACTTCATATTTAATATTTGTATTATACCTATTATTTATATAATCAATAATTTTATTATTATATTCATTTTTTACCCAAAGTCTAAGAGATATATACGTTTTATTTTTTATTAATTTATCTACTGTATCAAAAATATTATTTAAATAATCTATAAGCTTTATTTTGTATTTATCATCAAAACTATGAAGAGAGATATTTAATTGTCTTATATTTTTATTATCCTTTATTCTATCAATCAAATAACCATTAGTAGTTATATTTATTTTAAAATCTTTACTAGCTATATCTATTAGTTCGTTTATTTTAGGATGAAGTAAAGGTTCCCCTAATACGTGAAAATATAAATAATCAGTATAATCTTTTACTTTTTCTAATAACATTTTAAATTCATCAATACATATAAATTTATTATGCCTTTTATTTTTTATACAAAAATCACAATTTAAATTACAAGAATTAGTTATTTCTACATATATTTTTTTAAATCTCTTTTTCATAACATCACATATATATTATACAAAAAAACTAGATATAAATCTAGTTTTCCGCTTCTTCTAACATATTTTCTATAAGTATTCCATAACCTTTATGTGGATCGTTTACTACGACGTGTGTTACTGCACCTATTATATAATCACCTTGAATAATTGGGCTTCCACTCATTCCTTGAACTATACCATTAGTTTTATCAAGTAATGTCTTATCAGTTATTTCAAACTGAATATTTTTTAGCTTATCCTTAGTTTTATTTATAGATGTTATTTTAATAGAAAACTCTCCAACGTCTACACCATCTAATACAGTCAGGATTGTGGCATCTCCCATCTTAATATCATCAATACTAGCTACTTTATAAAGTTTAGATGTATCAAAATTGCTAGTATATTTACCAAATATACCTTTATTAGTATTTTCATATACTTCACCTTCTACTTTGTCACTGTAAAGTAAAGCATTCTTCTCACCAGGATTTCCTTCACTACTTCTTGTTATTCCAGTTATTTTGGAATCAAATATAGTACCATTTTCAATATCTATAATTTCTCCTGTAGTAGTATCAGCAATCTCATGACCTAATACACCGAAATATTTAGTATTTGGATCTATAAAAGTTAAAGTTCCAACACCCGACACTGAATCTTTTACATATAATCCTGTTTTTAATACACCTTTATCTTCATAAAGATTTAGAGTTGTTTTTTTAGTTTTATTTTCTCTTTCATATACTATTTTTAAATTATCGCAATTACAATTACTTATTATATCGACCATTTCTTCAACAGTATTGACTTCATTGTTATTTATTTGATTTATTATATCACCAGTTTTTAAACCTGCTTCAACTAAAGAATTATGGCCATTTATTTCATATGATCCTACTATTAGTATTCCATCTGTTTCAAGTTTAATACCAACAGTTTCTCCACTTGCGATAATCTCTTTTGAATAAGCTAATATGGTTTGTGGAATAATATATATAGTTAGAAATAAAGCTAGAGTTAAGTTTTTAAATTTTTTAAAAAACATAAAAGCAACTCCTTCTTAGACTACCATTTATATTATGAAAAAATAAAAATATTTTATATAAAGAAAAAAATACCAAAAGGTATTCTTATTATTTTTTACATCCTATTATATATGCTTTACCAATTTCACTTTCAGCTTTTAAAATAGGCATTTTATCATTATAAATAGTATATTTAGGGTTATCTAATAAAATATCAGCTGTATCTATTTCAACTTTTCTAAATATTTCTATTATTTTCTTTTGTTTTATTTCATCATAATATTCTATATCATATCGAGTGCTGGCTAATACAGACCAACTTTCTATAGACAATATATCAAATTCATTAAATCCTAATTTTTCTTCAAATTTGCTAACATATTTATTTATTTCTTCTTTTGATACTAATTTATATCTGTGCGAAGTTTTTCTTGCTTTATTTTTTTCAAAAGATAAATAACTTGTTTCCATATTTAAAAAATTTTTATTTAATATGTATATACTAGCAAAATTAGTAAATATTTGAACATTATCTTTACTACCAATATATATTGAAGGTAAAGTTGAACCATCAAGTCCAAAAATATTAGTAGTTAAATATTTTTCAAATGCCTTTTGTCTCAAAATATTATTATTTCTCTTTTTCTCAGTTAATAAATATCTTTTAAGCTCTTCTAATTTTTCATTATCTAAAAAATTAAGTATTTTTTCTATTTCTTTATTTGTCACAAAACCACCCTAATAATTATTATTCTACTTCAAACTCTTCTAAAGAACCATTTTCAGTAACAATTTTGTTTACTTGTTCTTCAACATTTTTTAATTTTTCATCACATTCTTTAACAAGTTTCATAGCACTCGTATATTTTTCTATAGATGAATCTAAATCTATTTCTCCTGATTCTAATTCATTAACTATAGTTTCTAATTCTTTTAATTTTTCTTCAAAAGTTTTTTCTTTTGTCATATTAATTCTCCTTTATATCTATTACAGTTGTATTTATTTCTCCATCGTGTAGTTTAATAACTAGATTATCATTAGTCTTAACATCTTTAATATTTTTTAATACTTTATTATCAATATAAGTTAATGAATAACCTCTTTTTAAAACCCCTAATGGATTTATAAGTTCTAATTTTTCTATTAAGTTATCTAATTTAATCAGTTTATCTTTATAAAGAAAATTAGGATTATTTAATATATAGTTATTTTTTAATAAATCAAACTTGTGTTTAGCATTGTCATATTTTTTTAATAAAGTTTTATTTAAATTATCAATTAAAATATCTAGTTTTTGTTTTTTGTTTTCATACATAATTAAAGGATTTTTAATTGCATATGAATTTTTAATTGAGTCTAAATATAATTTTTGATAATTTATTTTTTTATTTATACCTTCATTTAATCTAATCTTTAAATTATTTATATTATTAATTAAATCACTTATATTAGGTACAGCCATTTCTGCAGCTCCTGTGGGTGTAGGAGCACGCATATCAGCAACATAATCAGCTATTGTAAAGTCTATTTCATGCCCTACAGCGCTTATAACCGGTATAGAACAGTCAAATATAGCACGTGCAACTATTTCTTCGTTAAAAGGCCATAAATCTTCAATAGATCCTCCACCTCTACCTACAATTAAAACATCTAAGTTATAATTTTCAGCAAGTTTAATATTTTTTACAATATCTTCTTTAGCATTATCTCCTTGTACAAGTGATGGAAAAAGTATTACTTCACATATAGGATATCTTCTTTTAATAGTAGATAATATATCTTTAATAGCAGCTCCTGTAGAAGCAGTAACTACACCTACTCTATTTGGTATTTTTGGTATTGGTTTTTTGTATTTTTGATCAAATAAACCTTCTTTACTTAAATCTTGTTTTAATTTTTCAAAAGCTATATATAAATTACCTACACCATCTTCTAACATTTCATCTACATATATTTGATATCCACCAGTTGCTTCATATACACTAATTCTACCAGTAACTAATACTTTAGAACCATCTATAGGTTTAAACAATAACTTTTTAGCACTACTAGAAAACATAATAGCGTTTATCTTACTAGCTTCATCTTTAATAGAAAAATAAATATGACCTGTTGTGTGGTATTTAATGTTAGATATTTCACCTTTTAAAAATACTACTCTTAAGTTTTCATCACTGTCAAACTTAGCCTTTAAATATCTATTTATCGCACTTACTGTTAAATATTTATTATTCATGGTTATCTACCTTGTTTTTATATATTTTATCTAAAACTCCATTTATCATATTTTTAACATCATCGTCACTATAAAGTTTAGCTAGTTCTATTGCTTCGTTTATAACAACTATTTCAGGTGTTTTTGTATATAATAATTCATAAATTGCCATTCTAACAATAGATTGATCAGTATTACCTAATCTATCTATTGTCCATTTATTTAAAAAAGTATTAGCTAAATTATCTAATTCATCTTTCTTAGTAATAACACCATATACTACATCTTTAACAAATTCATTATCAATAGGATTTACTTCTTTTATAACATCTTCAACATTATATTCTATTTTGTTTGCTTCATATACATTTATTTGATAAAGTATAGTCATTATGTTTTTTCTAAGTTCACTGCGTGTTAATTGTTTCATAAAAATCACCTATATACATTTTATCACAAATATTAAAAAAAATATATTATATATTTTTGAAAGTTGACAAAAAATAAGAAATAAATTAAAATAACTATTAATTAAGGAGAATTACTATGAAATTGATGATTAATTATGATTTAATAGATAAAATAAGAGAAGCAAAAACTGGTTTTTCTCTGCAAAGAACAGTTAAACCTATTTTAATTAGAGGTTGGGTTGCGACAACTTTTATAATGATTATTAATTCTTTTTGGGTACCACCAGAAAAAATGTTAAAAGCATTATTTGAAGCAATGTCTATATCTTTAAATATCCAATTACTTGTTTATATACCCGCTGATTTAATATTATCAAAATATATTAGAAATTCTTCAAAAAAATCATTAACAGATTTGGCAATGCAATTAAGACAACTTAATGCAAATACCGATAAAGATTTAATTTTAAATTCTTATAAATATAAAACCGAATATAAATTATTAAAAAATGATGATTCTACAGATTTAGTTCAAAAAAAATACATCATGGTTCCTGTAATAGAAAACGGTAAAGAAAATGAAGTTTCTATTTTACAAGAACATATTCTCGGCAGTAAAATATATTCTCTTTCTATAGGAGAACCTACAAAACAAAAAGTATTTAAATTAGGTTTAAATACTATGTAAAAAACAACAGAAATTCTGTTGTTTTATTTTATATACTTTTCACCTTTACCATTTTTTAAATTAACTAGTATAGCAATATTTAAATATAGATATAGAGCTAAAAAGGCAAACCACCCTATATATGGAATTATAATCATTATTATCCATATATACGGAGATAAATAATATTCTTTACCTTTTACTTCTAATTTAGCTGCTGCTTTACAAGTCATTTCTATATAAAATACATAAACCATAACTGCGAAAGGTATAAGTAACACTAAACCTATTACCCAATAATACCACTTACTATACCAAGCTTTTTTATCAAAAGAATCTAATATAGCGGCTAAAACGACAGTATTAGAACCACTTGAAAGTAATAATAAAAGTAACCAAATCCACCAATTTTCTTTCTTTAATATATTCATTTCATCACCATATTCATTATAACACTTTTATTCTCCTTCTACAAGATTCGAAAGAAATTTAAAAGTACTTTCTACACCTTTTTGGACGATTTTGCTTATTCCATTAGACAGTTTACTTGATATTTTAGATAAATTATTGTTATAAACCCTTTCATCTTTAACTAAATATTCATTTATATCTACTTCTTTACCGTTTGCTACATCTTTTTCAAATTGTTTTATTTGTTCTTCGGTTAAAACTGCATGTTTATGGTTTTGATACTCATAATATCCCGTTAATTCAGCACAATAAACAACTAAAAAGCTTAAGAATAAAACCATAAACATAAACTTATATATTTTATTTTTCTTATTTTTTTTCATTTAAATATTCTCCTATAACTTCAGCAATTAAATCTAACGTATTATTTATTTCCTCTATATTGTTTTCATGTCCACCTATTTCAATTAATATTACTCTTTCATCTAAATCTTGATTATATATTCCATTGACGCCATAACCTTGTTTTTTCATAATACCTCTTGTTAAAGACGGATATTTTTCAAGTATTATATTATTTAATTTTGTAACTTTTTCTAAGTTTTTTTTATAATTAGAATTTTCTAAACCAATAACAAATAAAATCTTCGCACAAGGTTTATCATTTATAATAGTAGTTGAAACTTTATGAGTAGCGGCATCTCTGTGTAAATCAATATATAAATCCATATTAGGATATGAGTTTAATATTTTTTCTAAGTATATTCTACTTGCTTTGTAACTACCGGAGTAATCTAAATTATTATCTTTCATGTATTTAAGAATGTCACTTTCTTCAACTATACTACTTATGTTATTGCTTTCTAATTTATCTTTAAGCATTAAACTAGCCATAAGTACATCTGGAACAATATTATAATCTTCCAAATACTCCATGGAATATTTTTCTCCTTGATGTGAATTATAAATATATATTGTAGGGTTTGAGGTTTCCGCATACATAAACTCTATTTTTTCTTCTTTTTCACTCATTTTTAATTCATTTTTAAGCAAATTAACTGGTGAATTAAAAAAATTTTCTTTTATATGCGAATATAACTTTACTGTTATATGATTGTTTGATTTATCTTTATATACATAATTATTGTTTTTAAATATGTTTTCTATTATCATTTGATTAGATATAACCAACCTTAATTTATTAGAAACAAAAGTTGTTAAATATATACTAAGTGTTACACAGAATAAATATACTATGACTTTATATTTAAACTTTCTTTTCTTTTTAAATCTTTTTCTCATATTCCCACCACTATTACTATATAATAAATTAGTTATAACTTTTGTCGAATAAAAAAAGAGAAACAATAAATAAATGAGACATTTACATACACTATTGTTTCCCAGTATTAGTTTCCTAATACAATATATTATATGGTTCTAAATTTTAAATATGTTGACTTTTTTCAAAAAAGTGGTAAAATATTTCTTCGAGGATATTATGGTGATTATAAAATGAAAGACGAAATAAAAAAATATTGGGAAGAATTTAAATTAGGAACAAAAACAATGTTTAAAGAGTTTTTTAAAAAAGACACTAATAAAAAACAAAGAGCAAATATGTGGACGTTCGCCAGACTTATTATACCACTTATCACTCTCATAACATCTATTATAGCAATCTCTACCGTTTCTATACCTTTATTTATAGGAACAGGAATTATCGCCGGTATGGGAGCTGTTACAGACTTTTTTGATGGCAAAAGTGCTAGAAAACACGGTAGTACAAGTGAATATGGGAAATTGTTAGATCAAGCATCAGATAAATTCTTTGCTGGAGTTATTGGAATTAATTTGTTATTTTTGAATCCAGCTTACATTTCAATTTTATTTGGAGAAGGATTAATCGCTATTGTTAATATATTATATAAAGTCAAAAACAAAGACTTAAATATAACTAGCACAACGGTAGGAAAAATTAAAGAATGGCCGCTATTTTTTGCCTTAGCTCTTGGTTTCCTATCTACAATAAATCCTACTTTATTTACTATTTCTAATTATTCCATAATGTTAACAACGTTATTTCAATTAACAACAGTGGCTTCATATATAGTTGAAAACAATAAAAGTTTAGAAAAACTAAAAAGAGAAAAATTGCTTAACATTTTTCTTGAATTTGAAGAAAAAAAAGAAACACAAGAAAAAGTAAATGTTTTTGAAAATAACAAGCAATTAAATAAAAATAAAACAATATCTAGAGCAAAACAATGCGAAGAGTTAAGAAAATTAAGGGATGAGTTGACGATGAACGAAGATAAAAAAACTTTTGAAGAAAAAGGATATCAAAAAACAAAAAAATGATTAATAATTAATCATTTTTTATTATATTTTTTAATTCTAAAAAATTGTTTATAGTATTAAAATCGCTGTTATTTCCTATAAGATATCCATTATACATTTTTAACATGTCATAATCGTTAATATCATTACCTACAATATATATGTTATTGTAATTTTTCTTATTAGTTATATAATTTATTGCATTAGATTTTTTTGACTCTACACTAAGTATATTTATCCAATTTGAGCTTACATAAGCATATACATTATCTAAACCTTCTAATAAATACTCAGTATCTTTATCATGGTAGTTATTTTGAATTCTAACAGATATTTTATTTGCATTATCAATTATTTCTTTACTAAACTCATTTATATTATCAATAAAATAATCTTCATAACCTAATTTTAGTATTCTAGAATATATAGTAGCCACCGTTTCTTTATTTATATAATTTCTATATAATAAATTACAATCTTTATCTAATATATAACCACCATCATTACAAATATAATAATTACATTTTATTTTTAAATCTTGTTTTAAATTAGGATAATTTCTGCCTGTAGCTATTACTAAATCTGTGTTGTTTAACTCTTCTATAAATTTTATATTGTTTTCATAATTATCATCAAATAAAGTACCATCAAAATCAGTTACCAATAAATTCATATTTCACCTAACTAACCATTATATTCCCTATAACTTCAGCAATATTATAAAAAGTATCTTTTACAAAATATAATTTATCTTTAAAGTAATTATTTTTGCTGTTTTTATTATCTATAGTAAGTATATAGCCATTTTTGTAATCATTATGTTTTATTTTTACGTTATATCTTTTATATTTGTTAATTATAAAATCTTTGTCTATATCATTAGATGCATAAATGTAAATTGTGCCTTTGTTTAAATAAATAGTATCTTTTATTATATATTTATAATATTCTTTTATTTCATCCATATTACATATTAAGTAATCTATTGAGTTCTTATTTATATATTTTCTTAATTTTTTAATATTTATAGTTTTTCCTTTATTTGTCTGTTTTTTCTTGTTTTTTGAAAAAATAGCGCTACTATTTTTACTAGAATATATAGCATATAAATTAACCTTATTATTTTTTTCAAACTTATCAAGTAATTTATCATCTAAACATAAAACTAATACATTACCTTCTATTTTTTTTATTATTTCTTCTAAAAACTTAAACACATTTATCACCTACTATATCATTAATAATAAAACTTGCACAAAGTAATCCTGCAGTTGCAGGAACAAATGAATTAGAAGGAATTATACCGTTTACTTTAGTGTAGCCTTCTTCATCACTACAAACAACCATTACTTTACCTTTAATTTTTTCATTTTTTACCATTTTTCTAATGATTTTAGCTATTGGATCATAGCTCGTTTTTCTCACATCTAATATTTTTAATCTGCTAGGATCCATTTTATTGCCTGTACCCATACAAGATATTAGTTTAATTTCTTTTGTTTTGCATATTTTAATTAATTCTAATTTAACTGTAATAGTATCACAGGCATCAACTATATAATCATAATTTTTGTTAAATAATTCATTTATATTTTCTAAAGTAATAAACTTATTTATTTTTGTTATTTTACAGCTAGGATTTATAGATAATATTCTTTTTTCTATTTCATTTGTTTTAAACTCCCCTATATTATTTTGATAAGTCATAAGTTGCCTGTTTAAGTTTGTTATAGATATTGTATCGTTGTCTACTATAGTTATATCTTGTATTCCACTTCTTATTAAAGCCTCAACAGCATAACTGCCTACACCACCTAAACCAATTACCAAAACTGATTTATTATAAATATTATTAATTTTATCTTTTATAAGTAATTCTAATCTTTCAAATTGGTTCATTCTATCACCTTTTTAATTATAACACATTTTGTATAATAAAAAAAGAAATTAAACAATAATTTCTCTTTCTTGTTTAGAATAAATACATCCACAATAATCCTGTCTATATAATCCATATTCCTTAGATAATTCTAAAGATCTTTTATACCCATTTTTCTTTTTAAAATCAGCATATAAATATTTAATGTTATATTTATTTTCCAACATACCGCCAATTTCATTTATCCAATCTGATTTTTTATAAGGACTTATTGATAAAGTGGTTGTAAAATAATCAAAATTATTATTTTTTGCATATTCAACTGCTTTTTCCATTCTAAGTTTATAGCACTTATAACATCTTTTGCTTTTTTCTCCTAGATTTTCTAATCCTTTTACTTCGTTAAAATATTCTAATGGATTATAAATTTCTTCTACTAAATTAATTTTATTTTTAGATTTAAACTCAGTTAAAAATTTTCTTAATTCATTTAATCTTCTAATATATTCATTTTCGGGATGAATATTAGGATTATAATAATAAATTGTTATCTCAAAAAATTCACTTAAATATTCTAATACATAAGAGCTACAAGGAGCACAACAAGCATGTAATAAAAGTTTAGGTGTTTTACCACTTAAATTTATTTGTTTTAATATTTCATCTAATACTATTTGATAAATCATATTAGCAAGCATCATCTTTTGAACAAGATGAATTTTTCATTTCTAATATATATTCTTCATATATTCCATATAGTTCATCTATTTGTTCTTCGGTCATTTTATCAAAACCGCTCTTGTGTGAATCTACTGTTGAAATATGTAGACCTAAAACTTTACCATCTCTAACAAATACTACAGTTGGAGCATATATTCTTTTTTCCCCGGTTTTATATTCTTTACCTTCGTAAGAAATCACATATTCAGTTAGATTTTTATCAAGTGCTTCCATAAGCTTAAAATATCCTTCTGCACCTTTTTTCTCATTACCTTCATCATCTAATTGATAAACTAATTTTCCATCTTCTACAACATAAGAGTCTCGGTCATCTTTAATATTTTTATAATATATTGTAGTTATATCATTATCTTTAGCAACATCTAGCAATATAGGAAGAGCACTTCTGCACCAAGGACATCCTGGAAAACCTAAATATATAATTCCGCTTTCATTCTTAACAACATCAATTATTTCATCATAATCAGAATATTTCATTGGATTATTTACAGATATATCTAGATCATTATATTTTATATCACCAAAAGCAACTGTCCCATTAAGTTCTTCGTATTCCTGTTTGAATTTTAATGCATCTTTATTCGAAGATTCTTTTCCAACAAATATAAATCCTAGTATTGCAGCGACTGCACATAAAACTGGTAAAGCTATAAATAATATTTTTTCTTTTTTCATAAAATCACATCCTACATATAATTATAACACAATTTTTCTTTATTTGAACGAATTTTTACCTAATTTTATGTTTTTATTTACATTTCCTTATGTAATTTTATTTAATTATTAATATCAAATTAATTTTTAGTATTGTCATATAGATTAACTTACATAAAGAATAACATAATGTGAAAAATGTTAAATTAAACTTGACCTTTTCTATAATTAGTGTATAATACTATCTCGTTGTGTTTTTTAAGGAGGGACAAAATGTTTGATATAAATGAACAATTAGCTATATATAAATTTGATTTAATTCATAGATGTTTGAATGCTAAAAGTAAAGACTCAAGTTATTGGAAAGAACTTAGAGAAAAAATTACTTTACTTAATACTTTAACTAAAAGAGTAAAAGCTGACGATACTATTGTATGTACTAAAGAAATGTCTGAAATTAAAGATTTTATAGCAAAAACAAGATAAAAAGTTGAGAAAATTATTTCTCAACTTTTTTTATTCTATTACTGCTTTAATTCTTCTTACACCAGCACTGCTTGCTTCTTCTTTTTTTATTTTAAATGAACCAATTTCACTAGTGTTTTTAACATGTGGACCTCCACATAACTCCTTAGATATGTCACCTATTGAATAAACAGTAACAATGTCAGGATATTTTTCAATGAACATACATTCAGCTCCTGATTTAATTGCTTCTTCTTTACTCATCTCAGTACTTACTACATCTATTCCTTCCCTAATCCATTTATTTACTAATTCTTCTACATTTAACTTTTCATGATCAGTTAATTTATGATCGCAAGAAAAATCAAATCTCATTCTTTCTGCAGTTATATTACTTCCTTTTTGATGAACATCAGAACCAACTACCTGTTTTAATGCGGCATTAAGTAAATGAGTGGCTGTATGGTATTTAGTCTCTATTTCACTGTTTCCAGAAAGGCCTCCTTTAAACTTACCTTGTGATGCAGTTCTAGACTTTTCTTGGTGTTCTTTAAATTTTTCTTTAAATCCTTCTACATCAACAGATATGTTTTTTTCTTTCGCAAGTTCTTCTGTAAGTTCAATCGGGAATCCATATGTATCATACAATTTAAAAGCTAAATCTCTATTTAATATATTATTAGTTATATTATTTGTTATTTTTTCAAATTCTCTTAAGCCTTTTTCAAGGGTTCTATTAAATTTAATTTTTTCATTTTTTAACACCTCTAACACAACATTGTAATTTGTTTCTATTTCGATATAATATTTTTTATATTTATTCATTATAGCTATAGCAATTTCTTCTTCCCAATTACTATTTATATCAATATTTAATTTTTTAGAGTGACGAATTGCTCTTCTAATAAGTCTTCTAAGTATATAACCTTGATCTGTATTAGATGGTTTAATTCCAGCAGGATCTGCAGAAATAAATACAGCAGTTCTAATATGATCGGCGATTATTCTCATACTTTTTTCATTACCCTCATAAGTTTTATTTGATATTTTTTCTAATTTCTCAATTATATCTTTCCAAACTGAAGATTTATAATTATCATTAACGCCTTCTAAAACAGCAACTACTCTTTCTAATCCCATTCCTGTATCAACATTTTTTTTAGGAAGTTCTGTTATACTACCATCCTGATGTTTATAATATTGCATAAAAACATTGTTCCAAATTTCTACCCATCTTTCATCTTCTGGATCAAATTTAGTAGGTATTTCATCATCACTTCTAAAATAAAACATTTCACTATCAGGTCCACATGGTCCTGTGTCTCCTGCGATCCAAAAATTATCTGTTGAAGTCGGACATATTCTATCTTCATTTATTCCCAAACTTTTCCATATTTCTATTGCTTCTTCGTCTGTAGGAATTATATCGTTACCAGCAAATACTGTAACGCCTAATCTTTCAACAGGGATATTTAGTACTTGAGTTAAAAATTCAAAACTCCAAGTAATAGCTTCTTTTTTAAAATAATCTCCTAATGACCAGTTACCTAACATTTCAAAGAAAGTGTGGTGATAAGTATCACCAATTTCATCTAAATCATTAGTTCTAATACATTTTTGATAATCTACAAGTCTAGTCCCATATGGGTGTTCTTTACCTGTTAAATACGGTATTAAAGGTTGCATACCAGCAGTATTAAATAATACGCTTGGGTCATTTTCAGGTACTACTGGAGCACTTGGTATTTGTTTGTGTCCTTTACTTACAAAAAAGTCAATATATAAATCTTTTAAATTCATGTTACACCTCTATTATGTTCTTTATTTTTTTCACTACTTCTTCTATGTTTAAATTAGTAGAATCTATATAAATAGCATCTTCAGTTCTAGTTAAAGAACCTACTTCTTTATGCATATCATTATAATCTCTTTTACTTATATTTTCCTTTATTTCTTCTAATGTTACATCCATGCCTTTTTCTTTATTTTCTTTATATCTACGATTGGCTCTTTCATCAAGAGTTGCATCTAAGTAAAACTTGTATGTTGCATTAGGAAATACTACTGTAGTTATGTCTCTGCCCTCCATAATTACATCCAAATTGCTTGCCATTTCTCTTTGCATATCTACTAGTATTTCTCTTAATTTAACTATACTAGACAAAGGAGATACTATTCTAGTTACTTCCATAGTTCTAATTTCTTTACTAATATCTTTTCCATTTAAATATGTTTTACCATCTATAAAATCTATTTTAGAGTTTTTAGCAAGTTGAACTATTTTATCTTCTTCACTTATTTTAATGTTATTTTGTAAAGAAGCATAAGCGATTGCCCTATACATTGCCCCTGTATCAATATATGTTAGATTACATTGATCAGCTAATATTTTAGCAACTGTACCTTTACCACTACCAGCAGGTCCATCTATAGCAACTATTTTACTCATACTACACCTCACTTAATATTTTTATTACCTTTTCTTCTAACTTATCATCATTTTCTATTATATAATCAAAATCATTATAATTATCTAAATCGATTTCGGTTAAATGATTTTTTTGTTCTTCGGTTAAATTGTTTTGATAGTTATTTCTGACTACTCTAATACTTGTAGAGTTAGGATAAATTTTTTTTAAAATTGTTATTTCGTCAAGCAATCTTACGTCGCTGACGACTATTATATCATAAAAGTAAGAAAATATCTCAATATCTTGTAATATTCTATCAATAAATAATCTTTTATTTATCTTATTTCTTACCAATTCTATTCCTAAGTGTTGTAAAAGGTCTCTTGGTTTAGTTTCTTCACTGCCATCCCAATCACTAATTCTCTTAACATAATCTTTTATATAATAACCAAAAGAAATAGTAATACATTTTTTATTACTATAACTTTTTTCAATTATTTTAGATATTTCATTTTTCCCACTTCTAGCTTTACCAGAAATAATAAATATTTTGGGATTTCTTTTAATGAATTCCATATATACTCCCCCTAATTGAAGTTTAATAAATCATACTTATCATCAAAATATTTAATTATTACTTTACACACTCCAATTATCGGAGTAGATAATAACATACCCACTATTCCAAAGAAATGTCCAAAAACAAGTAATCCTATAATAATAGTTACTGGATTTAATTTAGTAGTTTTACTAATAATTAAAGTTTGTAATACATTTCCTTCTATCATTTGTATAGCAACAATAGCAATCAGTACTGCAATACCAACTCCGGTTCCTTGCGAGAATGCAACTATAACAGCAGGAGCTCCTCCTATATATGGTCCAGCATATGGTATTACATTCATAAGTCCACAAAATATACCAAAAAGTACTGGAGCTTTTAAACCTATTAAAGCGAAAGCAATTGTTGATATTACAAATACTACTCCTGCATCAAGTAAGGCACCATTAACATAGTTTCTTAAAGATTGGTTTATTTTTTCTCCTAATTCATGAAATGTTTTTCTCCATTTTTTAGGTGTTATATCCATAACAACATTTTCTACATTATAAGAGTTTAATAATAAGAAGAAACCAATTACTAAACCAATTAAGAATGTTCCTATATAAGAAATTACTGTTGTGGCAGAATTAATTATAAATGATGGGAGAGTTGTTGAAAGATTAACTGATATTTCATCTAATCTTACCATTAAATTGTTTTGGAAGGTTTCAATATTTACTGTACTTGAATTAATATTGTTAAATATTCCTTCAATCCAAGTTTTAACAGTAGCAAATATATCTGGAAAATTACCCACTAAATCTATCGTTTGATTGTAAATGAGTGGTATTATAGATTTTACAAGTAATATAATAGCTCCAATAAGTATTACGTATGCTAAAGCAGATCCCAATCCCCTTCTAACTTTTTTATCTTCTAACCACTTAACAAAAGGTTTTAATAACCATGCAACTACTATACCTATAAATAATGGACTTAATACTTTTATAATAGTAACTAAAAAACTTAGTAATCCTAATTCCTTAACTATTCTTAAAAGCACATAAGCACCTATCACTATTAAAAGCGTATAAAATAGCTTTAATATTTTTTTAGATATACTTATAACATCATTTAAATTATTCTTATCTATATTCTTATTCATATCATCACCATTATTATTATAACACACTATATCTAAAAATAAAATAAAAAGTTCTTATGAACTTTTTAAATTGTCATTAATTCAGTTTCTTTTATTTTTAATTTTTCATCTACTATTTTATTATATTTATTTATTAATTCTTGAACGTCTTCTTGACCACCTTTAATATCGTCTTCAGGTAATTCAAGTTTTTTGATATCATTATTAGCATCTTGTCTAATATTTCTTAAAACAATTTTACAATCTTCAGCATATTCTTTAGCTTGTTTAACATATCCTCTTCTTGTTTCTTCTGTTAAAGCAGGAATATTAAGTATAATCATTTCTCCATTGTTATTAGGAGTTAATCCTATATTTGCTTCATAAATACCTTTTTCAATAGCACTTATACTACTTCTATCAAAAGGTTTAATACAAAGTTGTCTTGCTTCTGGTACTGATATAGTAGCAAGTTGTTTTAATGGAGTATCAGATCCATAATAATTTACCATAACAGCATCTAACATAGCAGGATTAGCACGTCCAGCACGTATATTTAAAAATCTTTTTTCTAAATTTTCAATTGCAGTTTCCATTTCCATTTCTGCATTCATTAAAATATCTTCCATAAACTCTCCTTTTTAATATTGTATTCCCCATACAACTAACTCTTTTGCTTCTTTACCACATACTACACATTTATCATCAATATGACCGTGGTTTTCCATAATACATCTTGATTTAGTACCGCGAATTTCTTTCATTTTTAATTCGCAGTCTTCATCGCCACACCACATTGCCTTAACAAATCCAGGATGACTATTCATGATTTGTTCTACATCTTCAAGAGTATGTGCTTCATATGTTTGATTATCGCGTCTTATCTTTGCTCTTTCAAACATATCATTTTGTATTGTATCCATTAATTCTTTTACATAACTTACTATATCAATATCTTTATCTACTTGATATTTTTCTTTAGTATCTCTTCTTGCAATAGTTATTTTACCATTTTCTAAATCACGTGCACCTATTTCAATTCTTACTGGTATTCCATTTACTTCAGCTTCAGCAAACTTAAATCCTGGAGATTTATCTGTATCATCTATATAAAAACTTATATTATTTTCTTTTAATTTGTTATATGTATCTTCTACTAGATTTTTTACTTCTTCATTATCACCAATTGGTATAATAGCCACCCTTGTTGGTGCGATGTTAGGTGGTAAAACAAGTCCATCATCATCGCTATGAACCATTATTAAAGCACCAATCATTCTTGTTGTTACTCCCCAAGAAGTTTGATATGCATGTTCTAGTTCATTTGCTTTATTTAAAAATTTTATATCATAAGCTTTACTAAATTTTTGTCCAAAGTAATGGCTTGTTCCTGATTGTAAAGAAACGCCATTATACATTAAAGATTCTACTGTTAAAGTATATTCAGCTCCAGCAAATTTTTCTTTTTCTGTTTTTCTTCCTGTTATTACTGGAATAGCTAAATAATCTTCAAAGAAAGTTTTATATGTATTTAACATATCTCTTGTTTCTTGTTCCGCTTCTTCCCTAGTAGCATGTACTGTATGACCTTCTTGCCATAAGAATTCTCTACTTCTTAAGAATGGTCTTGTTTCTTTTTCCCATCTCATTACATTACACCATTGATTATATTTTAAAGGTAAATCTCTATATGATTTAACTTTAGCTGCATAATAATCACTAAATAATGTTTCTGAAGTTGGTCTAATACACATTTTTTCTTCTAATTCTTTTTGACCACCTATTGTTACCCATGCAACTTCAGGAGCAAATCCATTTATTAGTTCTCCTTCTTTTTTCATTAGGTTTTCTGGTATAAGTACTGGCATATATACATTTTTGTGACCTGATCTCTTAAACATTCCGTCAAGTACACTTTGCATTTTTTCCCATATAGCATATCCGTTAGGTTCAAAAACTGTACATCCTTTAACATTAGAATAATCAGCAAGATGAGCAGCTTTAACTACATCTGTATACCATTTAGCAAAATCTATATCTCTACTTGTTATAGCTTTATTAGCCATAGTATCAACTCCTTTAATAATTATACTATAAAATAAATAAAAAAGAAATCATTTTTTGATTTCAATTTCTATAAATTATATTTTATTTTAGTTTTTACCTTTTTTTCAATATTAGGTTTACATTCTTTAAATTTTTCTAAAGTACTTTTTAAATATTTAATTCTTTTTTCTAACTTTTCTGGATTATGAGCGAGTGCATCACAATATTGAATCAAATATCTTTTCAAAGTTAAATCAAAGTTATCTAAAATATCATAATAAGTTAATGGATTATCATGATTTTCTATTAAATAACAAATCTCTTCTACATAATCTTTTTCATAACCTAACCTATTTAAAATAGTTCTTGAAATATTACTAGATGCTTTAGGATGGCCTTTAAAATGTCTAACATCACCATCTTGATAACTATGCGGTTTACCTATATCATGAAGTAATAAACATAACCTCAAATCAAAATCTTTATAAGAATAACTTAAAGCACATATTGTATGATTCCATACATCTAAATGATGATGCGGATGATTGTGCTCAAAATCTATCATGTCATTTAATTCGGGTATTATAGCAAGTAATATTTCTTTATTATCTTCAATACTTTTTACTATATCATCCTTAAGTAATATTTTTTCTAATTCTTTCTTTTCATCAATTTTTTTATATTTTAATTCTCTTTTTAATTCTTTTAAACACATTTTTTGTTCTTTTTTACCTAAATAAGGATATATATTATTGAAAAAATAACTATATTCTTCTAAATATTTATTCATATTATTCCCCCAAGTAAGTATTATAATAGCACTTTTTTATATTAAAATCAATTTTTATTATTATATTCTTTTAAGAAATCTAATAAATTTATAGCTATATTTCTAGGTAATATATTTTCTAATTCCTCTATACTAGTTTCTTTAATTTTATTTAATGTTTTATATTTTTTTAATAATTCTTTTTTTCTTTTTTCTCCAATACCTTCTACATTATCTAATATACTAGATAAACTACCTTTACTTCTTATTTGCTTGTGATAATTTATAGTAAATTCATGTACTTCATCTTGCATTCTTTCTAACAAGTAAAATAAATTGCTTTTTTTATCTATTTTAACTTCTTCTATAGGATCAAAAGCTAGAAGTGCTTCTGTTGTATGTTTATTATCTTTTTTTAGTCCTACAACTGGTATACCTAGATTTAAACTATTTATTATATCTCTAGCAGCATTTATTTGTCCTATACCACCATCAACTATTATTAAATCTGGTCTTTCTAGATTATCTTTTAAAACTCTAAAATATCTTCTATATAATACTTCTCTAAAGGCACCATAATCATCATTAGTATCAACACTTATTTTAAATTTTCTATAATTATTCTTACTTGGAACTCCATCTATAAATACTGCCATACCAGATACAGTATAAGTTCCAAAAAGATGAGCATTATCAAATATTTCTATTCTAGAAAGTCTATCTAATTTTAATTTTTCTTTTAATTCTCCATTAGCTTTAATTGTTTTTTCTTCATCTTTTTTTATAAGTTCAAATTTTTCATTTAGCATTATTTTAGCATTCTCACATGCATTATTAACTAACTTTAATTTTTCACCTTTTATAGGTTTTCTTACATTCATTTCTAAGTATTCACTTAATAGTTTATCATCAACTATACTTGGAACAAGTATTTCTTTCGGTTTATTTAAATTATTATAGAATCTAGCAATATATCTAGTTAATTCTTCACCTACATCATCTACTATATCAAATATTTTAGACTTTCTAGATACTATTTTAGATCCTCTTATAAAGAATACTTGTATACTTAAATATCCTTTATCTAAATAATATCCAAATATATCTCTATCTACATTATCTTTAAGTTCTACTTCTTGATTAGTTAAAGTTATATTTATATAATCTAGTAATTCTTTATATTCTAAAGCTTTTTCGAAGTGTAGTAAACTACTTTCATATTCCATTTTTTCTTTTATCTTTTTAGTTACTAAAGTGTGATCTCCATTTAAAAATTTAATTATTTCATTTTTCATTTCTTGTATTTTACTATCTTCTATTTTATTCGCACAATACCCTAAACATTCTCCTATATGAAAGTATAGACATGGTCTTTTTTGATACGTGTTACACTTTCTTAAAGGATATAGTCTATTTAATAGATTAACTGTGTTTCTAGCTGCTGTAACGTTTGGATAAGGACCATATAAATGTTTAGATTTCTTTTTTAAATTTATATTTCTAACTACTTTTAATGTTGGAACCTTATTATCAGTAAGTTCTATATATGGATAAGATTTATCATCTCTAAGTAATATATTATATTTAGGATCATATTTTTTTATTAAATTAAGTTCTAATATTAAAGATTCAATCTCACTATTAACAACTATGTATTCAAAATCTACTATTTCACTAACTAATTTAGCAGTTTTACCATAGTGTTTACCCCTAAAATAAGAATTTACTCTATTTTTTAACTTCTTTGCTTTACCTACATATATAATAACTCCATCTTTATTTTTCATTAAATAACACCCTGGAAGTTGTGGTAATAAAGATAATTTATTTTTTAATCTCTCATCCATAGAAATCACCTGTATGTATTATATCATTATTTCATAAAAAGAAAAAGAACAAAGTTCTTTATTCTTTGCCTATTATTATATTATCATAGTAACTTGATTTTTTACTTATTTCTTTATTTAAATTTTCTAATCCTAACTTTTCAACTAAAGTTTTTTCTTCTGAAAACAAATTAACACCCAACCCTAATTTATTACCTTCAATTTCTACTCCTAATGAAGCAAGAGTTGTCGGAAAGAAATCTAGAGTAGAAAATAATCTATTCTTTTCTTTTTCTGGTTCTATTTTAGAATTGATGAATGTATTATAAATAGTTCTTTGATAATTTTTATCTAATTCATAAAAATTAGATTGCATAGTCATGTGATCTCCTACTATTACTATTGTAGTATTTTCATAGAAATCTTGTTCTTTAATCCAATCAATAAACTCTCCTATTTTCAAATCAGAACAATAGAATGAATTCGCATATTTATTATCAAACACTTCTTCACAAGAATCATCCATGTATCCATCTGTAAAATGTGTATCTACTGTAAGTAGTGTAAAATTAAATGGTTCCTCTAATTCATTTGCTTCTAATATTTTTTCTTTAGCATACTCAAATAATTTTTTATCTTCATAACCCCACCAAACAAAATAATCTTCTTCTATATCTTTATTTTCAATCGCATAATAATAATCATAAATCGTATAATTCCCATGTGTTTCAAAGAATGATTTTCTACCACCAAATTCAGCATCCGACCCAATCATAAAATAATTGTTATAACCATTTTCTTCTAATATATCTCCTAAATTATATACTCCAGGGAAAGAGTTAATATAATTATTATAAAAATTAGTATCCATTGATATTTTAAAAGGTATTCCAGATGTATGAGATATTAAAGCAGCCATAGTCCAATCTGTATTATTTACTTGGAGTGCTCCACCTATTTTATCACTATTACTAAAATTAACATTTTTTAAAGCCAATTTTTCTAAGTTTGGAATGTAAGATTCTTTAACTAATCCACCATTTTTCTTTGATATATTAGTACTTTCTAATGATTCGACATAAATATATATAAGATTTCTTTTTTCTTCAGGAAAAGTTATTTTAATATCCCTACCATCCACATAATATTCTTCAAAAAGGTTAGTTTCCTTAGACTGTGACATTATATAAGTATCTATTTTTAATATTCTAAGTAAACATGTAATAGATATAATAACAATTATAATATAAATAAATAGTTTTATTATTGATTTTTTCTTATCACTTAATTTATCTAAAAAACTTATTTTTTTATTTAATACTTTTTTATAAAATAATTTTAATAAATATATGATACCTAAACCAATTAAAACACCTGATACTACAAATAAAATACCATATAATAATATATCAAAATTACCACCTTTAGATGTAAATATACTAAACAAAAGTAATTCAAATGAGACATTATTAAATCTTAATTTCATAAATATTGAAAAGAAAATCAATATTAAACAAATTGTTAGTATTATTATCTTTAATACTTTCTTATTCTTCATATGCATTCACCCTTTGACTATATTCAACAATTATATTATAACACTATTTTAGAAAGAAAAAAAGATAGATTACTCTATCCCTTTATCTAAATCACCTAAAAAGTCATCAATAGTCATCATTCGTTGATCTATACTTTCTAAAGAAACATTTTCTTTTATTATTTCTTTTTCTTCTTCAATAACCTTTTTTGTTTCTTTAGGATTTTCTAAAACTTTTTCAACAAATACATCAAATATATCATGTTTAGATAAACTTGTACCTGTTGAATGTCTATCTGTTATTGGAAGTTCAGTTAATTTAATTATTTCTATATCTTCTTTGAACTTTAATCCAATATTATTTCTAGAATTTATTGTAAATGCTTTTAATATGTAATATGGATTAGTTTTAACATCTCTTATTATTTGAATACCTTTTCTTGCTCTTGATATTCTTTCAAAATCTGATATTCTTACTCTTTTACCAGTGTTTTTTGTTGTAATAAGAGAAATATATTCTTCATCACTAATTACATTACCTGAAACAACTACATCATTTTTTAAACTAATTCCTTTAACTCCACTAGCACGACTTCCAAGAAGCGGCACTTCATTTATATCATATCTTAAAGCAAATCCATTATGTGTAGTTATAAATACATCAGTACCAGTATTATAAGATATATTAACAACTATATCTCCATCTTTAAGTTTAATATAAGGCATTGGTTTAGTATGTCTTAAAGCTTTTAATTCACTAATTAAAGTACGTTTAATCATACCATTTTTAGTAAATACTGTAATATATTTATCTGTATTAAAATCTACTATAGGTATTGCATCTATAATATTTTCTTCTGGATTTATTTTAATTATATTACTTATATGTTTACCTAAATCTTTCCACTTCATATCAGGTATTTCATGTACTGGCACAAATAAATAATTACCAATGTCAGTAAACAAGAGTACTGTATCGAGTGTATTTAATTCATACATACCTATAACATAATCTTGTTCTTTCAATCCTGTTTTTTCTTCATTAGATGCGGCATAACTTCTCTTGGAAACTCTTTTTACATAACCATCTTTAGTTACTACTACTATGCAATCTTCTTTTGGAATCATTGCTTGAGTATCAATTTTTATTTCAGTTATTTCATCTTTTATTTCTGTTTTTCTTGGAGTAGCATATTCATCTTTAATAGCTTTTAACTCTTTTTTCATAACAGTTTTTAATTTTTCTTCATCACTTAAGATACTTTCTAATATAGCAATTACTTTAAGTAAATTAGCATGTTCTTCTTTTAATACATTAACATCTGTATTAGTTAATCTATAAAGTTGTAAATTAACTATTGCTTCTGCTTGTTTTTCACTAAAATCATAACATTCTACTAAGTTTTTAATAGCATCACTTTTATTTTTACTAGCTCTAATAGTTTTAATAACTTCATCTAGTATATCTAAAGCTTTAATTAAACCTTCTACGATATGCATTCTTGCTTTAGCGTGTTCTAAATCAAATCTAGTACGACGTGTTATTACTTCTTTTTGATGAGCAATATATGCATCTAATACTTCAACAACACCTACTATCATAGGTCTTCTATTTACTATACACACCATGTTATAAGAATAACTTACTTGTAAATCGGTATTTTTAAATAAATAATTAAGTATATTATCTACATTAGCATCTTTCTTTAAATCAATAGCAATTCTAACCTTTTCTTCTCTGTCTGATTCATCTCTTATTTCTGTTATACCATCTATTTTTTTATCATAGATAATATCAGATATTTTTTTAACTAAGTTAGCTTTATTAACTTCAAAAGGTATTTCATGTATAATTACTTGTTTGTTCTTTTTGTCTTCTACTATTTCATATTTAGAACGAATTATTACTTTTCCTCTACCTTTTGTTAAAGCTTCTTCTATTTGCGTCTTTCCTTCTACAATTCCTCCTGTTGGGAAGTCCGGACCTTTTACTATATCAAGAATAGTATCTAATCTACAGTTTGGAGAATCTATTCTTTTTATAGTAGCATCTATAACTTCACCTAGGTTGTGTGGTGGTATTTCTGTAGCGTATCCAGCAGAAATACCTTTAGCACCATTAACAAGTAAGTTAGGATATTTAGCAGGTAAAACTATTGGTTCATATAATGTATCGTCAAAGTTAGGTGCCCATTCTATTGTATCTTTATCTATATCTTTTAAAAGTTCACCACTTATTTTAGATAGTCTTGCTTCTGTATAACGCATAGCAGCAGCACTATCACCATCCATAGATCCATTATTACCATGCATGTCTATATAACATTCATTTTGTTTCCACCACTGGCTCATATGTACCATTGCTTCATATATAGATGAGTCTCCATGCGGGTGGTAATGTCCCATAACATTTCCTACTGCTGTAGCACTCTTTTTATGGGCTTTATCATAAGTATTTTTATCTCTAAACATTGCATATAGAATTCTTCTTTGAACAGGTTTTAAACCATCTCTAACATCTGGAATAGCACGATTTTGAATAATATCTTTAGCATATTGTCCAAATCTATCTCCCATTATTTCTTCTAGAGTATAATCATAAATTCTACCTAACATTTCGTTTGTTTCTTCTTTCTTCTTTGCCATACTTCACTCCTAATTAATTTTATAATTATCCTCTAGTGAGAATTCTACATTTTCTTCTATCCATTCTTTTCTAGGTTCTACTTTATCTCCCATAAGAACTCTAACTCTTTTTTCAGCTAAAGCAGCATCATTGATACTTACTTTAATTAAACTTCTTGTATTAGGATCCATAGTTGTTTCCCATAATTGATTAGCATCCATTTCTCCTAAACCTTTATATCTTTGTGTCTTAGTTGATTTACCTTTATATTTTTCTAGAAGTGCTTTTCTATCTTCTTCTGTCCAAGCATATTCTCCTTCTTTACCACATTCAATTTTATAAAGTGGCGGCATTGCGATATATAAATGTCCTGTTTCAATTAAAGGTTTCATATATCTATAGAAGAATGTTAAAAGTAATATTTGAATATGAGATCCATCTACATCTGCATCGGTCATTATTATTACTTTATCATAATTTGAATCATTTATATCAAAATCACTTCCAACACCAGCACCAATTGCATGTATCATAGTATTTATTTCTTCATTTTTATAAGCTTCATCTAATGATGCTTTTTCTGTATTTAATACTTTACCACGAAGTGGTAGTATTGCTTGATATTTTCTATCTCTACCTGTTTTAGCAGATCCACCTGCAGAATCACCTTCGACTAAGAATAATTCATTTATTTTAGGATTCTTACTTTGAGCAGGAGTTAATTTACCACTAATAATTCTTTCTTTTTTATCTTTATTTTTACCATTTCTAGCTTCATCACGAGCTTTTCTTGCAGCTTCTCTAGCATTTCTACTCTTAATCATTTTGTTTAAAATTGCAGTAGCAATTGCTTTATTTTCTTCAAGAAAGAATTTTAACTTTTCAGATACTATACTATCTACTACTGTACGAGCAATAGGTGTTCCAAGTTTACCTTTAGTTTGTCCTTCAAATTGAAGTAAAGCTTCAGGTATTTTTAAACTTATGACAGCAGTTAATCCTTCTCTTGTATCTGGACCTTCTAAGTTTTTATCTTTGGCTTTTAAATATCCATTTTCTTTAGCATATTCATTAAATACTCTTGTAATAGCAGTTTTAAGTCCTACTTCATGAGTACCACCATCACTTGTTTTAACATTATTAACAAACGATATTATATTTTCGCTATAACTTTCTGTATATTGAAAAGCTACTTTAACATCTATTTTATCTTTGCTACCATTCATTACAGTTGCTTTGTGTAGTTCTTTTTTAGCTTCATTTATGTATTCAACGAATGCTTTTAATCCATCATCATAACAAAAACTTTCATTTCTATTATCTTCTTCATCTGTCACTTCTACTGTTAACCCTTCTAAAAGGAAAGCACTTTCTTGCATCCTTTCACAAACAGTAGTAAATGAAAAATTAGTAGTTGAGAATATTTCATCATCTGGCATAAATCTAACTCTTGTACCAGTTTTACTAGTTTTGTCTCTTTTAGTTAAAGGTATATCTACCTTACCACCATCTTTGAAACGAATGAAGTGCTCATAACCTTCTCTTTTAATAGTTACTTCCATCCATTTACTTAAGGCATTAACAACACTAGCACCTACGCCATGAAGACCTCCAGATACAGTATATCCGCTACTTTCAAATTTACCACCTGCGTGAAGTACAGTATAAATTACTTCTGGAGTTGACATACCACTAGAATGTTTTCCAACAGGTACACCTCTTCCTTCATCTTCTACACTAACACTTTTATCTTTGTGTAATATTATTTTTATTTTTTTACCAAACCCATTGATAACTTCGTCTATACCATTATCAACAATTTCCCATATTAAATGATGAAGTCCTCTTTTATCAGTTGATCCAATATACATACCAGGTCTTTTTCTAACTGCTTCAAGTCCTTCTAATATCTTAATTGAGCTTTCATCATATTTTACCATATCTATTCACCTAGTTCATTATAACACATTTTTCAAATCAAAGTCAAAAAAATAAGCCTAAAAAAGCTTATTTTGTAATGTTTTTTAACAATTTATTACACTATTATCATAGTTTTCAGTTATTCTAAATTTTCGAATAACTGATTTATACTATACAATAATTTTATAAACTTAAATAAAAGGCATAATCATATTCAATTTTTTTACTAAATTCAGTTTCAGTAAATGCCTTTTCCATATGTGAAAACTCTGCTATTTGTTTTGAAGTAAAAGATTCAAAATATTTTTTTACTTGTTCTAAAATTTTTAATTCATCACTTAAAAAAATATTTTTATTAAATTTATCAATACTACTAATTTTATGATTTTCATAATCGTTTTCATATTCAATTTTATAATCTATTAAACCTTGTTCTACATAAGCACTAATTATTTCATCAAAATTATCAGGCACTGGACCGTGTGTTATTTTTGCATATTCTAAACCTGTTATTGAGGCACCAGTGTTTTTATAATATAAAAAATCTGAATAAAACATTTCTTTCAATAACTTTGTTTTTAAAATTGTAGTGTCCGCTAAAAATAAAATCATATTTAAAACTTTATTCTTATTTAATCTTGTATAACCATTATATACAGTAGGTTCAAAATCAGTATCAAAAAATAATTGATTTATGTTGTTGTTTTGTATAAGTTTATCTTGCAATTTTGAATATTCTTTTTGAGTGAATTGACCTTTATTTGATTCTATCAAATCTATTATTAATAATGGGTTTGATAATAAACTATTTAAAATAATAATATAATTATCGTTTGGTATAGATGTTCCTTTTTCATAGCTTATTAATGTCTTTTTAGCACATCCAATTATTTTAGCAAACAACTCTAAAGACAAATTATATTTATTTCTTAATTCAATAATTTTTTCTTTACAAATACCATATTTTTTATTATATGTATCTATTGCTTTTTCACTTGCTATATTATCTAATATTTGATCATATACGATAGAATTACATTCAATACAAAAACATCTTTCACTTTCGAATTCTATATTTCTACCTTTTATCGTATATTCATGCTTGTAATTTTTAATATAAGTATTTGTTCCCCCACAAATATCACATTTCATAATTACATTCTCCTTTAAAATCTATTATCTTCATGAAAAGATATACATACCACTATCTCTTCTTGGTTATTATTATTTTCAATTTTTAATTTAATATATGCAACAATACCATTTATTTGCTTTTTAAAAATTAATGTATCAGTGTTTTTATAATATGAAGGTTTAGGATCATTAAAATAAAAATGTTTATTTAATTCTAAAATAACGTTCCATGCTTCTGATTCACTAATGCCTAGTTCAAGTAAATCTTGTAAATAATCTCTGTCTCTCTAATTTGGAATCTTCTTTTACCTAATTTAATTAATTTCTTCATTTTTGATAAAATCTTTAGTTGATCATTATTCACCGATACATTACACCTCCAAGATACAACTTAATACATTTACATGGTAACATATGTTACCTATTTTGTCAATAATAATTATAAAAAAAATCAACTAAATAAAGTTGATTTAATATTGACTTTCTCCATCTTGACTTAGTAAGTTAACTTCACTAACTCCTTTAATTTTTAATATCTCTTCTACAAAAGATTTATCTTTCTTAACTTTTAATTCATAAATATAACTAGATTCTTTACTAGATAAATTTTCTGATTTTAATTTATATTTTACTTTATGACTGCCAAGAATTATTTCTATATCTCTCGTTTTTACACTTTTAAAATATATAACTAGTAAATATGGAATCTTTTTTTCTGGAATTATATCAAAGAATAACATAGCTATACCAAGCACAATAGCAAGTACTATTGCCATTGAATAAACCTGAGCTCCTATTATTATACCATTAGATATACTCCAAAATAAGAAAAGTAAATCTCTCGGCTCTTTTATCGCAGTTCTAAATCTTACTATTGATAAAGCTCCAACCATACCAAGTGATACTGTAATGTTTGCTTGCATAGATAGAACTATCGCAGCAGTTATTATAGACATCAAAGACATTGATATATTGAACTTCTTTGAATATATTACATTTTTAGTAGTTAATTTGTATATAAAGAATACAAATATAGATAATAAAAATGTATATATAAGTGTCACACATATTGTTGGAATTGACACATTAGATGAAAAATTATTTAAAAAACTATCTTTAAATATTTCATCAAAGGTTACTTTTAAAATCATACCTAAAACCTCCTATTTAAATTGTCTATACAATTATTAAATTTTGAAAAAGATATTTGTTCTAAATGATTTAATTCTAATCTATATCTTATAAAATCTGGAATTAATTCATTATATTTGACTTCTAATATTTTATCTTTTAAATAATGCACTTTTTTATTTTTATTAAATAAATCACTATAATTATTTGTATACCTTATATTATAGTCCAAAGTTAATCTAACTGTTCCAAGTTTATATACATAAGGTATTCTATCATACTCAATACATATTATTGGTTTTAATAATTCAGTTTTTATTTTAATTATAAATTCGTTTAATAATTTATTATGATTTTTTTCAATTTTCACATTACCTTTTAAAATATTATCTAACATTTCTCTAGTAATTCTAACACCATTTTTATTAGTTAATCCATTTATTTTATATTTCTTTTCTAACATTATATATGAATCATCATAGTTATAAAATCTTATTCTATATTTCCATCTTTCACTTATTCCATTTTTAACTTGATAATAAGAAGTTTTTTTATAATTATCAAAATAAATACTTGAAATGCTATAAAACTCATCTTTACAATTAGAATCTTTTTTTATTAAGTTTTTTAAATTAAGATTTAACAAATAAAAATCATTATCTGTTATTTTATATTTTAATTCATTTCTAAGATTTTTCATTTTCTATGCTTTCCACGTATTCATCAAAAAATTCTATTCTATTGTAAATCCAACTTCTTATTTCTTCTATTTCTTTTTCTATATCATATTCATACCACTTCTCTGAATCTCTTGAAGCAGCTCCCTTAGTTAATTCATCTAAATATTTACCTAATAAGCTATCAAAAAAATCTATAGTTAAAATATTTTCTCTTAATTCCCAATATCTTTCTATTAGTAATTTATTTATTTCAGAGGAATTTGTGTGATAAAATTTAGTGTATATTATTTTATAATCTTCTTTTTTTATAAAATTGTTAAACATATTCTCTGCAAATAAAAGTCCATAAGTATATTCCATATCCCAAGGCTGTATAAACAGTTGGGGATCTGTTAAACTATTTATATAGAAATAATTATTTTTTTCAATTTTATTATCTACATTATTTGTAAATGCATTAAATATTATCATGTCAATATAATTTTCTATATTAAAACTATTTTTTATAACATCATACAAATCTACATTATTATAATATTTAGATAATTTATTTAACACTATATTCCAGGATTTTTCGTACATATTCTTATCATTTGGATATTTCAATTCATAATACAAATATTCATTTTCACCTATTTTATAATACTCTCTTATATTAAGAATTTTTCCCCATACACTTGATTTTACAATAACACTAGTGTCATTTGAAGAAGTCTTATTTAAATTTAATTTAGTTCTATTTATTGGTTCAGTTAAAACATATAATCCTTTATATTCATTATTTATAAATAATTCTACAAACTCGCTATATATATTTACATTACTAAAATCATTAGAAATGTTATTCCACAACTCAATACATAAAACATTTCTTATTTTGGAAGGATCCCTATAAACAGCATCTAAAATCAACGAATCGCCATTATAAAAATTTTCTATATTTATATCTTTTTCATCTGTATACGATTTATTAGTAAAATTTATTTTATAAGATTTTTTATCAAACCATTTAGATGTTGATCCTCTAATGTTGATTAAACTATTCAAATTAATTGTTTTTTTAGTATTAGTATTATTAAAATAATTAAACTGTGTCTTAGTATCATTAGAAGTAATTTCATCTTCACTAAGTATATTTATTAAAGGCAGATTTGTTAATTGTATTTTTGTTTCAAAATAATATTTATCATTGTAAATGATAACGTTTATCTCTTTAGTATAATTAACTTTAATAATATTTAATGTTTCATCAATTATTTTATATTTAAATCCATCTTCTAAATTTAAGTTTAAAATATATAAATTATTTTCATATTTACTTGGAATCGTGTAATAAAATGTATTGGTATTTTTTTCGTAAATTGCATCTACATTATTAATTTTTAATTGAGTAATTAAATTTGTATTTAAAATTCTATTTTCTTTTATTTCTCTAGAAGATAAGTAAGATAAATTTGTTCCAAAAATTTCATAAAAAAGAATTATAATTAATAAAACTATTAATAAAACTAATACAATTAACTTAATTTTTTTCATTATAATACTCTCCTTTTTATGAATTGTTATCTATTGTACCACAAAAACTTAAAAAAAAGAATAATTTTTATTATTCTATTGTAATTACTCTTTTCTTTATGCTTGTATTTCCACTTGGATCTTTTGCTGTGTATGTAATTATATATTTTCCAACAACACCATAATCTATTTCTCCAGAAAACTCTATATCACAATAACCACTGTTATCTTCGCAAGTAACATTTTTTAATAAATCAAAATTTGTTACATCTTTACCAATTTTATTTGTATTTGGAAGCGTAATTGTAGGTATTGTTGTATCCGCAATTATAATACTTAAGGTAGCTGTATTAGCATACCCATTGTTATCTACTACTGTATAATGAACTTTATATATACCTGAATTAGTTGTAGTGATATTATCAGTTGGAATATCATTTAATAAAATATATTTTTTTACTTTTTTAGTTAAATCTACTCCATTTGCGGAAATCGCACTATAAGCAATATTATTAATTTCTTGATTTAAATCGAGTGTTAAAATATAATTTCCATCTGTATTTTTTGTTAAACCATCCAAAGTAATAATGGGTTTTAAATTTTTAGCTTCTTTTAATTTATCAACTTCTACTATATATAAATAGTCACCTTTTAATTTAGCATGTATATCACTATTTTTATATCCTGTACCTACTTTGTTAATACTTATGACTAATTCATTTTTAAATCTTTCATTTGTTTCCGGATCAGTTAAATCATAATCAACTATACCTTCATATTTTAATTCTCCTAGTGTTATATAACTGATATTATTGTCTTCGGGTAAATATTCAATATATTTTAAAGAATAATCATAAGTTGCATCTAGAATTGTATTAATTTGTTTTTTATATAGCGTATTTTTACTTTGATCTAATATTTCAGTCATTAAAGGAACAGAAATAACAAATATAATAGCAAGTATAATAAGAACTGCTAATAATTCTACAAGAGTGAATCCTTTATTTTTCATACAACACCTCATTCTTTTACAAATAAACTTAAAAACTTAGCAAAACCAAATAAAATACTATTACTTTTTTTCATAGCATAACCCTTTTCTAACGCTTTACCACCTATTGTTAAAGCAGAAATTATACCCATTATAATAAGTGTAACTAATAATGGATTAAAATTATAATATTCTACTATTTTTATAGCAATAACTGCGCCTGTAGATCCCGATACTATACCACATATATCTCCTACTACATCATTACAAAAACTTGATACTTTATCTGCATTTTTCTTTAATTTCAAAGCCATTTTAGCACCTTTAACCCTTTTAGCTACCATTGAATTAAATTGTGCTTCATCTGCGGTTGCAACAGCAAGACCAATCATATCAAATAAAACTCCTACAAGTATAAAAACCAATGTTAAAATTGAACCTAATATAATTCCTACATTAGGTATTACTGTTTCTGATATAAGTGTAAATACTACTGATATTAAAAAACTAGAAAGCACTATTTTAATTATCCAACTATAATCTACCGTATTTTTTTTCTTATTATTTTTTTTCATGTTAACCTCTATATTTGATCTAAAATATTTAATTCATCATTTAAACCATTATTATTATTTATATCAGGAATAATAATTTCTTCTGGAGTTTGATTTTTTGGTCTTTCTTCTGGAATAACAACTTCCTCGTTTTTTTCTTGTTCTAATTTATCATTAACTTCTTTGTTGCTATCTATTTTATCTTTAACTGTATCTTTTTGATTTTTTATACCTAGTACTAACAATATAAATAAAATAATTACAACAAAATAAAGAATTGCTATAATAATATAATTTTTTTTCATTTCTTCTTTATTTATATCAGAAAAATCAGAATCTATTTCTTCTGCAACTTCTTGTTGAGTAGAAGCAAATTCTTCATTCATTATCTCTTTATTATTTTGTACTATCTCAACATTTTTATTTTCTTCCATTATTTATCACCTATTATAATTTTAACACAAAATACCTATTTTAACAACAAAAAAAGACTAATGAATAGTCTTTAATATATAATGGCGTTAATATAATTAACTTTGCATCTTAGGTCAAGTTGGATTTCCCTAAATTCTACTTACCGTTACCAGTAGGCGGTTCCCCTTTAAAGAATTCAGTATATTGTCACCAAATATACTACTTGATTGCCACTTAGTATGCACTGCAATCCTATATTAACAACACCCTAGAAGATTTCCTCACCAAATTTTTATTATTAATTCTTTTTTGCAAACAATATTTCATATTGCAACTTATATAAGTTCTAGCTATAAACTTACTAAATTGTTAATCAATAATCCCTATTACTCACTCAAGACAAGCTACACTACCCGTAACTTTCGCCACTTGGTAGGTTTAATCCTATTTCGTATTCAGTCCGTCAGTTTGTTCGTATAGGCCAAACACAAGAATAGGTCTCCACGAATGGTGGGTCATTTACATATGCCATTATGGATGCCCAACACTCTCATTTCCAGCACTCACCCCAATTTGGGCAAAAGAAGCAAGCACAAGAAGTTTCACAGATATGCTCTTTAACGGATTTTTAGCCCCGTCCTCATAATAAATCTCTGACTAGAATAATGTGCCATCGACAATTAACATGATACCAAATTTAAAAATATTTGTCAAATTGATATGATTTACATTTCTAATATATTATATGATATTTAATGTTTTTTATTAAAGACAAATTTTATTTTGCTTTACTATATTTTTGAATAATCGCATCTACTATTCTTTGACTAGCTTTTCCATCACCATATGGATTACTAGCTTTGCTCATTTTATCGTAAATTTTTTTATTACCTAATAATAGTTTTGTTTCTCTATATATTACTTCTTCATCCGTACCTACAAGTTTTAATGTTCCAGCTTCTATTCCTTCTGGCCTTTCAGTAGTATCTCTTAATACTAATACAGGTTTACCTAAAGATGGAGCTTCTTCTTGAATACCACCACTATCTGTTAATATTATGTAAGATTTATTTTGAAAATTGTGGAAATCAAACACCTCTAAAGGTTCTATTATTTTAATTTTCTCACAGTCATTAAAAATCTCGTTTGCAATTTCTCTTATTTTGGGATTTAAATGTATTGGATAAACAACTTTTACATCTTGAAATTCATTTATTATTCTTTTAATTGCTCTAAATATATTTTTCATTGGTTCACCCAAATTTTCTCTTCTATGAGCCGTTAAAAGAATCATTCTGTCATTTCCTACCCAATCAAAAATCTCGCTTTTATATTCTTTATTTATAGTGACTTTCATAGCATCAATAGCGGTATTTCCCGTAATATATATTTTTTCTTTATCTCTGCCTTCTTTGATTAAATTTGAAGCACTTAGTTTTGTAGGAGCAAAATACATATCGGTCATACAAGTAACCATTTGTCTATTCATTTCTTCTGGATATGGTGAATATTTATCATAAGTTCTTAATCCAGCTTCTACATGACCAATATCAACTTGATTGTAGAAGGCGGCTAAAGCTCCTGCAAAAGTAGTAGTAGTATCACCATGTACTAAAACTATATCAGGATTAATTTCCTTAATTACTGCTTCAAGACCTTTAAGCGCTCTTGTAGTAACATCACCTAATGTTTGTCCTTGTTTCATTATATTTAAATCATAATCAGGTTTAATATCAAATGTTTCTAATACTTGATCCAACATCTCTCTATGCTGAGCAGTAACACATACTATACTTTCTATTTCTTCTCTAGAATTTAACTCCTTAACTAACGGGGCCATTTTTATAGCTTCTGGTCTAGTTCCAAAAACAGTCATAACTTTTATCATTATTTACCTCCTTGTATATCATACTTTTCAATCAAATACTTCGCAAAATGATTAGTTACTTTTATAGCTGCTTCACCTTTCAAATGACCACTATCATAAAAATCATTTTCAAAATCTAATTCAAGTATATCATATAACAAATTATAATTCAAATATTTAATATTATTTTCTTTTGCTATTTCTTCAACATAATTATAATAAGCTTGATTTTCCTTAGTTATTGTACAAGGACTTTTAACTAAAATCAATTCTATATTATTGTCTTTAGCTAATTCAATAATCTTTTTTAAATATAAATTATTCTTTTTAGTTATCTTTTTAGTTTCTTTAAAATTAGTAACATCATTTTTATATGCAGGCTCAACATTTCCTTTTAAATAAGTAAACCCTTTAGAGTCACTGATATTATTTTTTAAATTATCTACTATATCTTTTTTACTCAACTCATTCCATCTGCTATGATATTTTATTATATTTAAGTAATAACTTATTCTATCAGAAAAATTTTCAACACTAGAATTTATTGCTTGTATTTTGTTAAATGAAAATCTCATTTTGTCTATTGCATCGCGATTTACTCCTTCTTCCATATAACTTTGATTTACACTAGTCATTAATATTTCCAAAACAAAATATTTTGGTTTTTGATACTTTAAACTTTCAATCATGTAATGATATGTAATCCAAAGAGGTTGTTGTTGAGTTGCAAAATTATAAGACTTTAACCCTGTTTTTTCTTCTAAAACTTTAGGAGAAAACGTTGAATAACTATGTGATGATCCAAAAAATATTAAATCCATAGAATTTTCTTTCTCATTATAGAATGAAAGTACATCAGTTCCATAACCATCACCTTTTCTAACAAAAATTTTTGAAACTACAAAAAGTGAAATAGAAAATAAAACTGTAAATATAATAACTTTAATTATAATTTTTTTCATGTATACCTCCTAAAATTGAAAATATATAAATTGAGAAGCATCATAACCTGGACCATAAATTCCAAAAATAAGTATTATATATATTATTATAAAATATAAAATCCATCTAACAATAATGTTTCTTTTATTAATAAATTTTATAATATCAAACTTATGATTAAATATCTCATAAATCATTAAACATACTATAGAGAAGAATAATAACACAAGATTTGCTCTTGATAAACCAAAATTAGCTAGTTTTAATCCTTCTGAAAAATCAAAAATATTTTTTATTACATAAAAAGCATCATATAAAGTATTAGCTCTAAAGAAAATCCAAGCAAAATCCACAAGTATAAAACAAATTATTATTTGAAATATTTTGTGTATTAATGGATGTTTTTCTAATAAAAGAATATTTGAAATTTTATTTCTAATATTTTTAATAAGCATTCCTATAACTTGATATAATCCGTGTAATAACCCCCATATTAGAAATGTCCAAGCTGCACCATGCCATAAACCACTAACACAAAAAACAATTAAAATATTTCTTATTGTTTTTAACTTACTTACTTTACTACCACCAAGTGGAACATATAAATATTCCTTAAACCAAGTACTAAGTGAAATATGCCACCTTCTCCAAAAATCTTTTATACTAGTTGATAAATAAGGTTTATTAAAATTTTGTGATAAATTATATCCTAATACCTGTGCAGACCCTTTTGCTATTAATGAATAAGCATAAAAATCACAATATATTTGAAAAGCAAAAAGTACAGTTGCTAATATTAATGATAATCCTGTATATAATGATAAATTATTATATACTTGATTTACTGCTATTGCAGCTCGATCAGCAATAACAAGTTTTAAAATAAAACCACCTAACATTATTAAAATACCGTTTTTAACTTTATTATAATCAAATTTGTGTTTTAAATTAAACTGACTCAAAAATATTTTTGACTTTTCAATGGGACCAGCTACTAATTGTGGAAAAAAAGAAACAAAAAGTGCATATTTTATAAAATTTTTTTCTACTTTTACATCATTCCTATAAACATCAAAAGAATAACTTAATGCCTGAAATGTATAAAATGAAATACCTACTGGTAATAATATATCAAATGTTTTTATACCACTAATATTGAAGAATTTAAATATATTATTTATATTTTCAATTATAAAAGTAAGATATTTAAAACAAAATAATATTAACAAGTTTATAATTAAACTTAAAATTAAAAATAATTTTTTATGCTTTTTGTATTTTTCCATTAATAAACTAAAAATATAAGTAACAAAGGTAGAAAACAACATTAATAAAGCAAAAATTGGATTCCAACACATGTAAAAAAAGTAACTGCAAATCAATAACCAAATTAATTTAATATTATCTTTTTTTATTAAAAAATATATACAAGTAACAATTGGAAAAAAAATTAAAAACTTAAATGAATTAAACAACATTTTTAAACTTCCTCTCTTTTTTAACTATTAAAATCTAAAATAAATGAACGGATTATATGAAGAACTTGTCAAACAAGTAATACATACTAATAGCAGCACTAATAACATTATATTATAAATTGTAGTATACCAAACTTTCCCACCAAATTTTATATTAATTTTTTTTATGATAGGTGTAGAAAAAATTATTGCTGGTATAATAAAAATCAACGAATTAAAAGTTGTAAGCTCATTAGATAAAATAAAAATCCAATCAGTTTTATTAAATATAAACATTTCTTTTAAATATATTATTAATTGTTCTAATGAATTGACTCTGAAAATTAGCCATCCTATTAATATAATAAAAATAGTATATAACCAACAAATAAATTTTGGTAATTTATCTAATACTTTTTTGAAAAATAATTTTTCAAATAAAAGTAAAAATCCATAAAATAATCCCCAAATGATAAAATTCCAAGCAGCACCATGCCATAAACCAGTTAACAACCAAACAATTATAATATTTCTAATCCATTTAGTTTTATTTACCCTGTTTCCTCCTAAAGGTATATATACATAATCTCTAAACCAACTGGATAAAGATATATGCCATCTGCGCCAAAATTCAGTAATAGAAGTCGATATATATGGATAATCAAAATTTTCTAAAAAATTAAATCCAAATATTTTACCTAAACCTATAGCCATATCACTATATCCAGAAAAATCAAAATATATCTGAAATGTATAAGCAATTGTCGCAAGCCAAATTATAGATGTTCCATAAGAAACAGAATAATTATTATAAATTAAATCAGCAAATATAGCCATTTGATTAGCAATTATTATTTTTTTTGATAATCCTATAATAAATCTTTTAGCTCCAGAAACTATATTTTCTAAACTTTCTTTTCTATTAGAAATTTCTTCCTCTATTGTTTCATATCTAACTATCGGTCCAGCAATTAATTGAGGAAAAAATGAAACATATAAAGCTAAATTAAAAAAATTATTTTGTACCTTTATTTTTTTATTATATAAATCAATAATATAAGAAAGAATTTGAAAAGTATAAAAACTAATTCCTATTGGCAATACTATTTTTAAAGTTTTTATATTAGCTCCAAAAATATTATTTATGTTCTGAAAGATAAAATTACTATACTTAAAAAATACTAAACTAAAAATTAATAATACTATACATATTATAAAAAATACTTTTTTTCTTATATATTTTTTTGTTTTATCACATCTATCAATTAATATGCCAAATATATATACAATTAACACTGTAAACAACATTAAAAATATGTATTTAGGTTCTCCCCAAGCATAAAATATTAATGAAAATAGAAGCAAAATAATATTTTTAGCAAAATTATTTCGACAAATAAAGTAGATTAAAAATAAAACAGGTAAAAATCCAAATAAAAATGTTAAACTACTAAATAACATATCTTATACCTCCAAATAGAAGTCTTCCAATAAAAAATAATCCTTATTACCTATTAAAAGAACTTTATCTATATCTTTTTCTAAAATATAATCAAAATAATTAAATTTTTCTCCTGCATATTTTTCATAATGACGCAAATCTATTGAATATGTTTTATTAAAGTGAGTTGATAATAATTTTAAAATAGCATTATCATATGATTCTCCAATAATTAAAATATTTTCTTTTTTAGAATTATTTGAATCAAATATTATTTCAGCATAATCATCACCATAAAATAAAGCATAAGAAACATATTCATTATTTTTTTTAAAATAATATTCTTCTTTTCCATAGTTTTCTTTTTTACCATTTATATAAATATCAAGTTTTGGAAATTCAAATTCATAAGCACAAAAATGTTCTTTATATATAGATGAAACACCACCTATACTAGCTTTAGAACCACTAAAATAATCATTTATACATTTTTCATTTTCAAAATTTAAAGGTTTCTCATTAGTTAAAATATTAACTAAATCTTTATATGCTAAATAGGAACCTTTATAATTCCAATGATGATCTGTCTTATAAAAATATTGTTTATACTCTTCAAAATTGTTTATTTCAAATCTATACATATTTTTTGAATTTATATTTTTTTCTAAATATTCATATATATTAGATTTTTTATTGTTAACAAAATTTATATCTGTATCTTTTTCAATATAATATAAATAAACCTTTCCATTCATGTTTTTAATAAATTTATTTATATTTTCAATTCTTTTTTTATAACTCTCTTTATCAGATTTTAGAGTTGATTGCTTATATACCAAGTGTTTATCACAACCAAAAGTACTAATACTATCATTTATATTTATATATAAATTATTACATTTGTTTTTTAATAATATATTTGTAATTTGTTGTGATGTGAATGCTTGAATATAATTATATGTTTTTTTCATTAGAATGGCCATTGGTATTTGATCTGAAAATGAAAGTTCAATTTGATCTTGCAAGGTTTTATTAATAAAACCTTTCAGTTCAAATTTTGGTATTTTATATGCAGTACGATTTTCATATTGATTAATGTCTTTTGGATTAAAAATAGAATTAAATAATCCAAATAACAAAATTAAACAACAAATTATTAAAAACAATATATTAATTTTATTATTTAATTTTTTTTTTTGAATATTCATTAAAAATTTAACATTGCTATTATAAAATCTCTTTATTCTTTTTGGTTCTTTTAAAATTCTATATAACCATTCTAAATTTAATTTTATAAATAATTTAGGAGCTCTTTTTTTATAACCACTTATAACGTCAAAAGATCCACCTACTCCTATAAATACACCTTTTTTAAATTTATTGTAATGCTTGTAAATTAGTTTTTCTTGATTTGGTATTCCAAGAGCTACCATTACTATATCTGGAGATAATTTAGCTATTTTTTCAAAAACTTTATCTTTATCTTTGACATAACCATCACTTGTGCCTAATAATTTTATATTTGGATATTTTTTATTTATTACTTCTTCCATTGCTTTAATTACTTCTTTAGCAGAACCAAATAAATATAAACTTAATTTATTTTCATTAGCTATATCTAATAATTCATTGGCTATATCAATTCCAGTTATTCTTTCTTTAACTGGATTATTTATCATTTTAGCAGCTTTAACAATTCCAATACCATCTGGTACAATCGTTACATTTTTATCAAGGATAATATTTTCTAAATCTTTGTCTTTTTCAGAAAACATAAAAGTTTCTGGATTAGCTGTTACAATAAAAGTTTTTTTCTCTTTTAATAAATTATTTTTTACAAATTTTATAAATTTAATAAAACTATCTTTATATAATAAATCAAAATATTTATTCATTATTTATTACCTCCATTTTTATGTTTATATTTATATAATTTTTTAATAATTTTTTTATTATAAAATAATAAATATAAACCTTTTAAGCCATTTGTATATAAATACTTATTTTTTCTATAATTAGGGAAGTTTTCTTTTACATTTTTATCACATTCATCCAATACCTTTTTGAAAAAATCATAATTATTATAATTCAAAGAATGACTTACTAGAGTTGCATATAAATATCTAACATAGCAATATTCTATTTCTTTTTCATATTTTTCTAATAAATTATTTTTTTTATAATACTCAACAATTCCATTCCAATTAGATATTTGGTGTAATAATCTTTCGTCAAAAGTTTTTGTTATTGCACCTTCTCTTTGTTTATAATTTATTAATGCTTTATCAATAGTCCCCATAGATGAAATATAAGGAAAAATTCTATATAAGTATTCAACATCTTCGAACCAAGCATTTTTCTTGAATTTAAATTTTTGAAATTTTTCTCTCTTATAAATTTTGTTCCATACAGCAGGATATATATCTAACATTAGTTTTTTTATTTCTTTTTCTTCAAATAGATCAGAATATATTTTAGAATTACATAAGAAAGTTTTGTTTTCATTTTCATATACATATTTTACATTGCATGCTACAACATCAAAATTTTGTGATACTGCTTTATTATACATTAATTCATACATATTATATTCTACATAATCATCACTGTCTAGAAAAGCAATATACTCCCCTTTTGCATATTTTAATCCATAATTTCTAGCATCACTTAACCCACCGTTTTCTTTTATATAACTTTTTATTTTATCTGGATATAATTTTTGATATTTATCAATTATAGATTGACTACTATCAAGACTTCCATCATTTACTACTATTATTTCATAATTAGTAATTGTTTGATTTATCAAACTATCCAAACATGTTTCCAAATAGTTTTCTACATTATATACAGGAACAATAACACTTAATTTAAGCTTATTATCCTCTAATTTTTGTTTAGAACTATTATTATTAATATTCGATAATAAAGTTCCTAATACAATTCCTAAATAAACAGTAATTATTAATTCATCTAAAACATTACCACTATAAATACTACATATCAAAGTTAAAAATGTAGCAAATATAAAAGTACAATTTTTATAATTAAAAGTTTGTTTATTCCTTCTCAAAACCTTAAAAACACTATAACATAAGATAATTACATAAGGAGATATAAAAACAAATAATCCAAAAACTCCAAGCATATAGTAATGTACTATAAAATCTTTTTCAATATATATACTACTATTTCTAACTCTACTTGAGCCAATCCCACAAAAAACATCAAAAATAGAATTGTTTCTATTAAATACATCCTCCAATATAAGTTGTTGAATTTTTCTATCATCATTTCTTTTTTCTATTGGTAAATTAAAAGTATTTATCCAAAAATTTAAATTATTTTCTGCTGGATATACTTCATTTGTATATTTTTCTCTTATAGAAAATATTAATGAGTTTTCCTTTATAAATTTGATTAATTCTTTTTTATTATTTTCCTTTAATAAAGTATTATATTTTTTAATAATAGTTTGTTCTTTTGAATATGAATCATCACTTGGTATAGTCGAAGTAAAATTTCTATAAACAACAGGGCTAAAACAAAAGAAAACTATTGAAAAGATTATAAGGAAAAAATTAGAAACTATAACTTTTTTATTTATATTATATTCTTTTTTTAAAATATAGAAAAATAAATACATAACAAACATTGCAATGCAGATAATAATCGCTCCATACGAAGCAACGCGAGTACCTAACATAAGCATTGACAAAATTAATGAACAAATAATTATAAATCTTAAAAAAGTATGTTTTTTATTAAAATAATAAATTAACAATGGTAATATTAAAACAAAAGTTCCACTTATTTGATTTGCCATGTGAAATATACCTTTTGACGCAATATAGATAAATTCTATATTTTGATTTTTTAGAGAAAACCATTGTAAAAAATTTACTTTAATATTTGTCGCACCGTCATATGAAGGTATTGCAATTAAAAACAAATTAGTTATAACCATTGTAAAAGAAAATATAGCTGCAGTAATAAATAATGCTTTACTTAATTTTTTCTCACTTAATTTAAAATTATAACTTATATAGATTAATAATATAGGCATTAACATTCTTGCAATATAAAAAAGTTCAGTTATTAAGGAATAAGTTTGATTTCCTAATATTTCATTATTATAATTTAAACAATTTAAATGATGAAATAATGTATATATTAATACTATACAGATAAACCACCATAAAAGTTTAAATTTATTTTTCTTTTTTAAAATTAGAAATGCAAATAAACATAAAATTCCAAAAAACACAAATCTAATTATAGTAGAAGGAGAAAAAACAAAAACCCCACCTAAATTAGGAATAGTATATAAATAATATATATCCATTAATGGTTGAATAATTATAAATAAAAATAACATTTTTTTTACTGTTTCTTCTTTTAAAAAATTATTCATTTTGTAGCTTCCCTTCCAACAAATTTTCTATTTGTTTAATTATTTTTTTAGTATCATATTGATAATTTTTTACATTTTTTTTGTAATTTTTTAATAAATTTTTATTATTAATTATTTTTTTAAATCCATTATATAAACCTTTTTCACTGTTTTCTACAATTAATCCATATTCTTTAGATAACATTTCCCTTATAGTAGCAACCTCAGTAGATAAAACTGGAACTTTAAGGGTTAATGCTTCAATTACAGTTAAACCAAACGGTTCATAAACTGATCCCATAATAAAACAATCTGAATTTTTTACATATGGAAATGGATTTTGTTTAGATCCAATTAAAGTAATTTTATCACCTATATCGTAATCTTTTATTAAATTAATAGCTTCATTATATTCCGGACCATCACCAACTATAGTTAAATGGCAATTATTAAATTCATTATTTTGATTTAATTTATTAATAACGCGTATAAGTCTTAAATACCCTTTCATTTTATGAAATCTTCCTACAGAGACAAAATTAATTTTTTTAGAATCTTTCTTAATTTCATATTCATTAGATTTTTCAATAACTTTTTGTGTATTTACAAAATTATATATACAAATTGTTTTATCTTCACAACCATACTTATCATTAAAATATTTAGCTACTGGTTTTGAAATTCCCACAATTCTATCAAAATTTTTATATAATTTTTTAAATTTAGTTTTATAATTTTGAATATCATCCTGGCTAGAATAATCAGCATGTAACCATTGAACTTTTCTTTTTGAATCACCATATCCAACAAATAGTCCACAAAAACCATCTTTAAAAGCCAATTCAGTATCATATTGTTTTTTTAATATTTTTTTTCTTTTACTTTTTATTATATATTTTATTATTGGTGTTTTCATATATAAAACTAATAAAGCTTTATCAATTATTTTTTTTAGTTTTTTTTCTTTGATTGCAGAAGATAATGAATAATTTATTGGGTAAAAAAATTCATCACCATAAAGTATATTTATCTTTGATGGAATTTTACTTAACAATTCGCCTTCATTTTTTAGTATTAAAAGATCAATATTAAATTTATTTAAATTTAATCTATTTAAAATATCTTCTAATAATATAGAAACCCCACCCATTTTTTTATCATCTACTACAAATAATATATTTTTCATATTATCACCTTTTTCTAAGAAGTAATTTTAATAATAATATATTTTTTTTATAAAATAAACTGCAAACTATTTTATATTTTATATTTTGCATTTTATAATACTTATTTTTTCTCCAATTAGGAAATTTTTCTTTGAGTGTATTAGATATTATATTAATATTTTTATACGCTTCTTTGTATTGAATAAATCTTAAATTAGCGGCATGAAGCAAATGTTCAATATAGATGTATTCTAATTCATCAAAATATTTATTCAAAGTATTATTAGCTTTAAATTTATTATACAAATAATCAAGAGCATCAAAGATATCTTCAAGATTCTTATTATAAGTTTTTTGATTTAAGCTTGATCCAGATCTTTGATAATAATAATAATAAGCCACTTGTGTATATATTATATTTTTACACAAAGAACAAGCGTATGGAATAATTGCATTATCTTCAAATATATGACTTTCTAAAAAATTTATTTCATTGCTTATTAAAATTTCCTTTTTAAATAATTTGCATACAGGCCCAGGCATAGATAAAACTGGAATTTTTTCATTATTGCTGCTATAAAAAGGTATTGTTGATTGATATACTTTTTTATTATTATCATATAATTTGAAGTAATCACATATAACTAAATCAGAATTATTTTTTATTGCTAAATTATACATATTTTCTAAAGTTTCTAATTCAATATAATCATCACTATCTACATAAAAAATATATTCGCCATTTGATTCTTTTAAACCATCGTTTCTAGCAGCCGCTTGTCCTGCATTTTTTTTATTTATAATTTTTATTCTACTATCGTTATAATTTTTTTCAATTAATTTTACGGAATTATCCTTAGTACCATCATTTATTATTATAATCTCTATATCTTCTAATGTTTGATTTACTAAACTATCCATACATCTTAAAATATATTTTTCTACATTATATACAGGCACAATAATACTTACCTTAGGTTGCATATAAATCACTCCTATGAAATTTTAAAATATAATTTAACACTTATTTTTAGAAGAATTATTTTTATTTTTCTCTTTAAACTATTATTTAATAAATTATTAAATACTTTTCTTCTTTTTAATTCTCTTATATACTTTTTAAAATTTTGACCTTTTAATTCTTTTGCTTTTTCTATCACTATATTTGAAATATAACTTTTATACTCTGGGATATATTTATTTTCACCATAATCAACATTAATAAGTCTGTCATATTGTTCTAATATATCAAAACATTTTTTTAATGTTTTTTTCTCAGATTTCTCTGACATTATACTACCTTCCCTTTGTACATAATTATAAACAAAATAATCCGTATAATAAATTTTTTTTGCCCTCATTAATATTTCAGGAGTAAGGCCGAAATCTTCATGTATTTTGTCTTTCATATATTTAAAATTGTTTTTTTTCCAAAAAGATAAATTATAAACATAACTCCAAGCAGTTTCAAAAAAATCTAAACAAAACAAATCACATATTGTAACTATACCATTTTTATTGATTGATTTTTCGAAACAAATTAAATTACCTTGTTCGTCAACTTTTTTGCACTTAATCCTTAATACATCTACTTCTTTGTTTTTCTTCAAAATTTCATTTACCTTAAATAAATAATCATTTTCAATATAGTCATCACTATCAATGAATATCAAATAATCACCCGTTGCATAATTTAAACCAAAATTTCTAGCATCACTCAATCCACCATTTTCTTTATTATATGCTTTAAAACGTTTATCTCTTTTAGAAAAGGTATCCATTATTTTTTTACAATTATCTTTAGTTCCATCGTTAACCATTATTACTTCAAAATTTTCATATGATTGCGACAAAACACTATTTAAACATTTTTCTAAATATTTTTCTACATTATATATTGGAATAATTATGCTAAATTTCATATTAAAATCTTCCTTCCCAATGTATTATCCTAACTTTTCTTCTATTATTTTTACTATTTTTTTACTAGAGTCACCTGTATTTATTATCCCATATTTTTTATTAAATTTATTATATTTATACATTAATTTTTTTAAATCATTTTTCTCTACATTTTTTAACAATTCTTTATTATTAGTTGATATAGAAAAGGGCAATTCTTCAATAGATAAATAAAAATCTCTATCTTTTTTATATTCTTCTATGTCAGTTGCATAAATAAATACTGGTTTATTGGTAAGCATAAAATCAAACATTATTGATGAATAATCTGAAATTAACATATCAGAAATACTATATAAATCATTTATGTCATCATAGTCACTTACATTTATTATATCATTATTAAAATCAATATAATTTTCAGGAAAATTAACATTAGGGTGTAGTCTAACAATTACTTTCCATTTCTTATTAGTTTTTTTATTTAATAATTTAATTAAAGAATTAAAATTTATATTATAAACTTCCTTATCCATTTTTTTTCTAAACGTAGGAGCATAAAGTATTATATCAAAGCCATGTAAGTTATATTTTGAAAGTATTTCATTATCTTTTTCAGGTGTACTTTTTGTTAAACAATCGTTTTTAGGTAATCCCTCACATAATACATACCCATCATACCAAAAAGAATCTTTGTATAGATTTTCTAAAAATTTGCAATTAGCAATCATAAGATCAGTTTGTCTGGCATCATGTATAGCATCCTTAACATACCCTCTACTAAGAGAATCAACAACATCTTTTTCTACTTTTTTAAAACCCAGTCCCCCATGCCAAGTTTGAATATAAAATTGTCCCTTTCTCTTTCTTAAATATCTAGGCAACCTAACATTACTTATCCAAATTTTTGCAGTTGCAAATTCATATAAAATTTCATACCACTTTGTAGCAATCCTAACAGAAGATGGTAAAGATCTCGCGTATTCTGGTTTGCAAACCCATACAATATCGCAATTTGTTTTTTGATTTATTAATTCATTTACTATATATTTAGGGTTATCGCCAAATCCTTTACCCATAAAATTATTACAAACAATCTTGTTCTTTTTTATAGGAAAAATTACAAAAAAACTATATACAATATATTTTATTATAAACTTAACATTATTCATATATGTCCCTTTCTATATAATCATAATTTGATGATTTTTGGAACAAAGAAAAGTCAAATTTATATGAAAGTTTATGAAAATCAGAAATTTTTTTGTAATATTTAAATCTTTCTTCATTATATTTGTTTCCTAATTCAAATTGTAATATATGAGGATTAACGTTATTAAAGTTAGGTATAGCTTCCCATTCTTTTTCATATTTTTTTGAAGCCATTGAAAAGAATAAATGTAATATAAAATAATCAACCAATCTGCCAGCTTCTCTCCAATATTCATGTAATAAATCTCTAGTTAACAATATTATTGGATTGTTCTTATTTGCCTTAATAAACCAACTAGAAGATACAATAATATCTTTAGAAGCCCTATTTAAATTAATTTGTTTAAACAAAAACATTGAGTTACTCTCTATATAACTAGGTACATTGTCGCAAGTACAATAAACAGTTGAATCTATCCATATTCCTCCATGCTCTGCTAAAAGTTCAATTCTAATAATATCTGAAAAATGAGTATTAGAAATTATACCTTTTTCCCATTTAGAAATAATATAATTAGGGATGTTTATATAATCACTATAATTTTTTGCAGTAATTAAAACAATTTCATAATCTTTAAAAATCTTTTTTATTTTATTAAAACAAAGCTTCACTAAACTAGGCGCATTATCGATTCCTTGAAACCAACAAAACCAAACAACTTTTTTAGATTTATATTTTTTACTTTCATATTTGCTAGAATCTATAATACTTTTATATCTTTTATACAAAAAATTATAAGTTAAATACCTTTGTAAATCCTGTTTAATAATTAAATTTTTTATATTATTAGTTAAAATTTTTCTTTTAATTCTGAAAAAAGAAAAATTATTTTGCTTCATTTTTATCACCTCTTAACAACATTGATTTTATAGAATTTTTAAAAATTTCTCTTTCATTATGGTTTAGTAATATAATGTAATTAATAATTATTCCAAATAAACCACAAATTAAAGCGCAAATTATTAAAGAAGGCCAAGTGATTGGATTAATAATATTTGATATAAAAGCAAAAGTTATTATTAATATTATGGCCGATATCATACCAGTAAAAATTGTTTTATAAAAAACTGTTATGTTTGTGTTTAAACATTTTGCTGCATATATAGGAGTAAATGTCAAATTTTTTATTATAGAAGTAAATACACTTACGCCAGATATTACGACTATTTCATACCCTTTAAATATATTTAAACTTAACAAAATGAAAACTAAAATAATATTTAAAATACCTTGACTCAATGTAACTAATGAATTTGTTTTTAATTTATTAGTTATAGTAAAAATATTAAACAAACTATTAATAGTTGAACCTACTATACCACCTATTATAGTAACAAATGTTGATAAATATATAATTCTTATATTTTGTCCAGGTATCCACAAATTAAACAAATTAATCCCTAGAGCAATAACACCTGCAAGTAGTATATTAGAAAAAAACGCTGTCGCTTTCATGGAAAATTTTATTTCGTTTATTTCTTTATCTTTATCCCCTATAGCATAGTAGTATGTCATATTTGGTTGAAAAACATAACTTATATTGGCAGTTAATGTACTTATACATGTTGAGAAAGTTTTTGAAATTGCAAGTTGCCCCATCGCTAATGGCGTAACAAACCAGTTACAAACCAATAAATCTAAGCCATCAGATAAAACTTGACCTAATTTTGTAACAGTGTTCCATATGCCTGACATAAATATTTTAAATGTCATTTTTATATCAAAGTAAATTTTATTTATTTTTATTTCCGGCGTTAATTTAATGAAATATTTTAAATTATAAATTAAAAGATATGTAGTCGCTATTAAGGATGCAATGCCAACAAAAATTATATTAGCTCCAAACAAGTAAAACAATACCAACATAATTAAAGCTTTCAAAACATTCGATTCCATATTTTTTAAATTTGTTAAATCAACTCTATTTTTTATGAATAATGAAACTGAAAAAGAACTATTTATCAAGCCCATAAAAAAATTTAAAAATATCAGAGCAAATAAAATTTTCACAAACAAAATTAAAGTTGAAGTTATAGTAACAATCCTTTGTAGAAAACAAATAATCAAAAGAGATGGAACAAATAAAATCAAGATTAAAAAAAAGTTTGTGAAAAGAATACTATTAAAATATTTATTAGCTTCATTATAATCCTTTTGATGATAACTTACAGAAACAAACCTAGCTGCCATAGAATTGATAGCTAAAGTCGCTATTGAAGCATAATTAACAAAATTATTCGCTAGCGAGACAAACCCGTATGCTTCTGCGCCTAACTTTTGTGTTATATACGGAGTTAAAAGAAAACTTATTCCCATTGTAATAACAAAAGAAACTAAACAACTAAGCAAATTTATAATCATTCTATAATTTTTTTTTCTTTCTTTTTCATTTTTCATGTTTATTTTTCAAACCTCTTTTTCTTTTTTTACTTATTTTTTATGATCAAATATTATATCCGTTCTAAAAACAAATATTATAAGGCATAGTAGTAATATTCCATATATTATATAGCCAATATTTTTATCAACTAACAGCCAAATTATAGAAGCTGCACTAAATAAAATTGTTATAATATAAATTACTATTACAGTGCCTCTAACTCCATAATTTCTTCTAAGTAATTGGTGGTGAAAATGACTTTTATCAGGTGTACCAATACTCTCGCCTTTTAGTTTTCTTCTTATAATCGCACATAAAGTATCTAAAATTGGAACTATTAATATGCAAAGTGGAATTATAATAGATGTACTTATTATAGTTTTAAATCCTAAAAGAGTTATTACCGATATTATAAATCCTAAAAACATTGATCCAGAATCACCCATAAATATTTTTGCTGGATGAAAATTATGAACTAAGAATCCTAGTGTTGATCCAAACATAATAAAAGTTATTACTACCGATAAACCAATTCTACCCTGACAATATGCAATTATTCCTATTGTAAGAAAGAATATGGAACTAATCCCACCTGCAAGTCCATCTAATCCATCTATCAGATTCACACAATTTATACATCCTAATATAAATAAAATTGTTATTGGATAAGCCCAAAAACCAAAATTAATATACATACCAAAGAAACTAACGTCTCTTAAAAGTAAATTACCATATATAACCACTATTAAAGCTGCAACAAATTGACAAATTAATTTGTGAGATGCTTTCATAGGTTTTATATCATCTATTATACCAGTTATTAATAATACAAAACTTCCAATAAGTATAGCATTCATAGTTGGTGTTTGTTCACCAAAAATCATATATCCAAGTAAAAAACCGCCATATATACCTAACCCACCTAACCTAGGCATTGGAGTTGAATGTACTTTTCTTTTATCTGGCATATCCATCGCGCCTACATGATTAGCTACCTTCTTAATTACAGGTATTATAAGTGCAACAAATACAAAAGGTATAAAAACCATTAAAAGTATAGTTGTTAAATTAATATCATTCATTTGTATCACCTTTTTAATTATAACACAATTATATGTAATTATAAAGGTTTTACAGACATTTTTAAAAAAACTGTCGAGATTTGTAAATAGAACTTTATTTTTTTTAACATTTAAGTTATAATTATTATGGTGATAATTATGGTAAAGAAAAGATTAGATTTATCAGACATTAAGGAAAACGATTTAGACAAAACTTCTACATTCACAGATTTAATGTCAAGAAGTGAAAGAAAAGCTAGAAAAATAGAAAAGGAAGATTTTCTCAAGTCTAATAACAATGATATTGAAGATATGGTTGAAGAAAGAAAAAAAAGTACAAAAGATTTAACTATAGATTTAGAGAAAGTAAAAAAAGAATATAAAAAAGAAATAAATAAAGATGAAGAATTAAGCAAAACCCAAATACTAGAACTTACTAGACAAATGAAATTTAATTTTGAAGAAACTAAAAAAGAAAATAGCACAAAAAAGAAAAACGGTGTTACTTTATTAAATTTAATTGGCATTACTAACCTATTTTGTATTGGTTATTATATTTATTTATTAATATTTACAAATTATCAAGATAGCGAATCTAATTATTTAATTACGGGTGGTATTATAGTTTTATTAGTTTTCTTATTTGGACTTTCAGTTGTCACTAACAAAGGAGCTAGTAAATTTTTTAAGGTGCTTAATATACTAGCAATTTTAGGTTTTATTGCATTTAATGCTTATACAATTTTAAATTAAAAGAACGAATTAAATTTCGTTCTTTATTTTATTATATTTGTTTACCTCAATAAGTAAAAATAGCATACTTAAGAAACATACACAACTTAGTACTAGTACGATAGATAAATATCTATCTTTTTCTTTTGTAAGTTTGTCTATCATAGTTGTATCATATCTTTGTATTGTATATTCTTCAGAATCATACATATAGAAATCTTTATTGCCTGTATTTAAGTTAATACCATAAACTATATAATAAATACTATTGTCATCAAATTTATATGCTTTTATTTCTTTTTCATTTATTTTTATTGTAGTTTCTTTTAACCCGTTTGGAATATTCACAGCATCCAACAAGAATATTTTATTACTATTAAAGTTTAATTCTTGATATTTAGTATATTTACCACTATCTAAATCATATATAAATAATTCTACTATACCTTTTTCATCTTTTAAACCAACAACTGTATAATCAGTTATTTCATTATAGAACGCAGGTATTTCTTCATTGTTTATAACTACTGTAGTTTCCTTAAAATTATCAGGGGCAGATAAAGCAGATTTTCTTTTAACAACAGTATATTTTTTATTATCAACTTCTACGTTTATCGGATTAACTTCTTTTACATTTGCAATTATTTTATAAGTTCTAGTGTTCCCGTTTTGAGCAGTTACCACTAATTCTATAGAGTTACTTCCTTCAACAACAGAAACTTCACCACCACCAATTAAACTAGCTGTACTATCTTCTACTGAGGCATTTACCTTAATAGATTCAACTGTACTATCAAGTTCAACTGTATATTCTGATGTTTCTTTATCAAATGATGGACTCAATTCACATCCATCTACAGACAAACTCTTTAAATAATTATTTTTAGAATAAGATGCTTCTATTTCAGCTTGAGTTTTTATACTTATAGATTTACTACCTTTACTTACGCTCATCAAGGATTCATCAAATGCATATACTTCAGCATTATTTACATAAACTTTTGCAGTACCACTTTTAAGTGCTTTAAAGTTAAATGTATAAGTTTTTGAAGTTTGTCCTTTTCCACTTACATATCCTACTGATCTTTGACCACTTTCAGCAGTTGAAGATGTAAGTCTTAAAAGCGATGTGTCATAACCTATTGAAAAGTCCCAAGAACCCAAACTAGATGAAGAAGAAAGTGTTACTGTTACTTTTACCGTATTACCTACTACTACACTATTATTACTTTTAACACTTATCGTTGCACTTGCTGCTTTAATACTTGTATTTAAAAGAAATATTGATAAGAAAAGTGTAATTACTAAACTAAATATTTTAATATATTTTTTCATACTACCTCCTATTGTTTAATACCACTAACACCTAATATATGTTTTTGTATTATAAGTAAATCTAATGGATTTATTTTACCATCATTATTAGCATCCCCAGCTTTAAAATATACTCCTGATAAATCATTAACATCTAATATATGTTTTTGTACTCTAAGTAAATCTAGTGCATCTATTTTACCATTACCGCTTGTATCACCACGTATAATTATTGAATAAGATTTTTCTTCTCCAGCACTTGTAATACTTATTTTATCTCCAGTTGCTAAAGATTTATTAGTTTTAACAGATCCATTTACATCAGTTATTTTAACGACTGCATCTGGGTTTAATGATTTTATTTTATCTACTAAAGTTTGAGAATTAGTATCTATTTCAAAACCACTAAAATAAGTTCCATCTGATTTAACCCCACTATTACTAACTATTTCATCTACTGTAGGTTCTCCAGATGTATTTTTATTTCTAACTATATTTAAATTATATGTTTTTTTAGCACCATTTTGTGCGATTACTTCTATTTCAAATTTATTATCACCAACTACTAAATCTTTTTTACCAGTATTTTTAATAGTAGCATTTGAATTAACTGTAGAAGCAGTTATATCCGCTACTTTAACATCATATGAAACATGATATGTATATTCAGTTTTACCACCATCAAATCCATCTATACTTGTATTATTTATTTTGATAGAATTTAAATAATTATTTGGATTCCCTTGATTTGGAAGTGCACAAGCATTTTTTGGCATATTATCATAAACAGGAATAGAAAATACAAAACTAGAATCTAATATTCCCATATTATAATAAGATTTAAATACTTTTTTAGATTCAGAAGAAGGTGCGATTATTGCAGTTTGATATTGGTGAGAAAATAAATCCCAATAAGTAGAAACTACATTAAACTTTTTTAAATAACTACTATATTGACCTTTTTCAACGTATTTATCTCCAATAAATTTAGCTCCTCCTATTATAGCTTTTGGTATAGAATCCCAAGGTCTATCAAACGAAGTTTCAGTTCCATCTGCTCCACCCATTGCATAAACTACACTATTTTGTGCAGGAGATGAATCTGTTCCAGCACCTATATTATATACATTATAAAAACCACCATTTATCCATTGTCCTTTTAATGAAGGATATTTTTTATTATATGTACTATATGTAAAACCTTGTCCATTAACAGCAACACTACCACCACCTACTTCTTGTAAAGCAAGTGCAGATAGATAAACACTACTAACACCACTTTGTGTTGCTGCATTCATAAAGTCATTCGCATAATCTTTTAAGAAATTATCTCCAAGTATTCCTTTAACTCCATCTAATGTTTGAACATTTGGATCAGATTGTAATGATTCAAATTGAAATATATACATATCATTTAAAAAATTTCTAGGATCCATATAATGCGCAACTGTTTCTTTATTTGCGGCATACCAGTCACTACCCTCCATCACTGTAAAAGTATCTGTGTAGTAATTATATGAACCCCCAAGAGTTGATCTATAACCCTGATCTCCTTGTATAAAACTTAAACCAACACTACTTTCAGCATTTACTGCATAATTCCAATCAAGATTTGTATCTATTGCTTCAAAACTCCAATTTGGGTGAGCGCTTTTCATTACAGCTAAACTCTTCCAATAACTACTTGGAAAACCAGCATTTTTAAATTCTATTTTTAATTCTTCTGTTAAAGCTGTATTTGGATTCACTAAAGCATCATTACAAAAATATCCATAATATGTATTGTTGTTTTGCGGAAATACATATTTAACATATACATAATAATCCTTACAATAACTAGTATTTTTTGTAGCTACTGTTTTTTTATTTTCAACCACAGTAACCTTATCACCTGTATCAAACCATACAACACCCGATACATATGAATTTACATTTTCATTTCTATAAAAACATTTTCCCGTAGCCTTTGAATATAATTCGCACTTACTACCACTAGGATTTACTACTATAGCTTCATAATCGGCCTCTACATTATTTATAAATAAAAACGATGATATAACAAAAATTAACATAAATATATATTTATATGTTCTCTTCATTATACCACCTACCTTCAAATTACATTATATCAAAAAAAGGTAAGTTTGTACACCCTACCTATATAATTTACCAAAACTTTACAATGTAAATATTTTTATTTTTTTACTACCATATTTCTTATCTTTAATTAGTTTTAATTTGTTATTTTCTATATTCTCATTTTCATATTCACAAACAACTATACCATTTTCTTTTAATAAGTTATATTCAACTATTTTTTCTAAAATATCATTTATTAGATTTAATTTATATGGAGGATCTAAAAATATTATATCAAACTTAATATTACTATTTTTTATAAGTTCTAAAGCATCTTTATAGTCACTCTTCATAATATGAATATTTTCATTCATACCACTCGTATTCTTTTTTATTATATTTATTAGTTCTATATTATTGTCAACAAAATATACTTCACTCGCTCCATTACTTATAGCTTCTATACCTAATGACCCACTACCAGCAAATAAATCTAATACTATACTATTTTTTACATCGTTTTGTATTATTCCAAACAAGGATTCTTTAACTCTATCCATTGTAGGCCTAGTACCATCTATATCAAATCCAATTAAATTTTTACCTTTATATTTACCACTTATAACTCTCATGTAATCACCAATATTATTATAACATAATTTATGAATTTAAAGAAGAAATAATCGCACTTACCATTTCAAATGTTGAAAGCGCTTTATTAAGTTTATCACTAGTTCTCAATTTATAATTTGTTTTCATTTCCTCTATAAATACGTTAAACATATCTGGGTCTCTATTTAATACTTTATACCAACGAGAGTTTTCATGAAGATATTTTATAAACAAAGGATTACTTTTTAATTTAAACTGTAAATCTAAAGTCATTAATCCTCAAAATGTTTGTATAATGGCCTTGGTTTGTATGTTGATTTTGTAGGTTCACTACTAGATTCTTTCTTAGAAAAGTCTTGGACTACGCCTAATACTCTTTGTACATTGCCTATTCCTTCTTGTATTCCATCTAGGTCCACATTCTTAAACCATTTTACTACTTCACTTAAGGTAAGCCCAGAAATACCTGCTTTTGAAGTTTTTTCTATCTCTTTTTTTTCTGTTTTTGTTTCCCCAATATAGTCTTTCCAAACACTTTCTTCACTTCCGTATAAATCATACATTTCATAAAATTTTTGCCATGTCATCTCATTGTTTTTTACATATTTTATAAGTTTAGGATTATTTTTTACAAACTCTTTAAATTCTTCTTTTTTCACTATACCACCTATTAAAGTTTATGTTTATCCTTATTTTCTATTACATCTATTATTCTATTAAAACTGTCTATATTTTCTATGTTTGCCTTGTTCTAATTCTAAGGTCACAATTTGTGACCTTAGAATCTTTTTATATTCTTCTTCTGCTAATTGAAAACAAAAGTCTTGTGGAAATCTCTCTATATTTCTTTTAACAGACTGGTTAATAACTTTAGTTACGCTTTTACACCCATAAAGTTTAGCTAAATCACTATCCAACATAACTTGTTTACCTATTATTTCATATATAAGATTTTCTTTTTTTCATAAAAAAGTAGAAAAAATTTAATTTTTCTACTCTCCTATACAATATGGATATTCTACTTTTTCTATTTTAATTTTTTTTATTTCATTTAAATCATCTATACTACCTTTTGTTTTAACTAATAAATAATTCCCTGTATGGCCAATTATATAGCCTTCTTTATATATTTCAGGTAAAAACTCAACTTCTTTAGTTATAAATTTATTAAAATATTCTTTTTCTAAGTCTTCACTTATATTTAGCACTTCCTTAACTCTTTCCTTTTTAGTAACATCATCTATATGATTAGATAATTTTGCTGCTTTAGTACCTTTTCTAAGTGAGAAAGGAAATACATGTATTTTAGAAAACTTAATTCTGCTTATAGTTTCAATAGTTTCATTAAATAATTCTTCTGTCTCTCCAGGAAATCCCACTATTAAATCAGTAGTTATTGAAATATCAGGTCTTACACTCCTTATTTTTTCTATTCTTTCAATAAAATATTGTTTATTGTATTTTCTATTCATAAGATTTAATATTTTGTTGCTACCAGATTGAAGTGGTATATGCATGTGATCAACAAGTATTTTACTGTTCTTTAATACACACATAAACTCATCATCTAACTCAGTTATTTCAATACTGGATATTCTAAGTCTTTCCAAGCCTTCTATCTTTTCTATTTCTTTAAGTAATTTAGAAAAACTATATCCTTCTAAATCACTTCCATAGTGTCCTGTATGAATGCCAGTTAATACTATTTCTTTATGACCATCTTTTATTAAACTTTTTATTTCATTTATAACTACTTCAGGTTTCTTACTTCTAACTTTACCCCTAGCAAAAGGAATTACACAGTAACTACAAAAATTCTCACAACCATCCTCTATTTTGACAAATGCTCTAGTTTTATTAAAATTATTTAAACACATATCTTCAAAATCTTTTTCCATAATATCTTGAACATCAACTATTTTTTGTTTTGTTTTTTTAAATTCTTCAATATATTCAACAATTCTACTTTTCCCACTATTACCAAGTATTATTGATACGTCTAAATTTTTTAATATTTCAGAATTAACTTGAGTCATACAGCCTACTACAACTACTATAGAATTAAGATTATTTTTTAATACTCTTCTAACTATTTTTAATGATTTATTATCACTAGTATTAGTAACAGTACAAGTATTTATTATATATATGTCAGAATCATTATCATTACCTTCAATATAACCATTATTTATCAATTTATCTTTCATTACATTAGATTCATACGTATTAACTTTACATCCTAATGTATAAATATAAAACTTCATGTAATCACTTCCAACAACAATTATACTAAAAAAAGATAGAAAAATCTATCTTTAGTCTAATTTAATTGAAATTGCTACTCCATCTCCCATTTTATAAAATATTGTCTTATAGTTAGGCTTTTCTTTTAAATAATCAATATATTTTCTTATCTTTTTTACTAATTGTTTTGTATTTCTATTATTAGTTTTACTATCATCTTCTACAAATCCATGGAAGGATAAATTATCACTAACAATAACTCCATTAGTATTTAAGTTTTTTTCAAACTTCTCAAAAAACCTAATATATTGGCTTTTAGCAGCATCTATGAATATTAAATCATATTTATCATTTAAATCAATTTCTAGAGCATCTACATTGATAATATTAATTCTATCACTTAAATTAAAATCATGAATATTTTTAACTGCAATATTATATCTATTAACATCTCTTTCTATAGTAGTAACCTTAATATCACTATCTACTAAAGTCATCTTTATAGCAGAATATCCTATTGCACTCCCTATTTCTAATATGCTTTTTATATTATTTTCTTTAATATAATTAGTTAAAAAATCTATTCCATCTTTTTGCATTATAGGAACATTGTTTTCCTCTGCATACTTTTCTAATTCTTCTAATCGTACATGTACCATAATCCAGCCTCTATTAAATCATCTCTAGTTGAAAGGTGTTCTTGATATGTTTTAGAAAAATAAGTCTTTTTATTTATGTCAGCAACAAAATAATAATAATCATGTTTTTTTGGATAAAGGGTTGCTTTTATAGATTTTATGCTTGGATTACAAATAGGACCTATAGGTAATTTGCCGGCTAAATGATAACTTCGAGTATTATAGTTATTCGCTTCATTTATTTCAGAAGTATATAAATCTCTATCACTCATTTCTATTTTTTCTGCGTAATAAGTTGTAACATCACTACCTAATGGATCACCTTTTTTTAATCTATTATAAAACACTCCAGCAATACCTTCTCTATCATCACTACTAGCGCCTTCTAGTTCTACTACGCTCGCTAAAGTAAGTAACTCATGTATTGAATATTTATTACTTAATATATCTGTTTTATAAGGATTTAATTGTTTATCCATTTCATCTAACATTGTTCCAAATATTTCTTTCACACTTACATCTTTATTTTTAAACTCGTATGTATTTGGATATAAATAACCCTCTAATGAATAATATAAATTATTATTTAATATAGATTCATCTATAAACCAATATTCATTTATAAGACTATTTAAATAGTTTTTGTCTTTAAGTAAATTATATACCGTATCTTCAGTATTAGTTGTATATAGAGCAATTGTACTAGCAATACTTCTCATATGTTTACCTTCTTTAAAAGTTATTACTATAGCATCCGGATTATAAGTATTTCCTTTAGAGAATACCTCTACAATATCAAAAACACTCATATTTTTATTTAATTTATAAGTCCCTGCTTGTATATCATTTACTTTATTAAACTTAATATAAAGTTTAAAAACCAATTCATTTCTAATTAAACCTTCGCTTTTTAATTTAGAAATAACACTATAATATGTACTTCCGCTATCTACCATAAATTCTACTTCTGTAGATTCATCACTAACTGCTTTTAAATTAACATTATAAAATACTATACAAACTAATATTATAGAAGCAACTATGCCTAATATTAGACTTGCTATTATTAAAATTGTTTTTTTCATAAAAGAAAAGAGTAAATTACTCTTCTGTATTGTTAGCAGTTTCGTTTTGTAATTCTTCTAAAATAGTTTCAATTATTTTCCATTCTTTATCAGTTTCAATTGGAAGTAATTTAGTTTCATCTTGATCTGGATTGTAAATTGAAGCATATACTTTAGTATTTCCCTCTTCATCTACAGTATTGTCAGTATAAACTATATAATTTTTCTTAGTTTCATCTGATTCAAATGTAAATAAAACTTCACATTCTATTTCTTTTCCTTCATCGTTAATTACTTTAAAAGTCATTGTTTCTTCTCTCATAATTTGCCTCCTTTTTCTCTATCTAAATATGTTTGAAGAATAATATTAGCAGCTAAACTATCTATTTTTCTCTTTCTTTTTTTTCTAGATATATCTGCCTCTAACATATAATTTGTTGCTTGTACGGTTGTTAACCTTTCATCTTGTAAAACCACTTCAATATTAAATATATCTATTAGTTTTTTTTGAAAGTTAATAGTCGTTTCGCATCTTTCTCCCATTGTATTATTCATATTTTTTGGAAGACCTAAAACAATTTTTGATATTTGATATTCTTCTATAATATTTTTTAATTCAGGTATTAGAGAATCATATTCACTATCATTAAATCTTATTGTTTTTAAGGCGCTTGCAATAGTCTTAGTAGTATCACTTATAGAAATGCCAAGAGTACGTGTTCCAAGATCTAAACCTAAATATCTCATTTTTTATTTAAAAAGTCTTCTACAAGTATTTCTAATATTTTAGTTCTATCAAATAAAGTTATTTTATTTCTTGCCTCTTTATGACTAGAAATATATCCTGGATCTCCACTCATTAAATAACCCACTATTTGATTTGTTGGATTGTATCCTCTTTCTTCAAGTATTTCAGCAACTTCTTTAACCACTGTAGATACATACTCATTTTGAAATTCATTTGAATCATAAATTTTTGTATCATCCATACTATCACGCTCTTTCCTATGAATACAACAATATTTTAACATGTTTTAAAAAATTTGTAAATAAAAAGAAGATATTTTATCTTCTATAATGTGGATGATTTTCAATAGGTTCGTTATTAGCCATTTCCTCTAAGTCTTCTAAATATCTTAAATAATTTCTTTCTTCTTCAGAATTAGGTGGAAAATCAGGTTCTCCTTCACTACTTAATACCATTTTGGGGGGCTCTTCTACAACTATTTCTTGTTTATTTATTAAATCAAATAATGTTGTTTGTTCCCATTGAGGTTCTATTCTATTTTCCTTCTTTGCATCTTCTTTGATTTCTTGTTTTTCTTCTTTTTTCTCTAATGTTTTTTCATATTTATATAGGAACATTCCTAAATCTCTAGAACCTCTGTAGTTTTCTTTTACTTCTCCAGTAGACCTATCAACTAATTTAAATACTGCTTTTTTCCACATATCGTCTAAAGCAATTTCAAGACTCCTAGAATAGAACTGATTACCACCGTTGTTTCTAACATCGCTAATATACATTCTAATATCAGAAACATTTACTCCCTGCGGATTAAATTTATCACTACCAATACTATAATGTCTAGCAAGTTTTTCTAAAAATTCTATATCATTAGATAAACTCATAAGTTTAGCTCTTAAATAAGTTATATCTAAATGTTTTTTCATGTGATTAAATATGATTGGTAATTTCTTTACTTTACCACTATTTTTATACATTACACTTAAACTTTTTTTCATTTCGTCTAAAGAAATTAATTCTTGATTAAAAAGATAAATTTTTAATTCTTCTTCGCTGTTAAAAGCACTTGTTAATTCATCTAATTTATCTAAACTTTTTATTTTAGTAATTTTATCTAAGTCAATTATTCTTGCTTCTTTCCTATTATATATACCTATTTTATAACTAACCATAACACCACTTCCTATCTTCTTCTTGTAGAAGTTTTTTCTTCTTCATATTCATACTCACCTATACTCATTAGTTTTGTATTTAATTCATATTCAAGTATAGCAATCTTCTTTAATAATATTTTTAAATATTTTTCATCTAAATATTTTTTATATTTATAATCTATTATATTTTTATATCTAGACAAATCATTTAAAGCTTCTCTTAGTGTTTCTCCGTTATCACTATCTTCACTTTCAATAAATCTAATTATTAGTTTTAAATATAAATCTAATTTTCTTTTTATTTTCCTTTTTAAAACTTTTTCTATCATAGAAGGTTTTATTATAACCATTTTATTTACGATAATTCCATCATACTTAACATTATTTTTAGGTGAGAAACCAAAACCTTTTAATTTATCATAGTCAAGATAAATTAGTTGTCTATCATCACCTTTTTTACAAACATAATAATGTTGTTCTCTCATAAAATCATCTCTTTTCTAATAAATCTGGTCTTCTTTCTTTAGTCCTTTTTATCTGTTCTTCTTTTCTCCATTTATCTATATTAGCATGATGCCCAGATAAAAGTACATCTGGAACTTTCATACCTCTATATTCTACTGGATGAGTATATACTGGATAATCAAGTAAATTATTATTAAATGAATCATTTATATGTGATTCTTGCATAATTACTCCATCTAATAACCTAATTACACTATCACTTATCGCCATAGCAGGTATTTCTCCACCTGTTAAAACAAAATCCCCAATACTTATTTCTATATCTACAATGTTTCTTATTCTTTCATCGAATCCTTCATAATGACCACATATAATTATTAAATGTTTTTCGTTTACCAAATTATAAGCAATTTCTTGATTATATTTTATTCCTTGAGGAGTCATAAGTATTACCTTAGATTCTTCCGTTCTTAAATCTTCTACTGCATCAAATATTGGTTGTGGCATAAGTACCATTCCTTTACCACCGCCAAATCCATAATCATCTACTTTTTTGTGTGAGTCTGTTGAATAATCTCTAATATCATAAATATTTATTTCAACTAATTTTTTTTGTATAGCTCTTTTTATTATAGATTCACTTATAAATCCATCAAACATAGATGGGAATAAAGTTAATATATCAATCTTCATTATCTAACCCTCTTATATATTCAATATATATTTTATTATTTTTTAAATCTATTTCTTTAATAAATGTAGGTATATTAGGTACCATATGTCTTTTTACTCCGTCTATTACAAATAAATCATTAGTTACTGTTTTAACTATATCAATTATTTTGCCTTTAAATATTTCTTTATCATAAACTTCTAGCCCAATTAAATCTTCATTTAAATATCCATCAAACTTATAATCATTTCTATTTATATAAATATTTAAACCTTTTAATTGTTCTGCATGTTCTATAGTATTTATAGAATCTAGAGTTATCATATCATATATTTTGTGAAAACGATAAGATTTAATTATATATTTATTTTCATTTATATAAACTACATTATCAGCTTTAAAAACATGTTTTTTATATTTAAAATCACTAATAATTCTTATTTCACCTTTCAGTCCATGAGTATTAACAATTTTACCAATGTTTATTAAATTCATATATTACCTACTTATCTAATTCATAAAGAATAATACTTGTAGCAACACCTACATTTAAGCTTTCGCAATTATTATTCATATCTATATAAATATAGTCACTACACATATCAAGTATTAGAGGATTAACCCCGTTTCCTTCATTTCCCATTATTATAGCAAATTTATCAGTTTTTTCAATATTTTTTAGACTTTTTCCACCTTTTACCTTAGTACCATATATTTTATAATTTTTTTGTTTTAATTTAAAAATTATTTCTTCTAAATCTTGTTCTACTATATTTACATTAAATATCATTCCTTGAGTAGCCCTAAGTACTTTAGAATTATATAAATCCACACAAGTATTACTAAGTATTATTGTATCTACATTAAAAGCAACACAACTTCTAATAATAGTACCTAAATTACCAGGATCTTGAACACCATCAAGCATAACTATTTTATTACCTATTTCTTTCGGTTTAATTTTTTTACATATACCAATTATCTTCGAAGGATTAGCTAACTGGCTTATATATTTTAAAACATTGTTTGTTACATAACTAGTTTCTATATCTAATCTAAAATCAGTTCCTTCTTCTAGTATTAATTCTTTTAAAATACCTTCTTTATAAGCCTCAAGGGCTAGGTGCTCACCTTCTATTAAAAACTCATTATATTCATCTCTATATTTTTTTGTATATAATTTTTTAATGTTTTTTATTCTTTTATTTTCTATAGAACTATATAACATAATACCACCACAAGTTTATTATACTATAAAATTGATAAATAAAAAAGAATCAAAAGTAATTTTATTGATTCTTTATAAATTATTTTGCAATTCTATGACTGGAATAATTATAACAGGACGAATACCAGTTGATCCATCAGCAGCATGATCAAAATAATCATCAATAATCCACATTGTATTGTTAGAACCAGCAGAACCTAACCAGTATGAAGTTGTATTTAACCAATCTTTTGAACAAGTACCAAATCCAGTTGTTGGATAAGAACAACCTAATTCTATTGCCTCTTCATAGCTCAATAAATTTCCAATAACACCTTCTACACCATTTTCTTTAAGTGTTGTTACATAACTTTCAACAACTGAATATAGATTGGAATTTTCATCATATACATAAGCTGGATAACTAGTACTATATTTTGACAATAAATTATTTGAACTATCAACCCAATAAAAACTATCAGAGTATTTTATATCACCTGCTGTTTGACTTTGAAGCTTTGTCATAATATCAATGTTATATTCAGTTAACATTTTTATATTTTTTCCATCATTATTTATTACATAAAAACTTTCTGTTATATTACTATAAGTGCATGATATTTTATCTCCTGGTGATGTACCTGTACCTTGTATCACTATACATGAAGGACTGTAAAGAGCCTCACACCCTTCTATACTATCTGGATTAACCTCTGCGTTTGTTACTGGATTGCCATAAGTACTCGTAGTAGTTGTTATTTTAATTTTTAAATCGTTTGGTATTTCTTCACTATTTTTAGGATTTAAAATAACATTATCTAATAATCCATAATATTTTAAATCTTCAAGAGTTAAATATCCGCAACCACCACTACTTGGAAGTTTATTTAAATTATCTGCAACCCAAGTATCTGCAGCAGATTTAATTAACTGTATTTGAGTTTCTGATAAATCATTTTTTGCATCTCTAACTAATTTTGTAACTGCTGTTGAAGTAAGTAGCGCGAGTAAAGCAAGTATTACTATTACTGCAAGTAATTCAACTAATGTAAAACCCTTTTTGTTCATAAACATAACCTCTATTCTATGTATAATTATACAAGAAAAAAAATACTTTTACAAGTATTTTATTCTTTATATTCAAATTTATAGTCAAGAATACGTATAGTATCTCCTTCAACTATTCCCATTTCTTTTAATTTATCATCTATACCAAGTCTTCTTAATTTTTTAGAGAATCTAGCAAATGCTTCATCACTAGCAAACCAAGTCATTCTAAGCATTTTTTCTATTTCATCACCTGTTACTACAAAAGTATTTCCTTCTTTAAATATTTTGAAAGGTTGTTCTTTTTTAAACTTATATAAAACATGACTTTCAAATTTTTCTTCTTCATATAAAGGTTGTCGTTCTATCGTATCAAGCATATCAGCTAACTTTATTAAAACTTTATCAATACCTTCACCTGTCATAGAACTTATTGGGAATACTTCACATTTTACTTCTTTTTTAAACTTTTCTAAATTTTCTAAAGAAGATTCCATATCCATTTTATTAGCGATAACTATTTGTGGTTTATCCATTATTTTTTTATTAAAGTTTTCTAGTTCTTTATTTATTATTTTATAATCTTCTACTGGATCTCTACCTTCAAAAGCAGACATATCTATAATATGTGCGATTACTCTAGTTCTTTCAATATGTTTTAAGAATCTATCTCCAAGTCCTTCGCCCAAAGAAGCTCCTTCAATAAGCCCAGGTAAATCAGCTACTACAAAAGATCTATTATCTTTAGTTTTAACCACTCCAAGATTAGGATTTAAAGTTGTAAAGTGATATGCAGCAATTTTAGGTTTAGCAGCACTTATTTTACTTATAAATGTAGATTTACCTACACTAGGCATTCCAACTAAGCCTACATCAGCAAGTAACTTTAATTCTACTTTTACCTTCTTTTCTTCACCGGGTTCACCATTTTCACAAAAAGCAGGTGCAGGATTATTACGGGTTGCAAATGCCATATTACCACGGCCACCACGACCACCTAAAGCCGCAACTACTCTATCTCCCTTTTTAGTTAAATCTCCTATTATAAGGTTTGTATCAGTATCAGTTATAACTGTTCCAATAGGTACTTTTATAACAAGGTCTTCTGCATTCTTACCATTCATAGCTTTACCTTGACCATGTTCGCCTTGTTTAGCTTTATATATTTTTTTATATCTAAGGTCAATTAATGTATTTAATCCTTCATCTACTTCAAAAATTATATTCCCACCGTGTCCACCATTCCCACCGAATGGTCCACCCATTTCAACATACTTTTCTCTTCTAAAAGCCATACATCCATTTCCACCACGACCCGCATTTAATTCAATTATTACTTCATCTATAAACATAGTATCACATCCGTTCATTAGTATTATACACTAAAAAATTAAAAATTAATAGAAAAAGAACAATATTTTTATTGCTCCTTAATTTAAAAATTAAATTTTATTAATTTTTATACATTTCATAAAATTCACTTCTAAGTATATCCATGAATATTTCATCATATCTTTCATTATTCTTAAAATATGCTTCTCTTCTTTTTCCTATTTCTTTAAAACCAACTTTTTTATAACAAGCAATTGCGGGTTCATTAAAAGAATATACTGCAAGCATTATATTATTTAGATTTAAATGATTAAATCCATAACTTAATAGCAACTCTAATGCTTCACTACCATATCCCATACCCCTATTTTCTTTCTCACCTATAAATATTCCTACAGTAGCCCTCCCGTTTATAAAATCTAAGTTGTGTAAACTACAGTTACCTATAAGTTCATCATTTTCTTGTTTTACGATTGCAAATTGGTAATTACCTATCCCACTATTTTTTTCTAACCACACTTTTTCACTTTCTACAGTTATTACATTACAACTTGAATTAATTTTATCTGTAACATCAAAATCATTCATCCATTTTACATACTTTTCAGCATCTTCTACACACATGGGTGATAAATACACCCTTTTTCCTTCTACTTTTTTAAAATACATAATATCATCTCCTTATCAAAAAAAGACACGAAAATCACTAAGACGTGACTCCGTGTCATACACGTGTAGGACTAGTAATCCCTATGCAGCTTTAATGCATACTCACAAGAATAATTATTAATAGATTGCCAAAATATGAAAAAAAACACGCAAGCCTATTAAAAGTGACTCCGTGTTTTACGTGTAAGATTTCTCCCAGGACAGCTCGTTACCTTATGCCCTCTCACTTAACTAACATTATAACTTATTTTTTTGTTTTGTCAACCCTAAATTAAATATTTTTATTTTTTATATAATTATATGCATTTTCAAAAACTTCTTTTATATTATCAAATTCTAACTTTTCTAATACTTCTTCATAACTACACCATACGCACTCATCTATTTCTCCTACTTGAGATATTAATTCAAATGTTTTAGGGGTAGCAACAAAATAAACGACATCCTTCATAATATTTTTAGGTTCAACTAAATATGTAATTTGATATCTAAAACTAGTATCAATTTCTACATCTAAATTTGTTTCTTCTTTGATTTCTCTTAGAGCTGTTTCAAGTTCTGTTTCATTTTCTTCCATATGACCCTTAGGAAAACTATAATGACTATTGTATTGATGAACTAATAAAAACTTTAATTCCTGATTTTCTTTTTTGTATACTATTGCTCCACAAGATTTTTCTTTCATATAACACCTCTTTACTACTTTTAAAGTATAGCACAAAAAAACATGTTACTCAACATGTTTTTCTATTAACATTGCACTACTTACATCCCCTACTACATTAAGACAAGTTGCAGGTGGATCTACTATCCAACCTATTGTTGCGATTATAGGAAATGCTTCAAGCGGGAATCCATATAAAGATACTATTAACATCTCTCCTATTAATCCACCACCAGGTATACCAGACATAACTACTCCAGAAAGTACCGAAATAAGTATAGCTATTAAATATGTATCAATACCTGTAAAACTCTTACCAAATATTCCAAAAAGGAATGCTATTTTAAGTATTGAGGCCATAGCAGAACCTTCCATATGCATAGTTGCACCTATAGGAAGTGTTGTTCTAAATACATCTTCATCTATTTTTAATTTATTTGCAGCTTCCATATTTGAAGGAAGACTAGCAAGTGATGAACATGTACCAAGTGAGGTTACTGTAGGTGTAAAAATATGTTTAAAGAAATCTTTAACTCCTTTTTTACCTCTAGCAATATAACTATAAATTGTATAGAATATTACATAATAAATAACTGCCATTATTAGATAGAATATCATGCTTCTAGCATAACTACCTATTATTTCTTTACCATATTCTCCAACAAGTGATGCAAAGTAAGCACATAGTCCTATTGGAGCATAATACATAACTATTTTAATTACATTCATCATGACTTTAGATATAGAATCTAATACATTCGATATTTTATTTGATTCTGATTTAGTCATATTAACTGCAAAACCAAAAATACAAGAAAAAATTATTAAAGGTAACATACTATTTTTAGATAGTAATTGATAAAAGTCACCTACTGTTACCATATCTACTATTTTACTACCGATATCTATTGTTTCTTTAACACCACTAGTAAGACTTAAATTTATATTACCTACTGGATCAAATATTTTAACTCCTAGTAACATAAATAAAGCAGCAATACCACTAGTTATTATAAATACTATAAACATTACTCTAAATATTTTACCTAGTTTTTTTAAACTTTTAATACTAGATATACTACTTGAAATAGTAAAAAATACGAGTGGCACTACAACTACATAAAGCATATTTATAAATATTGTTCCAACTGGTTTTAAATATACTGCATCTTCTTTTAATATGATTCCTAAAATACATCCTATAATTATAGAAGATAAAAGTATTATTGGAAATCTATAATTTTTCCACATTCTTTTTAACATCAAAAAAACCTCCTAGTTAAATATATGTCAAAAAAAAAGACTAATACCTTTTTAGGAGTGTCCAAATCAATTATACCACTTTCAAATATGAAATAAAAGACTATTTTTTATAATTTTAAACATGTTATAATTGTTATGATGTTTATATAGTAACCGGAGGTATATATGAAAAAGACAGGATTTGATAATGAATTATATGTTAATTCACAAATAAAGACTATTAAAGAAAGAATAAAAATGTTTGATAATAAACTTTATTTAGAATTTGGTGGGAAACTTTTTGATGATCATCATGCTAAAAGAGTTTTACCAGGCTTTAAACTTGATTCTAAAATTAGACTACTTGAAGAATTAAAAGACCAATGTGAAATTATTTTTTGTATAAATGCTAAAGATATTGAAAAGAAAATAAGAGCTGATTATGGTATTAGTTATGATATGGAAGTTATAAGACTAGTAGATATATTTAGAAAACTTGGAATAACTGTTAATAGCGTTGTTATAACTTTATATAAAGGTCAAAGCACTGCTTTAAGATTTAAAGAAAAGTTAGAAACTATGGGTGTTAAAACTTATTTCCACACTTTTACTAAAGGATACCCTACTGATGTAGATGTTATCGTTAGTGAAGAGGGATATGGTGCTAATCCGTATATTGAAACAACTAAACCTTTAGTTATTGTAAATGCTCCAGGTCCTTGTAGTGGCAAACTAGCTACTTGCTTATCTCAACTATATCATGAACATAAACGTGATATAAAAGCTGGGTATGCCAAATTTGAAACATTCCCTGTATGGAATCTACCTTTAAAACATCCTGTTAATATGGCATATGAAGCAGCTACTGCTGATTTAAATGATAAAAATATGATAGATTATTTTCACCTAGAAGCATATGGTGTAAGTTCTGTTAACTATAATAGAGATTTAGAAGTTTTTCCAGTACTTAAAAACATTTTAAATAAAATAACTGGTGAAGATATATATAAATCCCCTACTGATATGGGAGTTAATTCTATTGGTAATTGTATTACAAATGATGAAGTAATTAAAGATGCAGCAAAAAAAGAAATACTTAGAAGATATTATAAAGCATTAGTTGATGCTAAAGAAGGTAAATGTGACGAAGAGATTCCTAAAAGAATTAAACTTCTTATAAATGAACTTAAAATAAATAAAAGTTTATTACCTGTTATAGAAGCTGCTAAAAGCAAAGAAAAATTAAAGAAAAAAAGAGCTATGGCTCTAGAATTAGAAGATGGTACTATTATTACAGGTAGAGAAACTAAACTACTTAGCCCTGCTGCTAGTTTAATTCTAAATAGCATTAAACATTTAACTGATATTCCTGATGAGATAGATTTACTCTCACCTAGTGTTTTAAAACCTATATTAAAATTAAAAAAAGAATCACTAAGTAATGGTAAAAATCTTAATTTAAACGATGTGTTAATTGCTCTATCTATTTGTTCAGCAACTAATCCAATAGTGGAAAAAGCATTAAAGAATCTTAAAAAATTAAATAATTGTGATTGTCATGCTACATATATTGTTGAAAAAAATGATTTAAATGCTTTAAGAAGTTTACTTATCAATTTGACTTCTGAACCTATATTTTATAATGAATATTAAAAAAGTTGGAATCCCAACTTTTTTAATATTCACAATTTCCCGGAGTTCTTGGGAATGGTATAACATCCCTTATATTTTCAACACCTGTTAAATATATAAGTAATCTTTCAAATCCCATACCAAATCCCGAGTGAACACATCCACCAAATTTTCTTAAGTTTAAATACCAATCTAAACCTTCAGTTTCCATTCCAAGTTTTTTCATACGATTAACTAATTTATCGTAATCTTCTTCTCTTTGAGATCCTCCCATAAGTTCTCCTGCTCCTGGTACTTCAAGGTCTACTGCAGCAACTGTTTCTCCATCTTCATTTTGTTTCATATAGAATGCTTTAATATCTTTTGGCCAGTTTTTAATAAATACAGGTCCATTAAAGTATTCTGTAATATATTTTTCATGTTCTTTAGCAATATCTTCACCATATTCAGGTTTGAATTCCCAGTCTACTTTAGCTTCTTTAAGAATAGTTATTACATCTTTATGATCAATTCTTGTGAATTCACTATTAACTAGTTTTGTTAATTTTTCAATTAAACCTTTTTCAACGAAACTATCAAAGAATTTCATTTCTTCAGGACAATTTTCAAGCACATAATTTACTACATATTTAAGCATACTTTCCATTATATTCATATCTTGTTCTAAATCACAGAAAGCAATTTCAGGTTCAATCATCCAAAATTCATTTGCATGTGTTTTTGTATTTGAGTTTTCAGCTCTAAATGTAGGTCCAAATGTATAAGTTTTCTTGTATGCCATAGCAAATGTTTCTGCTTGTAATTGTCCACTTACTGTAAGAGCAGCTGGTTTATTAAAAAAATCTTTTAAATAGTCTACTTTTCCATCTTTAGCAACTCTTTCTAAATCTAATGTAGTTACTTGGAACATTTCACCGGCACCTTCACAGTCACTAGCTGTTATAAGTGGTGCGTGGAAATATACATATCCATTATCTTGGAAGTATTTATGAATTGCATAAGCAGCAACACTTCTTACTCTAAATACCGCACTAAATAAATTAGTTCTAGGACGAAGATATGCGATTTCTCTTAAGAATTCACGAGTTGGTCTACCTTTTGCTTGAATTGGATAATCATCAGGACATTCACCTTCTAATATTACATCACTTGCTTTTAACTCAAAATCTTGTTTACCTTGAGATTCTATTAAAGTACCTTTTACAGTAACTGCAGAACCTATGTGTAATTTTGATATTTCATCAAAGTTAGATAATGTATTATCATAAACTACTTGTAAATTTTTGAAATATGTTCCATCATTAAAATCAATAAATCCAAATTCTTTTTGTTTTCTATGGTTTTTAATCCATCCTTGTATTTCTATTTGTTTATTTAAATAACTTTTATAATCTTTGTATAAATCTTTTAAATCCATAAGTATCTCCTTTCTATAATAAATGAATACCTTTTTCTTGACATTCTTTTAATACTGTATCTGGCCAAACTGAAACTTGTACTTCCCCAATGTGTTTCTTTCTTAAGAAAAACATACAAAGTCTTGATTGCCCTATTCCTCCACCAATAGTAAATGGAAGTTCATTATTTATAACCATTTTGTGATAATCACATTCTAATCTATCAAGTGTTCCTGATAATTCTAATTGTTTCATTAAACTATCTTTATCTACTCTTATACCCATACTAGATAATTCTAGTGCCATGTTTATAGTATCAAACCATACTAATATGTCTCCATTTAATTCCCAATCATCATAATCTGGACTTCTTCCATCATGTGGTTTACCTGATTTTAAAGCTCCTCCAACTTTCATTAAGAATACTGCTCCATATTTTTTTGTTATTTCATATTCTCTTTCTTTTGAGGATAAGTTAGGATATAAATCTTCTAACTCTTGAGAAGTTACAAAATGAATTTTTTCTGGTAAACACATTTCTAATTGTGGTAATTCACTATGTATAAATGCTTCTGTTTTTAATAAAACGGCATATATTTTATTAACTACTTGTTTTAATGTTTCTTCATTTCTTTCATCTTTATTTATTACATATTCCCAATCCCATTGATCTACATAATAAGAATGAATATTATCTACTGTTTCGTCTTTTCTAATTGCATTCATATCAGTATAAAGCCCTGTATGAACTGGAAACTTATATTTACTTAAAGCATATCTTTTCCATTTAGCAAGTGAATGAACTATTTCAGCTGTTTTATTATCAAATAGTTTAAAATCTATTGCTTTTTCATATCCATTCAATTGATCGTTTAGACCAGTTTCTCTTAACACGAAAAGTGGTGCGGAAACTCTTTGTAAATCTAATGTAGAAGCTAAAGTTAATTGGAAAAAATCTTTTATTTTTTTTATATATTTTTGAGTTTGTAACACATCTAATTCCATAATTACCTCTTTTCTATTTCTTCACGAATGATATTAGCGGTTAATCCTGGATTAGCTTGACCACGAGTTGCCTTCATAACTTGACCAACAAAGAAATCAAAAGTGTTTTTCCCTTTTCTATGGTCCTCTATTAAATCTGGATGTTCATCAAGTACTTTAACTACTATATCTCTTATAGTTTTATCATCTGTAATTTGAGTCATACCTAATTCTTTTACTACTTTGCTAGGTTCAATACTATCTTCTAAACATTTAGTAAATACTTGTTTACTTTGTTTAGATGATATTTTACCACTATCTACCATATTTATTAATTCAACTAACATTTTAGGAGTTAAATATATATCATTTATTTTTAAATCATTTTTATTTAAATGACCAAGTATTATACTTGTTATCCAGTTAGCACTACTTTTTGGATTACATCCTAATTTTATAGTTTCTTCAAAATAATCTGATACTGATTTATCCTTAACTATTATTGTTGAATCATATCTAGATAATTCATAGTCACTCATATATTTTTCTATTCTTTCAAATTGTAACATAGGAATATCTTTTTTTATTTCTTCTATCCAAGAATCTTCTATTTTTATAGGTGGGATATTTGGTTCTATATAGTATTTATAATCTACTGCATCTACTTTAGAACGCATTGGGAATGTTTCCATCTTTTCTTCATCAAAACGTCTTGTTTCTTGAACCACTTCTTTTTCTTTTCCGGCCAAAATCAAATCCATTTGTCTATTTAATTCTGCTTCAATTGCAAGTCTTACACTATTGAAACTATTTATATTCTTTATTTCAACTCTAGGTGTAATATTGTTATCATCTTCATCTCTATAATTAACATTAACATCTACTCTCATTTGGCCTCTATCAGTTTTTGCTTCTGATACACCTGTATATAAGAATATACCTTTTAAAGCTTCTAGAAAAGCAATAGCTTCATCTACTGAATGAATAGACGGTGTGGTTACTGTTTCAAGTAGTGGCACTCCTGCTCTATTATAATCTATTAATGAATAATCAGAGAAGTGTTCCATAGAAGCAGTATCCTCTTCTAAATGTATATCATGTATTCCTATTTTTTTATCCTCACCATTTACATTAATCATTACATAACCATCTACGCCTACAGGTTTTTCCATTTGTGTTATTTGATAACCTTTAGGAAGATCTGGATAATAATAATTTTTTCTATCAAACATAACTACATCTGGTGTTTTACAATTTAAAGCAAGAGCCATCATTAGTGATTTTCTAAATGCTTCTTTATTAGCAACAGGAAGAATGCCAGGAAGTCCAATATCTACTGTATCAATATTTTCATTTGGATATTCTGAATATGTATTTCTAGAACTTGAAAAGTTTTTTGAATTTGTTTTAACTTCACAGTGTACTTCAAGTCCAATTGTAACCTTATACATCATATTCCTCCTTTATTAACCCTTTATAACCTAACTTTTCTTCTATTTTATAAGCTATATTTAAAGTTTCTCCATCTTTAAATTGTGGCCCTGTTATATTTAATCCTATAGGCATATTATTAACAAAACCATTTGGTATAGTTATACTTGGGAAACCTCCAAAGTTAGCTATTGCCATATGATTTTCAAGTATTAAATATCTATCACTCATTCTATCTATTGCATCATTAAATTTAGGTGCAATTCCACCACTTGCTGGAAGTATCATACCATCATATTCTTTAAATAATTCATTCATTTTATCTACTACTAATCTTCTAATTCTCCCTGCATTTTTAAATAATCTTTCTTGATTTTCTTTTTGAAGTATATAACTACCTAATATAAATCTTCTTTTTATAAGTTCACTAAATCCTTTAGTTCTAGCATCAAACATAATATTATTTATATTATCTCCTTCACCTCTTGGACCAAATATTATACCAGTTAGATTAGAATTATTACTTGTTGCTTCAGCACAACTAATCGTCATATATGAAGGATATATAGCTTTAAGTATTTTTTCATCAATTGAAACTTCTTCTATAGTAAATCCTAATTCTTTACATTTTTCAATTGTTTCTTTAAACTTTCTTAAAACTTCTAAAGTTTCTTCACCTGCTTCTTTATACATTTCTAAATCAGTTACTTCTTTAATATAGAAAAGTTTTTTACCTTTTATATCATTATCTAACATATCTACATATTTAATATTTTCGTCAGGAAGAGATGTCATATCTCTTTCATCTTTACCTTTAAGGATATCAGTAACAATAGCTGCATCTTCTACACATCTCGTAAAACAACCTACATGATCTAGACTTGATGCGAATGCGAAAAGTCCATATCTTGAAATTCTACCATATGTTGGTTTAAATCCTACTACTCCACCGAATGCAGCTGGTTTGCGAATGGAGTCTCCAGTATCTGAACCTATACTAAATGGAACAATACCTAAAGCAACACTAGCAGCAGATCCTGCAGATGATCCACCTATTTGTCTATTATTATCCCAAGGATTTTTAACTATACCAGTATGTCCTGTAGTACCTGTACCTCCCATAGCAAGTTCATCAAGTACCGTTTTACCTACTAATACTGCACCAGATTCTTTTAATTTTTTATATGCAGTAGCATCATATACAGGAACATAATCTTTAAGTATATTGGAAGAAGATGTTGAAAGTATTCCTTTAGTTGAAAAGTTATCTTTTAAAGCATATGGAATACCGTTTAATAATGAATCTGATTCTTGATGATTATAATCATTCAAGATTGTTACAAATGAATTATATTCACCTTGATATTTATTCGCTTTTAAAACAGATTCATTAAATAATTCTAGACTTGTTATTTTAGAATTATCTAAATCATTTCTATAGCCCATTATCGTTTTCATTATCCCACCACCTTTGGAACTTTAACTTGATTAGCTTTTACATCTTTACTATTAGCAAGTACTTCCTCATTAGTCAAGCATTCTTTTGCTTCATCTTCTCTTAATGTTGCATGGTATATTACATATGGAAAAGTCATAGGTTCTACATTATCTATTCCATCAATTTCACCGATAAGTGCCATATGTTTTTCTACTGTTTCAAATTCTTCTAAGGTTCTATTGTATCCAGCATCATCCATATCAAACATTAATTTAGCAGCATAATCCTTTAGTTTTTCTTTTGTTACCATAATATCCTCCTATAAACAAAAAACAAGTCTTAAGACTTGTTACTATTTTAAAATGGCGCCTCTTGTAGGACTCGAACCTACGACCTAACGGTTAACAGCCGTGCGCTCTACCGACTGAGCTAATCAGGCAATTTAATAATAGTAATCCGTCTCACTATTTGGGACGAACTATTTCCGCGGTGCCACCCAACTTGTCATATCAATGACCACTTTACCGATTCTATCAAATCGTGTAATTTTTAACGGGTTACAACCGATTAACTTTACTTTGTTCAAGTTAATAGTTCATGAGTGTTATTCATAATATACTTAATGTTAGTTCGCACCAAACACTAACTCTCTTTAATCAGTTTATATTATTACTTCTCTCAATCAACACATTTAATCTGTTAAGCCGCAAAAAAGGCTTATGTATTAATTATAGATTAGTTTTTATATTTTGTCAATAGAAATTTATTACTTTTTTATTATATACAAAAAAGAAAAATAATATAATTATTCACTATGTTATTTTTTAATATTTGATTTATTAATATATTTGAGTTATAATTTTTTTAGGTGATTTTATGTATTCTATAAAAGAGTCAATAGAAAATACTATAATAATTAAAAAATCTAAATTTATAACTAAATTAATAAAAATTAATAGTATTGATGAAGTAAACAAATATTTAGAAGAAATAAAAACAGAATTTAAAGACTCTACTCATATTTGTTATGCATATATTGTTAATGGACAAGAAAAATGTGTAGATGATGGGGAACCTAGTGGTACTGCAGGTCTACCTATTCTAAATATATTAAAGAAAAACAATTTAACTAATGTACTTGCAATCGTTATTAGATATTTTGGTGGAATTAAATTAGGTGCTGGAGGACTTGTTAGAGCCTATTCTAATTCAGTAAATGATACTTTAAAACTAACTGATATTATTGAACTTGAAGAAGGATACTTAGTAGAATTAGAGTTTAGTTATGATCAAGTTAAATTAGTTGATTATATACTAAATGATAAAACTATTATTAACAAAGAATATAACGATAATATAGTTTATAGTTTCTATTTAAATAAAGATGAACTTAACTTTATTTCAGAATTAGAAAAAGTAGCAATTCATGTATCAATAAAAGATAAAGTCTTAATCGAAAAAGATTAAGGCTTTTTTTGTTAATAAAAAAGCAAGGAAATTATCCTTGCATTTGTTTAGCAACTTCGTCAGCAAAATTTTCTTCTCTTTTTTGCATTCCTTCACCAACTTCGAAACGAACCATAGTAGTTATTGTACCACCATTATTTTTAACGAAATCAGCAACTGTTTCTTTGTTTTCTGCTTTTACAAAGATTTGATTTTCTAAACATACTTCTTCGTAGTATTTTCTAACTTTACCAACTAAGATATTTTCGATTCTATCAGCAGGTTTACCTTCATTTAATAATTGTTCTCTCATAATGTCTTTTTCTTTTTCAAGAACATCAGTTGGAACTTCTTCAGCTTTTACATATGCAGGTTTCATAGCAGCAGCATGCATAGCTACATCTTTAGCTACTTCACTTGATGCATTATCAACTACAGTTAAAACTGCAATTTTTCCACCCATATGAATATAGTCACCAAATGATTCACTATCTTTTTTAGTTATTACTTCTACTCTTCTGAAACTTAATTTTTCTCCAATAGTAGCAGTTCTAGCAACTATTAAATCTTCAACTGTTCCTTCACTAGTTTGTAATTTCATAGCATCTTCTAATGTAGTAACATCACTATTTATGATAGTTTCAAGTATTTCACTAACCATTCCTGTGAATTTTTCGTTTTTAGCAACGAAATCTGTTTCAGCATTAACTTCGATAATAACAGCTTTGTTATCTTTAGTTAAAATAGCAGCCATACCTTCTGCAGCAATTCTATCAGCTTTTTTAGCAGCTTTAGAAATACCTTTTTCTCTTAACCAATCGATTGAAGCATTAATATCTCCATTGTTAGCTTCTAGTGCTTTTTTACAATCTAACATTCCAGCACCAGTTTTTTCTCTTAATTCTTTTACCATACTAGCAGTAATCATATTTTTTCCTCCTTATTTATTAATAAAAGATGATTTTTCAATCATCTTTTTAGTTCATTAATTTAAAGCTTCTAATAATTCAGCTTTTTTCATTGTAGAATAACCTTTTATTTCTTTTGCTTTAGCAAGTTCTCTTAATTCAGCAACTGTTTTTCCAGTTAAATCTTCTTTAACTGCGGCTTTTTTTTCAACAGTTTTTTCTTCTTTAACTTCTACTTTAGCAACTTTTTCTTCTTTTTTAGTTTCTTCTACTTTTACTTCTTTTTCAAAACTTTTTGATGATTTTTTGTTATCAAATGATTTTTTCTTTCTATCGAATTGTCTATCATTAGTTCTTCTATCTTCTTTTCTCTTAACTGATTCAACAGCTTTTTTCATAATGTCTGTTCCATTTTCTTCAGTTTTTCCACTTACGTAATCAGTAATTTTTCCACCATTAGCTTCAAGTATTGCATTGTTCATAACACCAATAATTAATTTAACAGCACGAATTGCATCGTCGTTTGCAGGTATTACATAATCTACCATATCTGGATCACAGTTAGTATCAACTATACCAAATACAGGTATATTTAATTTTCTAGCTTCACGAATAGCTATTTCTTCTTTAGAAGGATCTACGATAAACATAGCTTGTGGTAATTTATCCATAGAACGAATACCACATAATAATTTATCTAATTTAGCATATTCTTTTCTTAATCCAATAACTTCTTTTTTAGGAAGTAAATCAAATGTTCCATCTTGTTCCATTCTTTCGATTTGTTCTAATCTTTTTACTCTATTTCTAATAGTTTTAAAGTTTGTAAGTGTTCCACCTAACCATCTTTCAGTTACATAGTAAGATTCACTTTTGATAGCTTCTTCTTTAGTAGCTTCTTGAGCTTGTTTTCTTGTTCCTACAAAAATAGTTTTACCACCGTTTTTAGCTATTTCAGCTAAAGCAGTGTAAGCTTCTTCTATTTTTTTTGCAGTTTTTTGTAAATCGATAATATAAATTTCATCTCTTGAAGTAAAAATGTATTCTTTCATTTTTGGATTCCATCTTTTAGTTTGATGGCCAAAATGAACACCAGCTTCTAATAAATTGTTCATAGACACAACTGTCATATTAATTCCTCCCTTTCGTTATATCTTCCATCCATATCAACTTCATACATCACCAATTTGGCACTAGACATATAAATCCATGAATGTGTTTAATTAAAAAAGCCATATATATTATAACACATTATATGACTTTTGCAACAATTTTTTTCAATTTATCTAACTCTTCTTATAGATAATATTGGAATAATGTGTATATTATCTATCCTAATTCCCATTTCTGGTGTTGATGAATGAACTATTTTTCCATCACCTATATAAATAGCTGAATGTGTAGCAAATCCATCATATCCATAAGATACTATATCTCCTACTTCTATTTCATCTATAGAAACTTCAGTTCCTGACTTTATTTGTTCAACCGTTGTACGAGGTAATTTAATACCAAATGTGGCATATACAGTTTGAACAAATCCTGAACAATCAGCACCATTAGTTAAACTAGTTCCACCAGTTAAATAAGGATTACCAACAAACTGTTTAGCAAAATTAACTATTTTAGTTTTAAAAGCAATTCTTTCTTGTTTAGCTTTTTCGAGTCTAAAGTTTTCCATTTCTAATTTTGCTTGTTCTTGTTTGTATTCTTCAAATTCTTTATTATTAGGATCAGTTTTATATAAATCAATTATATTTCCAACTGTTCCAACTTCTTTTTCTTCTTTTATTTCGTATATTTCGATTTCAATGTTCTTATCAAGTATCGTTATTGCATTTACCACTTGAAATCCGGTTGAGTTTAATAAAGTAAGCAATAACACATTCGAGAAAATAAATATTCTCTTTAATCTGTCTTTCACAATAATTCTCCTATACTACAATTTTCCTGTCCTATTTTTTAGGGCACATTGTCGATTATAGCAAATCTAAAAGACAATGTCAAATTGAGTTCTATTTTATTTTTATTATTACCTATTTTTTTAAAATTATTTATCAAAAAAACGAGTCAAAACTCGTTTATTTTCTTACATTTTTTAATGCTTTACCAATTTCTTCCACTTTTTCTATTTCTGTATCTGCAATATTGTATGCTTTCATACAAAGTTCATTAAATAATTCTTCAAATCCAATATTTCCTGATGTACATTTGTCTAATAATTTAGTGAATTCTACATCAGTGTAAGCTAAAGTTGCTAAATCTGTAGTATTTATAAATATTGTAACTAACATTTTATTTAATCTAAGTCTATTTAACTCATCTATTTCACCAATGCTTTTGTTTTGTTCATATGGATAATTATCTATATCTATCATTTTAAAACCTTCATCATACATAACATTAGAAATAAAAGTATCATAAATGACATATTTTAAATCTGTTAGTTTCTTTGTATCTTCAAATAATTTTACTGTACTAGAAGCAAATTCACTTACTGATATTCCTAATTTAGGCTTTATTTGTAAATTTTTACCCTTACAATATTTCATTAAATATCCTTTAAACTTATCTTTAACATATAAAAGTTTTATTGGCGATACATAGGAATCTATATTTATATTTAATTTTTGATGATAATTTTCTAATTTTTCTATATACAATCCGTTAAACACTTTTAACGCATAAAAATCTTTATCTAATCTAAATTTATAAACATCTCCTTGAGAACCATATCCTAAACTTGGTAACATTGGAAATAATTTATTGTCTTCAAATATTATCTTTTTATCCTCTACTATATACATATTATACCCCCTCTGATGTCGATTATTTTATTATATATCGGTAATTTTGTCAAATTAAAAGAGCCGTTAAGCTCTCATTTTTAATAATTGGTGACCCGTATGGGATTTAATGGCAATTTTTTATAATTTGTTGAAAATAAAGGCCCAAATCAAGATTTACCTTTAAAATAAAGGAATTCGCGTTAATACTTTGCTTAATTTTGTTAATGTTAATTCATTTAAAAAGTTCTTATATTTACATCAAACAAGACCAAAATAAGACCAAAAGCAATTGGATATAGTCTAATTATTTTATTTTTAGAAAAATTAAATATATACTATTGATATATGAATATATGTTTGCTATAATGTTAATGGATACATTTGAAAAATATCAGATGCTTTCCCTTTCTTGAAAAAGAAAGGTGGTGGTTAATTATGACAAAAAGAGAATTATCTCAATTTATTATAATTCTACTATTATTTTTTATAGTAATCACCTTACTATTTAAATAATAAAAACATCTGATTTCAACAACCGTTGATTTCAGATGCAATCCAATAAGGGAATGCATTTGATTTGCCCAATCAAATGTATCCTTTTTTATTATATGCAAGTTTCCTTGACATATTTAATATATCACATTTTTGTTTTAAAATCAACAATTTGACATAATATATTCTTTGTGCTAGAATATTTCCTACAAAAAAGGAGGTTTTATGAGAGAAGATTTATCAAGAATTGTTGCTGCCTTAATTACAAATATTGCAGAAGGTGGCAAAGAATTTACAGCAGCAACTTGCGAGGGATTAAATGAATTGAAAGAAAAATGGCCTGGATTAACTTCTACTGAGAAAGAAGAAATAGTAGCAATCATTTTATCATTAAAAACTATAGAAGAAGGCCCAACAGGTAAACGTTTATTTTAATTAATTTAAATATAACGATAGTAAAATTTTACTATCTTTTTTATTATATTTAAATATTTAAAAATTTAATTGTAATATATTTTTTTGTGAAACAAGACCAAAATGTAAAAAATTAATATCGCCAATTAACCCAACAAATACAATACTTTATTACCTATTTTCAACTTTATTTTTTTGTGAAACAAGACCAAAAACAAGACCAAAATACACTTAGACACACAAAAACCCTTATAAAATAAGGGTTTGTTTGACTAATTGGTGACCCGTATGGGATTCGGACCCATGTATGTAGCCTTGAGAGGGCTATGTGTTAAACCACTTCACCAACGGGCCATAATCAATATATACTTATTATAGCATATATTGATTTTTTTGTTAATTTATTTTTGAATATCTTTCTTTAATTCTATCGATACCCATTAAACTCATTATTTCAAATAAATCTGGAGTCATTGATTTACTAGTTAAAGCAACTCTTAATACTGTTGATACATCAGCTACATTTCCTTTGAATAATTCAGGATTTTTCTTATATTCTTTCATATTAGAAGCATATCCTAATTCATTACACATAAGTTTAATATTATTGAACCAAGTTTCTTTATCATCTAAACTAATATATTTACTTACATATGTATCTAAAATATTTTTAATTTCTTCTTTATCAGTTATATTTTTCCATTCATATTCCATTTCTTTATTATAGAATATATCATCATACATATACCATATTAAGTTTTCTATATCAGAGTATTTAGCAATATCTTTTCTAGGTTTTTCTTGGACTCTTTCTATATTTAAAATATTTTTATAGTATTCTACATCTTTTTCTATCAATTCTTTTAATGATTCACTATGAGCACTTGCCCATTTTAAAGATTCTTCATATAATTCATCTTTTGTCATTTTAGATATTATATTTTTAGATATATCATCTAATTTCATTAAGTCATATAAAGCTCCACTAGTTGACATTTTAGCTGCACTAAATTCAAAATCAGTGAATTTTTTATCTGGATTAGCTGTGTGCCATTCTTCATAGTTAGAGTTAATTATTGTCATTAATGATTCAATAACTGCAATAGTTGGATAACCCATTTCGCTATAATAACTCATACTTGCTTCAGGATCTTTTCTTTTACTTATTTTTCTTAAAGATTCCCCTTCTTTTTTCATAATAAGGGGAGTATGAATATATTTTGGCGCTTCAAACCCAAAAGCATCAAACATTTGGATATGTTTTGGAGCACTTGGTAACCATTCTTCTCCTCTAACTACATGTGTAGTGTGCATTAAATGGTCATCTACTACATGAGCAAAATGGTATGTTGGAAGCATATTTTCACTTTTCATAATAACTTCATCAATATCATTTTCATTTAGGAATAGTTTCCCTTGTCTTAAATCATCAAATTCAAACTTATTATCAAAGTTGCCATTACTTCTAAATCTAATAACAAATTTTTCTCCATTATTTATTTTTTCTATTGCTTCCTCTGGAGTTAATCTAGAGCATCTGGCAAATCTGCCATGATAACCTGTTCTAATTTTCATAGTTTCTTGATTTTCTCTCATTTCACTTAGCTCTTTAGTTGTACAAAAACAAGGATATGCTCTACCAATTTCGATTAAATATTTAATAAAAGCATGATATATTTCTTTTCTTTCGCTTTGAATATAAGGTCCATAATTACCTACTATTTGTCCCTTAAATTCATATTCATCAGGAGTAAGTCCATAATTATTTAAAGTTTGCATTATAAGTTCTACTGCACCTTCTATTTCTCTTGCCTTATCTGTATCTTCATTTCTTAAAAAGAATACACCCCTTGATTCTTTGGCAATTACATAATTTATAATTGTTTGGAAAAGTCCTCCTAAATGCATAAATCCTGTTGGAGATGGTGCGAATCTAGTTACACATGCTCCATCACTTAAATTTCTGCTTGGATATTCTTTTTCATAGTCTTCAATTGTTTTTGTAATATTCGGAAATATTGCGTTAGCTAAATCTTTGTTTGTCATAAAATCTTCCTTTCTAATAAAAAATAGACTCTTCCTATATATAAGGACGAATCTATTCGTGGTACCACCTTAATTTATGTATTTCTACACCTTTAAACTATAACGTTGTTAACGTATTATATAAGCTCCAAAGTTTCTTCAAATAATTCATTTATTAGTTTACACCAAACACTAACTCTCTTTAAAACTCATTATTTTACTATTCTTCTTCACAGCTTTTAAATTTTTTCTTCAATTACGAACTTATTATAACAAACTTTTTATAGTTTGTAAATTACTTTTTATTCCTTTTATAATTAAACATGTATTGTATAGCAAGCCCGCTATATTCTTTGTATGTTGTAGTTGTAAATTGTTTTATATTTTGTTCACCTTCTATATTATAGTCTTCTTTCATAAATTTTTTTACCCATGTATCTATAGGATATACATCAAACTTTTGATAAGCAAATAGTAATATACAAGAAGCAACCTTATTACCTATACCTTTAAAACCTATTAAATATTTTAATGAATCTTCACTATTCATATTATAAATACTTTCTATATCTAGTAAATTATTTTCAATACTTCTCATTATTTCATATAGATATTTATCTCTAAAACCTACTTTACAATTTCTAAAATCTAAAGTACTAAGAGTTTTTAATTTATCTATACTTGGAAATAAATAATATTCTTTATCTTTAAATACAACTTTTTCTCCATAATTTAAAGATATTAAGTTTAATGCGTTAGCTATAGAAGGAACTCTATTATTTTGAGATATTATATAGGCAATTATTGTTTCGAAAGGATCCTGATGAATCATTTTTAATCCTCTACTAAATATTAAAGCATCTTCTAATTTTTTATCACACTTTAATATATTTTTTTCAATTATTTCATAATTTCTATCAAGATCAAAATAATCATATATTATTTCTTTTAAATTATCTTCTTTACTAGATTTCACTATTATATAATCATTATCTTCTTTCAAGTTTATTACTCTATCTTTTATTATAACCGTGTAACTTCCATCTTCTTCTAAAATAAACCTAAATATTTGACCACAAGTAATAGTAGCTTTTAAGTCAAAATTATTTTTTATTTTTAACATACATATCACCCTGTTTTAAGTATAAAATAATATTTCTTTAATATAATATAAAATGAATTCAAATATATTATATCAAAAATTAACAAAAAAGTATTGCAAAAATAAAATAAGTTTGCTATAATTAATACTGTCTTATGGCGATGTAGCTCAGTTGGCTAGAGCACATGGTTCATACCCATGGTGTCGAGAGTTCGAATCTCCCCGTCGCTACCAATAAGTTCTTAAAAGTCTTGGCCTCAAGACTTTTCTTTATTTTACAAGGGATTTCATCCCTTTTTTATTTTTCTCATTTATTCTATTTTTCTCCTTTTTTAGGTATTCTTTAATGAAAACAAGTCCAAAAACAAGTCCAAAATTTGAGTCAAAAAAAGAAGAACCTTGTATTTATAATGGCTCTTACTTATTTTGAATTCAATTTTATGGTTCGCTACCAATATGATTTCTATAATGTTTTTTTATATAGAAATTAATAAATATTTTACTTTATATTTGTATGCATATTTCTGCTTTTTGCTTCATTACAATAAAAATAAAATAATCTTGCTAATTCTTCTTGTGTAAAAATTTGAATATTTACATCATTAATAACTAAACTATCTCCCAAATGCTTAAGAAATAATGTAAAGCTATTATACAACAATTCATTTGTTAATTGGTCATTATTTAATACAAAATTGTGGGCATAACATTTCATTAAAATCAAATAAGCACTTTTATAACTATTTATCAAGATTTGTGTATCATTAATATTTTTTATTATTTCTTTGTTTGAATATTTACTTAAAATATCAAGATCATTCAAAAGTTTTATAATTTCATCATTATTACAATAATTTTGAAATTCATTAATGAGACCTGGTAAATCTGCTCTAAAATATAATGATTGCATTTTTTCTTTTCCTACTATCATTTCTATAACTTGAGCAAATGATTTTTCAATATTATAAACATTTTCTAACTTTTCTGAAAAATATCTTTCTGTTAATATCTGAGTATACCCTTCATTTAATGCTTTTCCAATTCCTTTTTTAAAAAGATTATTTTGCTCAAACCCTGTAAAAATCATTTGATTATCTTTATTATAAAACGAACTTGCCATATGAAATAATTCATGATAAATTACATTTAACTTATTTTTGTGAATTGTAATTGTATTTACATTACTACTATAATATGCATCAAAATTTTTTAAAAATATATAATCATTTAATTTATATTTTTTTACTGATAATGTCTTTAAATTTGAAAAAAGCAAAGGCAGGTCTTCTTCTTTAAAAATTGATAACATAACTTTCAAAAAATCATTAATTGACGTCTCTACCTGTATATTGAATTTTTTATCTAATCTTTTTATATCTGCAAATTTAAAATTATAGGACTTATATAATTTATATTTTTTATCACCAATATTGAAGTATTTTAATTCAATAAATTTATTCATAAAAATACACCTACCATCATCTATTTAATTATAGCATACTATAGTATAATTTCAAATCATTAAACTTGCACTTTTAATATATTTGTGATATATTAAATATGTCAAGGAAACTTGCATATAATAAAAAAGGATACATTTGAATATTGCGGATCAAATGCAATCCCTTATGGATAGGCATCTGAAATCAACTGTTGTTGAAATCAGATGTTTTTATTATTTAAATAGTAAGGTGATTACTACAAAAAATAATAGTAGAATTATAATAAATTGAGATAGTTCTCTTTTTGTCATAATTAACCACCACCTTTCTTTTTCAAGAAAGGGAAAGCATCTGATATTTTTCAAATGTATCCATTAACATTATACCAAACATATATTCATATATCAATAGTATATGTTTGTTTTTGTGAATCTTTTTGAAAACAAGGCCAAAAGCAAGTCCAAAATTATTAAATACCATTGTAAAACCTTTGTTTTCAATGGGTTACAAGAATTTTGTATACACTCTCCCCGTCGCTACCATATGAAAACAAACGAACTAATAATTAATTAGTTCGTTTTTATTTTATTTATTACAAAACCTTTTTCACTTAAAATAGAATTAACATCGTTAATTAACTTATCTTCTAACTCACTAAAATATACTTCTATACTTGCTTTACCTTCATTTGTTATATCACTTATACATTCGGACATATCAAGTAATTTTATATTATTATTATTTAAATACTTATTTATTTCATCTTTTATTAAAGGATAATGAGTACATCCAAGTACTATTATATCTCTATCTTTTAAATCATTTAAATAAGCATCTAAATACTTTTGTAATTTAGTTAAATTATTACTTTCTATTATAGGCACAAACATAGGACAAGCTACTTCTTTTATATCTTTATTTAAACTTTTACTAAATACTTTACTATTTATAGTAGCATTAGTAGCTATTACACCTATTTTTTTATATTCACTATTATTTAAATAATTTATAACAGGACTAATAATATCAACTATTTTTATATTATATTTTTCTTTTAAGTAATTCGATAAATTAGAACTAACTGTACCACATGCTATAACTATCATATCTACATTCTTACTTATTAAGAAATCAACAATATTGGAAGCAAGTACTTTTAATTCTTCTATGCTTTTATCTCCATAAGGAATATTTTTAGTATCTCCATAATATATATATTCATTATTTGGATACTTATCAATTAATCTTTTAAGTACTGTAAGACCACCTATTCCTGAATCAAATACGCCTATTTTCATCTAATCACCAAGTTTTTATACTAGTAAGTACCCAATCGTAATTTTCTTGGTTATAAGTACTATGACAAAATTCACAGTAACCAGATTTATTTACATCCATAGGATGTCCACAATTAGGACAGAATCTAACTACACTTTGTACTTTAGCACTTCTCTTCTTCTCAAATACTAATATATTTTCTTTTTCTACTCTAGATGTATTATTACCTCTTTTGAAATTAGCTGTTTCTTTATCTATAATATAATCCATATATCTAGAAATAATTCTAACTGTTATTATATATTTATCATCTGTAATTTCAACTTTTATTATATCTGTTGATTTAACATTTAGCTCATCAAACATTTGTCTTTCATTATTACTATTTAAAGCATTAAGCCTATTACTAAATTCTTGATATACAATATCACTTATAAAATGATCTACTCTTTTTATATTATCTGTCATTAAACTCATGTGTAACATAACAAATATATTATCTACTTTTGTTTTAAAACTACTTTCTGTAAATGTAGGATCTAAACTAATTAATTCACTTAACATACTATCACCTATTTAATTATATCAAATATAAATATTTAATACAATTATCTATTCTGTATTTTTAATTTACTTATAACTTTTTTCTCTATTCTAGAAATATATGATTGACTTATACCAAGAGATAAAGCTACCTCTTTTTGAGTCATTTCTTTTTTACCAAATAAACCATATCTTAAAGTCATTATCTCTTTATCCCTATCATTTAATTTAGTTAATTCTTGGTAAAGGATTTTCTTTTCTATTTCCTCTTCTAGAGGTCTTGTTACTATATCATCTGCCGTACCTAATATATCTTCTAGGTGCAACTCATTACCTTCGCTATCATAACTTAAACTATCTTCAAAACTTACTTCTCCTCTTCTTCTTTTATTTTTCCTTAAAAACATAAGTATTTCATTATCAATGCATCTAGAAGCATAAGTAGCAAGTTTTATATTTTTATCAAGTTTATAAGTATTAACACCCTTTATAAGACCAATGGTCCCTATACTTACTAAATCTTCTAAATCTACTCCTGTGTTTTCATACTTTTTAGCAAGAAATACAACTAATCGAAGGTTGTGTTCTATAAGTTTATTTCTAGCAAACTCATCTCCTGCCATAGATAATTCTACATATTTTACTTCATCTTCCTTGGCCAAAGGTTCAGGAAGTTTATCAGTACTACCTACAAAATATACACCTTCACTACTAAGTAACTTCTTTATAAAATTAATTATATCTCTTATCATATTATCCCTCCAATAACTTTCTATTTAATATTACATCTACACCATCTAAACTAATTTTATCCATTATTCCAAGCAAAATATTACTATATTCTTTATTATTAAATATTAGTTTATCTATCTTTACTACTTTAATCATATTACTTCCATTTACTCCCATATAAGGTATCAATCTAAACTCTTTTATATTAAAAAGTAGTTTTCTCTTATCTATCAAGATTACTATTTTCTTAGTTAAATTATCTACTAGTAAATTACCACTATCCATGTAAGCTATATACTTATATTTTTTGTTTTTATTTATTATTTCTATATTGTAATAATTCGAATAATTATATCTTAAGTTTTTTGTTTGTTTAATATAAATATATAGGATTACTGGTGAAAATATTATTAAAAATATAAAATTTATACTAAGTCCATTATTAAAAAATATCATACCTATATGTTTGTATGAAAATTCTAAATTAAGTAAGTATAAGAATCCACCAAGAATTATACTAGACACATATAAATATAATATATTCACTAATGTATATTTTATTGTTTTATAGCCAAATGTAGTTAATATCATTAAAATACTTATAATTATTTTAAATATAAATAAAATAAAACTGTTTATATTAAAAAATAAAAATAATATACTTAATCCACCTATAAAAGCTCCTAACATTATTCTAGTAATTTTAACATTTCTTTTTAGTATTATAGATACAGTTAAAAGCAATAAAAAATCTATAGCAAAATTAAGTAACATTACTAGGTCTAAATATATTTTCATATAATCACCAAAAACATTATAAAAAAAGAACACTATTAAAAGTGTCGTTTTTTATTATTATATTAATTTTACTTTCTAATAACAATAAAAGGATATTTATATAAATCTTTTAAAATTTTAAAATTATTAAGTTCTAATTTTTGCAACATCTTTAAAAATATCAAAGCAGTACCTTCACTATCATAATCTGCTCTATGATGTTTATCTTCATCCCAAGGTATATTATATCTTTTAACTAATGTAGCTAAATTGTGATATCTTTCTTTAGATTCTAAATATCTAGATAAACCTAATGTATCGATTACTACATTTTTTAAATTACCCATATTATATTTAGAAAAAGCATTTTCTACAAAAGAAATATCAAATTTAGCATTGTGAGCAACCATAGGTAAATCTCCTACCCAGTTCATAAAGTCTTTTAATACAGCTTCTTCATTTCTTTTATCATTTAACATTTCATTATCTATACCAGTAATTTTTATAATTTCTTCACTTAAATCCTTACCTGGATCAATCAATTCATCAAATCTATCAACTATTTTTCCATTATTTATTTTAACGGCACCTATCTCTATCATAGTATCACCACTATTAGGATAAAGTCCTGTTGTTTCTAAATCAAATACTACGTAACTATCTTTTAATAAAGTTAATTCTTCCACCATACAACCTCCATAATTAAAAAGCCAGAAGAGCGGCATCCCGAATCGAATAAAACCTAGTCTCCCAGGTGGGCATCACATCAAAACCTTTAGGATCCCTAAATAAATTTAGGTATTCTACACCGGTCTGAATTAGATTCCCAATATTTTCGATTAGTAGGTTTTTCATATGGGATTATTTATCGCATCTTCCAGCAATTTAATTATATCATTTTTAAAATTGAGATTCAATATTTTTTACTCAATTTCTTTTTCTTCTTCAATATATTGTTGTATTTCCATATATTCTGTTATATCTTCAACTACATTAAAAAAAATATTTAAAGTAATAGAATCACTATGTTTAGTCTTATTTAAAATCTTATAATCTTTAACATATTCTCCTTTTTTTAACTTTTCTTCCATTTTATTAATAGACACATTTATTGCTTTTTCTATTAACTCTTCTTCACTATTATTTTCATCAATTACAATAGTTTCTTTTTGTTTTTGCTTAACTAATTTAAAAGGTAATATATTATTTTTTAATATTGTTTTGTTTTCATCCTTTTTAGTTTTATATTTATTAAAATTAAATAATTCTACATCCTTATTCAAAAGCTGAATTACCAATACTTCTTTACTATTACCAGTTTCTTTTATCTCTTTATACTTATATGGATATTTTATTGTTACTTTATACCAGGTTTCAGCATATACGTTACCTTTACTACTTACTGTATCTTTAACATTGCTATTTAAACTAATATATCCACTAACTATAATATCTCCTTTTCTTACATAAGAATCAATCTCTTTTATAATTTGTCCACTTGATATATTCATGTCTCTAATAATTCCATCTTTTTTAGCTATTATATGTCTAAATGGCGTATCATCGTTTATTTTATTTTTTATTCTAGGCTCATATCTTATTATATACTTAGTACCAACATTTTCTATTTCTATCCATTCTAATTCTTCTTTATGATTACTTAATAATTTATTCTTTATATCTTGCAATTCCATATAATTCTTTTTAAATCTATACCGCTTTATACCATATTCTTTTAATTCATTTATTAATATATTTTCCATCTTAGAATCACTAGTAACTACATCTACTTCAAATATTAAACTAGTTATTAAATATAAACCTATCAAACTAATAAGTATAAATATTATTATATATTTATTACTTAATAAATTATTTTTAGTTTTAATTAAACCATAATAATCTATTATTTCTATTTCATATATGGTTTTTAATTTAATTACTTTATCATAGTCCTTCTTATATACTTTTATATTTATTTCATCTGCAGATATATATATTATATTTAATATTTCTATATTATTATTTTTTAGTCTTTTTATAAATCTTTCTATATTATGTCCTTTAATATTAATATTTAATTTACTTTCTAATAAATACAGTACACTATTTTTCAATATATCACCTAAATTCTATATTACTAAAATTACCAGTTATTAATATTTCACTACTCATAAGTTTTGATACTACTAAATTACCACCTTTTATTATTATTTCTCCCACATCAGTTTTAACTATTATTTTATTAGAATCAAAATGACCAATATCTTTATAATTAACAATATTAATTTTATTATTTAGTATTGTTATTTTTAAATCATTGTCAAGTATATAAGATCTAATACCATTAATTATATTCAAATTATCACCTATTTAATTTTATTTTTATAAATAAAAAAAATACTAGAAACTATTTATTCCTAGTACATTTTCAATATAACATTTGCCACATAATGGTTCATATTCAGCATCAATTCCATCAATAGCTACTTCTTCTCCACTTCTTACAAACTTACCATTTATGACTCTTGCATTAAATTTTGCTCTTTTACCACATTTACAAATAGTAATAAGTTCTTCTAATTCATCCGCAAGTTCTATTACTGCTTTAGAACCTTCAAAAAGTTTACCTTTAAAATTAGTTTTTAATCCATAACAAATTACTGGTATGTCTTTAGTTTTAGCAATTATCCATAATTCTTTTATTTGATCTTTACTCATAAATTGTACTTCATCTACTAATATACAACTTATATTATCTAATTTTAATATATTTTTTAAGCTTTCATCAGTATCAACTAGTATATCTACTTTTCTAGCGATACCTAATCTTGAAACTATTTTATTATCACCTTTTTTATCTATTTTAGGTTTAATTAATAAAATATTCATTCCTTTTTCTTCATAGTTGTGAGCAACTTGTAATAAAGCAGTTGTTTTACCACAATTCATTGCGCCAAATCTAAAATATAACTTTGCCATTATAAATCCTACTTTCTAGCTCTTGGATGAGAGCTTAAATATACATTTCTTATTTTTTCATTAGTTAAATGAGTATAAACTTGAGTGGTAGATAAGTTTTCATGCCCAAGTAATTCTTGTACACTTCTTAAATCTGCTCCTTCAGTTAACATATGAGTCGCAAAAGTATGCCTAAGTACATGGGGAGATATTTTTTTCTTTATACCTGCTATACTTGACGCATCATCTACTACTTTCCTTATTTCTCTTTCATTTATCTTTTTTCCTTTTTTACTTAACAATAAATATTCGATATTATTTTGATTTAATATTGGATAACTTTTTTCTATATATTTTTTCAATAAGTTTAAACAAATATTTCCAAAATAAACTATTCTTTGTTTATTACCTTTACCGTCTATTATAATTGTTTTATTAGAAAGAGATATATCTTTTAATTTAATATTTGTTATTTCACTAACTCTTATACCGGTAGAATAAAGTATTTCTAGTATTAAAGAATTTCTAAGTCCCAAATAATTGTTATTGTCAAAAGCATTAAGTAATTTTTCTATTTCCTCAAAATTTAAATATTTAGGTAACCTTTTATCTAATTTAGGATTAGATACTAAAGTACAAGGATTATCATCTATATAATCATTAACTTTTAGATATTTAAAAAAACTTCTAATAGCACTTATATGTCTACATATAGTTTTATTATTATAATTTAATTCATATAAAAAACTTATGTAATCTCTTATTTTTTGATAATCTAAACTTTTGTAACTTTTAATATTATTTTCATTTAAATATTCCAAGAACATATCTAAATCTGTTAAATATCCATTAACAGTTAATTCAGAATAATTTTTTTCATATTTTAATTCATCAATAAACTTTAATATTAAATTTCTCATAAAACATTACCCTCTACTATTATAATTATAGCATTTCAAATAAATATTTGTAAAGAAAAAGAATAGATTTATCTATTCTTTGTTTAATATTATTTTGATAAAGTTATAACAGGGCGTACACCAATACCGTTAAATGTTGAATAAGAATTAAAATAACCTGCATAACTTTGATAATGCGAAATGTAAGATGCCTCTGTTGCATATTCAAATTCAGCTGAAAGCAAATAATATCCTCCTACTTCAGCTATATGATTTAGATTAGGAAAATTAGCTCCTATTATAGTATCCCACACGCTGTTTGAATCTGCAATATCACAAGAAATTGGTTCTTCATCATATGTTTCCATATTTGTGCGATAACATTCTATCTTTAAATTATCAGAATAAACAGGATGATAATTTGAATTTGAAACCTCATTGTAATATGGTAATCTTGCGTTTACATTGTATGTTTTTCCCATTTGATGTTTTTGTCCAGAACCATCAGTATAATAAGATACTTCTATCGGGTTTAAATTTGTCCAAGTTGAAGTTACTTGTTCTAAATAATTCATTGCTACTACTGGTGCGTATTGTCCATTAATCACATTAATAAACCCCTTATCTGCTACATTTTCTTTTACAGCTTCTCCATTATCATTAATATTACTATCCATTATTAAATTAACACTTTCTGCATTAGAATCAGTTGCATCTGTTAATACATAGAATGAATAATCATAACCTTTTTTAGTTGGGTCTACATCACATTCATATTTATATCCTACTTCTAACGGATTATTTGTCCATGATTGTGTTTCTGATGGTTTACATACTGAATTTAAAACTCCTTTTATTACTTGTGTTGTTACAGCACCTAATTCTAATTTTCCATCTTCGTTTATTGTAGCACTAAATCCTTCAAATGTTAGTGTTGTATCTTTTGCTACTTTATTATTTTCAAATTTTATTGTTCCACTTACAGGCACTTCTCCATCTACTTCTACTTCCAATGGCACTTCTTCACCATCGATTGTACAAGTTACTGCACCATTCTCTATAGTACATTCTTCTGGACTAAATTCTTGTGTTAAATTTTTTCTTGCTACTGCTAAATCTACTCCACTTAGATATAGTTCAGCACTTCTTTCTTGGCTTTCTTTCTTTGCATCACTTATAATACCTAGTATTATTGGTGTTGCTATTAATGCTATAATTGCTAATATTACTATTACTGCTAGTAATTCTATTAAGGTAAATCCATTTCTTTTCATATAAACTCTCTCCTTTCATCTACCTCATTTGATAAGTTTTTTTATATATAAAGCATGTAATTCCTTTAACTACGATATAACTTATCCTAATTAAGGATAACACATTTATAAAATTTTTTCTATATTCTTTTATTATTTTTTTAAAACAAACAATTTTATTTACACTTTTATAAGATAGTATGTAAAGTATCATAATATTTTAAAAATATAATTTTAATGTAATAAAATTTTGATGTTTATTTTAAAGTAATATACCTTTACTATTTGATATTTCTTTTTTATTATTATCTTTTTATATAAAATTATAAAAAAATAAAAGCCCTTATGAACTTTTATTCATTAACCTCGTTTACTCCACTTTTGAACGAATTAACTAATTCATTAAATTTAAGCAAATTATTTGCAAGATCATTTTTATCTGATTCATATTGAATTCTATCCAAACTTAATTGACTTCTTTCTTCATCTAAAGCATCTTTTTGTTTTCTAAGAACATCTTCAATATGCCCTAACTCTTCTCTTCTATCATCATAAGCTGCTTGTACTTCTTTTTGTACTTTTTCAATTTTTTCTTGTTCTTCTTTCTTATGTTTTTCAAATTCTTGTTTTTCTTTTTCTAAAGTTGCTTGAGATTCCTTTAATAAATTTAATCTCTTCTCTATTTCTTCTTTTTTCTCTGTTAATTTTTCAAGAACTTCTTCTTTATATTTATTTACTTCATCTATTTGTTTTTTTCTAGAATTTTCTATTTCAATTTGCAATTTTTTTAATTCTTCAAATCTAGTATCTATTTTTTTCTTTAAATCGGTATTTTTTCTAAATATATCTGTCGCTTCATTAACATTAACGCTTACTTTGTCAAATAATTCACTTATATTAGTTTCTTCTATTTTATCTTCTTTATATTCAGTTAATTTGGTTAATTCTTCGATAGGTGTTTCTGAAAGTTCAACAGTAGATTTTTCTTTTACTTCAGAATCCACTTGAGTTTCTACTGTTTCTTCTTTATTTTCCTCAACCGCTACTGGTTCTTCATTTTTTTCAACAACTTGTTCTGTAACTGCTTCCTCATTTTCTAAAGTAAATATTTCTTCACCTTTAGGAGACTCTACTTCTTCTATTTTAAATTCTTCTACATTAGCAACTATATTATCTTGCGAATTTAAAGTTTCAGATTCAAAATCACCTATTCTAAAATCTGAAGCAAAATCTTCATCTACTACATCATTTGCATCTATTGAAAATAAATCTTCATTTTCGTAATCACTTTCGCCCAATCCACTTATAGAATCATAATTAAAATCGTTTGTTTCTTCGTTTGTTTCTACACCAAACCCAAAAACTTCATTATCAAATTGTTCCATATTGCACCTCTTTTTATTCTTCTTCTTTTAACATAGGATTAAATTTAGAATTAAATTGACTAACCAATTCTCTAAACTTATCACATTTTTGTTCTAAATTTTTGCTTTCTAACTCAATCTTTCTATTATTTACTTCTTTATATTTTTCAAATTGAGTTTTTTCTGATTCTAACATTTCTTGTGAATGTTTTATACGATTTAATTCTAAATTTTTATACGTTTCAAATTGTTCTTTTTCTTCTTTTATTCTTTCCTTTTGTATGTCCAATTCTCTTTTTATCAAATCCAATTCATTGAAAGAATTATCCATATTATTTTTAAATTCAGTTTCAGCTTTTAAAAGGTTTTGTTTTTGTGTTTCAAGATAACTTTCTACTTGATTCATTTTTGTTTCATATTCTGCATTTTTTTCTTTCACATAATTTTCAAACTCTAATTTAGCCTTATCTATCCTAAGTTTTTCTTCAAATAATTCTTGTTCTTCAATGACATTTTCTTTTTTCTTTTTATTAACATCTTCTAGATACTTATTAAAATTATCTATATTAGTTGTTAGATTATTAAAAAGGCTATCTAAGTCAGCAGAAGAATCTACTTTTGAAGTTAAATCATTATTTAATAAAAAATCATCATACATACCGTTCACCCTTTTTTATTCTATTTTTACTCTTATACCATATAAATTGTACCACTTTTATTTCAAAAAAACAATACATAATTGTATTGTTTTATATTTTTTTAGGATTTAAATCTAATTCTACAGATATTTTTGTATTTATATTAGACTTCTCCATTATAAATTTTAACTTATCATATATATCTTTTATATTTTTATATTTAATTATTATTTGCATATAATATTTATTATATATTTTAGGAACTGTACAAGGACTTGGACCTAGTACTATATAATTATTATCATTTAAATATTGTTTTATTTTTAATGCTTCACTATTTAATTCATTATAGTCAATGCCAATTAATTTTATTAAACAAAGATTATAGTATGGTGGATATTTTAATTTTTTCCTTATACTCATATCTTCTTTATAAAAACTATTATAATCATTTTTAGATGCATACTCTATACTGTAGTGTTCTGTATTAAACACTTGTATAATTACCTTTCCTGGTTTAATACTTCTACCCGATCTACCTGATATTTGATTAAGTAAACTGTATGTTCTTTCGCCACTTCTAAAATCTGGAATATTGAGTGTTGCATCACCATTTATAACACCCACTAAAGTAACATCATCAAAATCGAGTCCTTTAGATATCATTTGAGTACCTATTAAAATATTATATTTTTTATTTCTAAAATCATTAATTATTTTTTCATGGCTTCCTTTTCTTCGTGTTGTATCTATATCCATTCTAATAGTTTTGCAGTTAAACAGTTTTTTTACTTCTTCTTCTAATTTTTCCGTACCCATACCAAAACTATTTATGTTTTTACTATTACATTCTAGGCAATTTAAAGGTTTAAAGGTTGTATAATTACAATAATGGCAATTAAGTTTATTACCTGTTTTGTGATAAGTTAAAGGTATATCACAATTAGGACATTTTATAGTAGTACCACATTCTTTACAAGTAATAGTAGTTGAATATCCCCTTCTATTTAAAAGAAGTATTACTTGCTCATCTTTACTTAATCTATCGTTTATATTATCTATTAACTCTTTAGAAAGAATTCTATAACCTTTTTTTATTGATTCTCTCATATCAATTAATTTAACCTCTGGCATAGTTTTATTTATTCTATTTTTTAGTTCTAGTAAATGGTATGTACCAAGTTTAGCTCTAGTATATGACTCTATTGAAGGAGTTGCTGATCCTAGTATTATTGGACAGTTATAAGTTTTCGCCCTTTTAATAGCTATATCTATAGCATCATATCTAGGATTATTGTCTTGTTTATATGTATCTGAGTGTTCTTCATCAAGAACTATTAAACCTATATTTGTAAGAGGGGCAAATATAGCACTTCTAGCGCCTATTACAATAGAAACCTCTTTCCTTTCTATCTTTCTCCATTCATCATACTTTTCACCATCTGAAAGAGCACTGTGAAGAATAGCTATAGAATCTTTAAATCTACTTTTAAAGATTCTTACCATTTGAGGAGTTAAACTTATTTCAGGAACAAGCACAATAACTTCTTTACCATTTTTTAAAACATTTTCTATAATATTCATATATACTTCTGTTTTACCTGATCCAGTAACACCATGCAATAAATAAGGAATAAATGTATCTTTATTTTGGAGCACAACATCTACTACTTTTTGTTGTTCTTTATTTAAAAGAACTCTTTTATCGTTAAAGGAATTAGTATTATTTAATCTATAAGTTTCTTCCTTTATTTCTTCTATTATTTTTTTTCTTATTAGTGTATTTATACTAGAAACTGATATTTTAGTTAAATCACTTTTTAAAGTGTTTCCTTTTTTTAATATTTCTATTATTTCTTTTTGATTATCATTTTTAGGTATATAATCTTTATCTATTAATGTAATATATCTTATATATTTTTTATTTACATTAAAGTTTTTGTGTGCTTTTAAAGCAGCAGGTAACATAGTTTGATAAGCTTGTATTAAATTACAAAGAGTTTTTAAACTAATATATTTACCAAGTTCTAACATTTCTTCATTTAAAACCGGATCTTCATCTACAATATCTATTATTTCCTTTAATTTATAATCTATGTCTTTATTTTCTTCTATATTTAATACAAAACCTTCTAAAGTTTGTTTACCAAAAGGTATAAGTACTCTTATACCCACTTTAACCTTATCTATTAGGTAGTTAGGTATTAAATAAGTAAAAGTCTTATCTATTCGTTTTGCTTTTAATTCTACAAGTACATCTGCATACATATTACCATCTCACTAATAAAATTATACTATTTAAAACAATAAAAAACAAGTTTTATAACTTGTTTCTTTTGCTATTTCTATTATTAAATTTATCTATTCTTGATATAGTTTTAATTTTATATTTATCTTCTTTAAATAATTTAGATCTATCATTCTCTAAATTAACAAATTCTAAATTATAAACAGTATCAATTGGATATATACTTATAATATTATTAGTGTTAGGTATCACTACCACTTTGATAAAATTACATACATTATAATTATTTGTGCCTATATTTGAAACACCAAAATAATGTATTTCTAACATTTCCTCAATATTGGCTTTTTTACTATTTTTTAAATTTTTAATTAATATATCATATAAATAATTTATATCTACATTACGATAAAACATTGATTTTCCTTCAATATATTCCTTTTGATGATTGTTTATTATATGATTTAAAGAATCTTTCTTGTTAAAATCGTTTATTTGATTAATTACATAATTGCTTTTTGTTTTAAACGGAATCCCAAGTTGTTTTTTCATTATAGCTTCTGATATAGCGAGTGAAGATACATTTATATATTTATTTTTATATAATTCAGGTAATAAGTTTAAAGCCTCTTCATACATGTTTAAAAAATAATATATATAATAAAGTTCTACTATTGAATGTGCATTTTCGCCTAAACTTAAATTATAGTTTAAATCTTCTATAGCTTCTTTAAACATACCTTTATATCTATAAGCTTTTGCTCTCATAAATCTAACATTTGTTTCGTTAGGATAAATATTTAAATAATCAGTACATTCTTTTATTAAAGTGGCATATTTTCTGTTTACATATAAATCCTTAATTTTAATAAATTTTGATTTCAAAAAATTTCTAGTATTAAAGTCCACAATATCCCTCTCCCTTAAGCAGTGATTATATTAACAAAAAAATACACTATTGTCAAATCTTTAACTTGACAATAGTACATCCTACATTATTATAAAACAATTTATATTCAAGAACATTTTTATGTCTTTTTAATGTGTTGTGAACCTCTTCCTTTACTATACCTAATCCTACGCCATGAACAATACAAATTATATCATTCTTTAAAATTATATTATCTTTTATAAATTCCAACACTTTTACACGAGCTGTATCTCTATCAAAACCGTGTAAATCCAAACTAGGTAAATTATCTACAAACAACACTTGATTTAATTCCATTTTATCACCTTTATATTATTTAGATATTTTTTTTACTAAAGAATGTACATCCTTTATCGTCGGTATTCCTTTGAATAAAAGTTTATTATTAGATTTTAACATTTTGTAACCATTAAAATATAATAACATATCTAAATCGTTTAAATCATCACCTATAGTATAAATACTTTCTTTTTGCATCTTTTCCAATTTTTGTATAAACATTAAAGCGTTAGCTTTATTTGTATTTAAACTAATATATATATGATTATTATCTTGATAACAATATAGATGTTTTCTTGCATACATTAATTTGTTTCTATAATCAGTAGCGCTACTTTTATTTATAAATTCGCCATGAAATTCTAATATTTCATTTAATTCAGTCGTAGTTGTAGTATATGTATACGCTTCAATTTTTTTTAAATTAGGAAACTTTGATAATGTAGTGTATATAAAGTTTATATCATTAATAGGTAATAATTTACATTTAACAATTTTATTGTTTTTATCAAAAATAATTAAACCATTATTACAAACAAGATAATCATATTTAATATTATATTTAATTATTTCAGGTTGTATTTGTTCAAAACTTCTTCCTGTTATTATCACAAATTTATTTCCTTGTTCCATAAATTTATTAATTGCATCTAAATTTATTTTAAAATTTTTTATATTTGTTTTTAATGTGTTGTCATAATCAGTAGCTAATAATCTCATTTTATCTCCTTAATATTATTTTCTTTTCTAACTGTTCTACATTTTCCATAGTTACAGGTAAGCCATACATAAATCTTTTTTCTGTATCTATTTTACTAATATTTTTACATTCCCCTTTTTTTACTAATTTAAAATTAATTTTTCGTAAATTAGATGTTTTTTTAATAGCTAATATAAAATCTATTAAAGGTATATTATATTTACCGTTATCTGATTTTTCATATGCATATAACAATCTTTCTATATATTCATTGTTTATATTTATATATTCATTTTCATATTCCTTTTTAAAATTAGGATATTTAGATAAATATTCTAATAATTTTTTATATGAATTAGCGAAAGCTATTTTTTCACTTGGATCACAATAATATGTATCAAAGTTTGCATTTCCATTTTTATCAAAATAATTTTCATGACTATCAGCAACACTTATGAGTTTTCCTTCAAATCCATTTTTTCTTATTTTTACAGGTTCTTGAAGATGTTCTATTTCATGAAAAATAATAGCAATTATATGAAGATTTTTTTCTAACACAGATGCATTTTTATACTCATTTACTTCCTCATAACAAGTTTTAATACTAAAACATATTTTATAATTTTCTATATCAGTTTTAGCACAAAAACCATCAAAATTTCCAAAATAAGTATATTTATATTTTCTTCTTGTTAAAGAATCTGTATTTGATAATATATCTCTAACTAACTTTAGAATCATTTGTTTATCTAGAAGTTCCCCATTTTTTGATATATCTAAGACTCTTTGAAATAGTTGCTTTCTTATCACATTATCACCTTTTTTTAATATACTTTAACACAAATACTAATTAATGTAAATAAAAAAGCGCGAAAAATGTGCTTTTCAATTAATTGTTTTTAAATATAAAAAAATGTTGAGTCAATGCTTTATCTAAGTTTTTTGCAGTATTGTGTACAAAGTTTATCAGTACAGTTAGAGCATCTAAGGGCAACGTTTGTGATTTCAGAAAAACGTTCTGGATAAAGTATAATGCATAATTCCCAAACTAACCACGCTAAGAACGCCATCACCACAAGTGAAATTGTAAAAAATCCTACACAAAAAATAAGTGGCGAGAACATCATAAGATGATCCCAGTTAAAGATACGGCAAGTTGTACAACACTTATTTTTCATGATTAGGCGAAATGGGCACCAAATTAAAACACAAATCAAATCACAAACATAGAACAAAACTGAAAACATAAATAGCCAGGTTTTGTTTATAATATTGAGATAATAAAGTACACCAATAACGACAATCAATATTGCCCATACAACAAACACTTTATATGCTGAGGCAGTAGTCTTCTTAACATAATTCTTGAGAGCTTTATAATTGATTTTTTCACGAATTGGTTGGAAACGATTTATAAACAGTTTTTGTGAGCCTAACGCTAATTTGTTTTTAATAGGTATGATTTGTAAAATCATATCAAATACCCAAACTAACCATAAAAGGTGTAATATATGAAACCCATCAAAAAAATTCATACCTTCTAAAATTTCATAGAATTGTGGTTTAAAACACATAATCAAACACACGATAAAGATCGTAATACGCACGAATAAACGCGCAAAATATTGTTTTCTTATTTTAGACATACTACTCCTCCAGTACATATATTTAATTAACATCTTTTATAATTATACCATATAAATAAATTAAATTATTTAAAAAAACAGATTTTATCAAAAAAACTAAGGTTTTAAAATTTTAAAACCTTAGTCTTAATTTAATTATTGATTTTCTTTAACTACAGCTTGTGCTACAATCTCATTTGGGATGAATAAGCATTAATTTAAATATACTTCATATCACAATCAAGAATCCTTAATAGATTGCATAATCATTATATCATGTTTTTGTCCATTTTGCGACTACAAAAGGTGATTTTTTATATAAAATTTTATTTTTTAATATGTAAAAGAAAAGAGAATATTAATAGTTTTAAATATATACTTCCATTATAATATTCTCTTTTTGACAAATTCTTTTTAAACAATTATGTTTTTCATTATATCTAATTACATCATCTCTATTTATTACAATTGTTGCAAGATGAATACCTTTATCTTCAATTGGTATATCTCCAATATAATTATTTAATTCAGTTAAATAATTTAATTTCCATTCAAATTTATCTTTATGAACAGTTATTTTTTCAATAAAAGAATTAATTATTTCAGTTGGTATGCAATTTTCATCAAAATTTAAATTTTCATTTATAGTTTGCTTTAATTTCTTAATTCTTTCTTTTATTTCACAAGTTGAAGGTGTTGACTGACTTTTTAAGTCCTCTAGTTGTAATACCAAATTTTGATATGCGTCTTCAATTTCTTTCTTTTTTATAACAAAATCTTTTTTTTCGATTAAACCATTTAAATATCCGTCTAATAGTCTATTTTTCTTTTCGGTATTATTACTAATTTTCTTTTCTATTGATAAAATCTTATCTTGAATTTCATTATTAATTTCATCTTCTGATATTACTTTATCTATTAAACTATATGCAAGATCTTTTATTCTTTCCTTATCGTTTAAAATTTTATCAAATAAAATATTTGACATCAAATCAAATTTCCATTCTTGAATTTGAGGAATATCGCAAAATCCATCTGCATCCAATCCTTTTTCTATCCTTTTATTAGCTGAACCTTTGTTTTTTTGATTATAGCAAATATAACCATACATAACTTCTTTTTCGTTTCTTCTACTATAAACTTTTTTATTCATACTTGCACCACATTCGCATACGACTTTTGAACTCCATATATTTTGTGGAACACCCACTCTATTTTTTTTATCATCATTTTTTATCATTGAATGTTTTTCTAAAAGTTTTTGTACTTTTTCAAAATCCTCTTTTGATATTATAGGTTGATGCGTTCCTTCAACTATCACTTGTTCAACTGCTCCATTATTCTTTTTGGGTTTTTGCTCTAAATAATCAGGAACATAATACTTTCTATAAACAATCGTGCCACAATAAAAAGCATTTTTTAACATTCTTCCGATCTGTGAAGCACTCCAAACTTTTAAACCTGTTGCTGTTAAAATTTCTCTCTTTTCTAATTCGTATTTTATTTTTTGAGTACCATATCCTTCTAAAAACAAATCAAATATTAATCTTACAACTTTAGCTTGTTCTTCATTGATAACCATTTCTTTTCCAATCTTGTCATAGCCCATTATATTTCCAGTCCCATAAAAAACACCATTTTGAAAAGAAATCATTTGTCCTGCTTTAACTCTTTGAGAAGTTTTTTTACTTTCATTTTGAGCTAAAGTTGCCATTAAGGTTAATTTTAATTCTCCATCTTCATCATTAAAAGTCCATATATTATCTTCAGTAAAATAAACTTCTACTCCCCACTTTTTTAGTTTTCTTGTTTCTTGAAGAGTATCAACTGTATTTCTAGCAAATCGTGATACTTCACGAGTGATAATCAAATCAAAGCAACCTCTTCTTGCATCTTCCATCATTCTTAAAAAGTTTTTTCTCTTTTTAGTTGATGTTCCTGTAATTCCTTCATCTATATATCTATCATATAATTCCCAATCAGGATGCTTATCTAATATGTCATCATAGTATTGTATTTGATTATCTAGTGCAGATAATTGTGCTTCATGCTCTGTCGATACTCTACCATATATAGCTACTATTCTTGCCGTAATAATAACCTCCTTCCAACGACTCGAATCTAACATTTTTTTTAATTTAAGTTAAAGGTACGACAGGTATTTAAAACAAGAGAGTCTAATTCGCTTTTTGTTATTTGTTGTTTGCTGTATAACAACTCAAATAAAGCAACAATAATTTTTCTTTCAATTTCATTAGAAATTATTTGATTATATTTAAATAAATCATCTATCTTATTCATTTTTTCACCATATACTTTCATTTTAGATTTTTAAAACAAAAAAATCGTATTTCTACGATTTGCTATTATTTATAAAACTAAATTTGTACTACGGTTGAAACATCAAACATCTTATATCTCTATTAATTTTGCGTGAACAAAATATCTGTCATCTTTCGCATGACCTCTTTCATGAGAACAAGAATATAAAGTAACTATCCTATCTTCTGTATAATCAATTTCTATATCACTTTTTATAACACTATAACTTTTCATTAGATCTATATAGTCCTTATATGATTCATCAGTTGTAAAATTCATTTGATACGATTTTGATGATGCCTTATCAACATGAACACTAAATACTTCTAATTTATAGTTTTGTTCCGAAGTATAAATATATATTTCTTTATGCTTATCATAAAAATCTTGTTTCATATATTTTCCTATTTGACCAAACATACTTCCATCAGAAGTATAATGCCCGTATATAAAAGTATTTTTTGAACTAAAATTACTATTTGCAGTAGCATCCATATAAATACTTCCAGCATTACTATATTCCTTATAAAAGGAATGTTTTAAATAATAGGTGTTATTTGTTCCTTGAACTATTGGATAATTAATATTAGTATCTTCTATTTTAATCCATCCAATAAAATCAGAATTTATATTTATTAAATCTTGAAAGTTTATTACTTCTTTTTTTTCTTCAATATCTTCTACTTTTTCGGGTATTTCTGCTATATCTATTAGTTCGGTTTGTTCTTCTTTTATTTTTGTTTGTTCATCTTTTATTTCGTAAGCCTTATAAAAACAAAATACTGCAATTGATATGAACAACAAAATATATAATGCCGTTAAAATTTTTTTCATAATTTTCTCCTTTTTATTTTTCTATTTCTTCGTTTGTAAGATTTCTATTATTTATTGTTTCCAAGACTTCTTTATATAAATCTTCACTTATAATTGAACTTTGACTATATGAATAAAATTTATCAATATCTTTGCTTTTTTCTATTAATTCTTTATAATCATTATCGACAATGATTCCTTTTGCTTGTTGTCTATATTCATCTATTATTTTTTTTGTTTCTTCAAAATTTTTATATTTAGTATTAAGAGCATATCTATCATTTAATAAAGTTAATACATCTTCTATATCATTTAAAATACCCTCTACATCTATTTCGTCATTCATATTATCTATATATTCTATTTTTTTCTTTAATTCAGTAAAATGATTTATTAAATGTTCTCTTAAACCATAAGCACATTTTAATAGATTAGCAATATTTAGTTTATCAAACGGATTTTTTGATTCTAATTGTTGTTCTTTTAATTCTTCATAAATTCGTTCTATTCTACTTGCGATAATATAATCTATATCAATATTACCTTTTATTAGTTCTTCAATTTCATCTAAATTCAAATAATACTTATTATATAACTCATAAATTGTCTTAACCACTTTTGCTTGGTCTTCATTAACTACATATTTATTTTGTTTATTATCATAACTATATCCAAATATATTAATTCCATTATTGTTTTCCATTATATTTTTTTCCTCTCCTTTATATTATTTTTCAAATTCTTCTTGTTCTCTTTCTAAATCTTTTGAAAATTTATTTTTTAATTCTTTAGAAATAACTCTTTTTAAATCATATCTAGGAACAAATATTATTTTATCGTTACTTTTCATTCTATATAGACCTTTTTCATTATCAGTAACAAAGTCTTTCATTATAAAATTTTCATATCCAGCATCTATAAATTTTTTTAATATTTCTTTAGCATCTGGATCACTAGTAATTAGATTATATATGTCCATTACAGTTTTGTTATCCTCTGACAACGCTCTAATTAAATTATCAGAACCTATTGTTGTAGTTCCAAAGTATCTTTTTTGATGTGGTAAAGTCCAATATACATCTTTATATTTTGTCATATTTTTTTCTCCTTTATAAAATTATTTTGCTTACAAAACAAAAAAAGAACAGATTTATCTGCTCTATAAATTGTAATTTG
>JAFQQQ010000002.1 GCA_017410525.1 Bacilli bacterium | reverse complement strand
CTTTTTATATAAATTTTAACAAAAAATGTGCTATAATAATGTTAGTATGTTTAGTATCTTTTTATTAAACTTAAGGACTAGAATTGTGGTGAGAAAATGAATGTTCCTAAATTAAGATTTAAAGAATTTAATGATGAATGGCAAAATATATCTTTAAATAAAATTGTTAATTTTTCAAAAGGTAATTTACTTTCAAAAGCTGATTTAGAAGAGGAAGGTTTATATCCTTGTGTTTTATATGGACAACTATATACAAAATACTCCGAAGTTATTAGAACTGTATATTCAAAAACTAATAGAAATGACAAAAATTTAATAATGAGTAAGTACGGTGATATTTTAATTCCTTCAAGTGGTGAAACACCTATGGATATATCAACAGCTTCTTGTATTATGTTAGATAATATACTATTAGGAGGTGATATTAATATTTTATCTCCTAAAAATTGTGATGGTAGATTTCTTAGCTATTTGATAAACAATAATAAAAGAAAAGAAATTGCTAAATTGGCACAAGGTCATTCTGTAGTTCATTTATATAATGATAATTTAAGAAAGATAAATATTAATATTCCACAATTAAATGAGCAAAAAAGGATAGCAGACACATTGGAATTATTGGATAAAAAAATAGAACATCAAACTAAGAAAATTGAAGACATTAAGTTATTTAAAAAAGGACTTTTATATAGCATTTTTAATAAAAAAAAGACAAATACAAATATAGAAAATTGTATTGACTACGGTAAAGCTGGAGGAACACCGTTATCAAGTAATAAGGATTATTATGATGGAAATATCCCCTTTCTTAGTATTTCCGATATTACAAATCAAGGGAAATATATATTTTCAACAGAAAAGATGATTTCACAAAAAGGTTTAGATAATTCTTCTGCATGGCTTATACCAAAAAATAGCTTAATATTATCAATGTACGCCTCTTATGGTTTAGTAGCAATTAACAAAATAGAATTATCAACAAGTCAGGCAATGTTTAATATGATTATTAATAAAAGCAATAATGTTGAATACATTTACTATTATTTGGAATATCTCTATCAAAATAACTACTACGATAGACTAGTATCTACAGGAACACAATCTAACTTAAATGCTGATAAAGTTAAAAAAATAAAAATTTATTTACCAAACATAGAAGAACAAAATGCACTTTCAAAAATATTTATATGCTTAGATAAGAAAATAAATTTTGAATCAAATAAATTAAACAAATTAATTAAATTAAAAAAAGGACTTATACAAAATATGTTTGTATAAATCCTTTTTTATTATATTTCATCTAATCCTAATTCTTTTAAATAACCATTAAGTTCTTTATCTACTTCTGCTATTTGTTTATCTATTTCTTTAAGATCTTGTTGAACTTGTTTAATATCAATTTCTTCTTCTTCCTCAAATGTATCAACATACCTAGGAATGTTTAAATTATATTCATTTTCTTCTACTTCTTGTAATGATGCAACATGGGAATATTTTTCTATTTCTTCTCTATTCTTGTATGTTTCAATAATTTTATCAACATCTTCATCTCTTAAACGATTTTGATTCTTACCTGCTTCAAAATCTTTAGAAGCATCAATGAATAAAATATTTTCTTCATTTTCTCTACATTTTTTAAATACTAATATACAAGTTGGAATGCTTGTTCCATAGAATATATTTGCTGGCAATCCAATAACAGCATCTAAATAATTTTTTTCTTTAATAAGATATTCTCTTATTGTTCCCTCTGCTTGCCCTCTGAATAATACACCATGAGGTAAAACTACAGCCATAGTACCATTATCTGATAATTGAAATATCATGTGTTGAATGAAAGCAAAATCTGCTTTTGATTTAGGAGCTAACTTACCATAAGCACTAAATCTTTCATCTTCTATAAATTTATTATCTGCACTCCATTGTGCTGAATATGGAGGATTTGCAACAATGGCATCAAACTTCATATCTTTATGCTTTGGGTTTTCTAATGTATCGGCATTTTTAATATCAAAATGTTTAAATGAAACACCATGAAGTAACATATTCATTCTTGCTAAGTTGTATGTTGTTGAATTAAATTCTTGACCATAATAAGAACTTACCTTTGTTTCTTTACCAACTCTTAAAAGTAGTGAACCTGAGCCACAAGTAGGATCATAGACATTTTGTAATTTACTTTTATTTATTGTAACTAATTTAGCTAATATTCTCGATACCTGTTGAGGTGTATAGAATTCCCCTGCTTTTTTTCCAGCTGATGCTGCGAAATTTGAAATCAAATATTCATAAGCATCTCCTAAAACATCTATTTCAGCATCTTCGTGGTGAAAATCTATATCATTAATTTTTAACATAATTGTAGATATTAATTTTGTTCTTTCCGCTTCGCCTCTACCTAGTTTAGAGTTATTTAAATCCATATCTTCAAATAGGTTTTCAAAGTCATCCTCAGCTTCATTTCCTAAAGTAGAATCCGATATAGAATTAATTGCTTTTGATAACATTGAAATATCAAATTTACCAGTTTGAATTTTATAAATTAATTCACTCCATAAATTATCAGCCTCAATAAAATATCCCATATTAGAATCTTCAATTAAATATCTTTTTAATTCATATCTATATTCATCTTTATTCCAAGCCTCAACATAAGTAATTCCATCATCTTTTAATAATGTTCTTTCTACATAATTAACTAAGTTTTCAGACAAATATCTATAGAAGATTAAACCTAAAATATAGTTTTTAAAATCATTGGCATCCATATTACCCCTTAAGGTATTAGCAATACTCCATAATTGCTTTTGTAATTCTGCTTGTTGAATTTGTTGTTTTTCTTCTCTTGACATATTTTTCCTCCTATAAATACTTTCTTAAAAGATTTTTAATAAATACTTTTACATTTTCAATTAATGAAATCTTCTTTAGGAACGGTGCATTAATTGATCTACCTATTAACTCATTCGGGAATATTCCACTATATTCAAATTCATCAATTACTGCTTCTAAAACTTCTAAATTAATTTCATTGTCTTTAGCAAATTTCTCTATTTCCTGTTGTCTTTCTTTATTCATGTGATTATTTAAAGCATCATCAATTGAATCTTCAGGTTTTAATACTGGTAAAACATTTGCTAAGAATCTCTTTATTAAATCCAATTTTAAGAATAATTCATCATCTGTAACATTTACTAATTTAGATTCAATATCTTTAATATCTTTTTGTTTTTGTTCTTCATTAGACAAATCAACATTTCTAATTAAATTCAATATATATGAAACATTAATTTTGTCTGTTTGAATTAATTCTAGTGAGAAACTAATATCACTTAATATAGAACTCTTTTCTTTTGCTGTAACTAATTTTCTGTATATTTCATAATATTTACTTTTATAATCTTCAAACATTTGTGAATCCATTGGAATTAATTCATTATTCATATCAAATTCATTAAATGTTTTTAAACTAACTAATATCTTAGCAACTTCTCTAAATGCTAAAATAAATTTCTTTAAATTTTCTTCATTACCTTCTTGTTCTAAGTCTTCTATACTTTCAACATTAGGAGCAAATGACAATAAATTATCTACAGTTTTAATATATTTTTCTAAATACACTTCATAAGGAGCCATTATAACCGTATCTACTTTATCTGTTTGTGAGAATAATTTAACTGCTTCATCTACAGTTTGTTTAGAAGTTCTATAACAAACTATATTTCCATGAGGTTTAGTATCTGTTTCAACTCTATTTGTTCTTGAAAACGCTTGAATTAAATCATGATGTTTTAAGTTTTTATCTACATATAAAGTATTTAATCTTTTAGCATCAAATCCTGTTAATAACATATTAACAACTATAACTATATCAATATCTGTATTTTTAATTCTCTTACATATATCCCTAAAATAGCCATCAAAATTATGCGTGGAGAAATTAGTATTAAACATTTTGTTATAATCTTTCATATATCTATCTAAAGTATCCCTTGAATGCTCATCTTTATGATCTAAATCTTCATTAGCACCATAAGTAAATATAGCACCTATTTTTAAATCATGTTTTAATGATTTAAATGTTTCATAATACTTAATTAACATAGGTATAGAAGAAACAGCAAAAATCGAATTATATTTTCTATCTCTAGTTTTAGTATTATGATGGTCAATGATATGTTGAGCTATCATTGTAATTCTATCATCAGCCATAAATACCTCATCAGTATCTATTCCTTCAACCATTTCTCTATCATTTTCATCAGCACTAAAACTTAATGTTTTTATGTAATCTACTGAAAAACCTAATACATTACCATCCTTAATTGCATCTTTAATTAAATATGTATGTAAGCATTTGTCAAAAATGTCTGCTGTACTTCTTCCATCTTGACTTTTATTTTCTTCAAATCTTGGTGTTCCTGTAAATCCAAAATATTGTGCATTTGTGAATGTTGTTTCAATTTGTTTGTGCATATCACCAAATTGACTTCTATGACATTCATCAATTATAAATACCGTTTTCTTATCTTTATATTTTTCCATAACACTTGCATATCTTGGATTAGAACAAGCATTAGCCATTTTTTGAATTGTTGTGATTATTAAAGGTTTTGAACTATCTTTAATTTGTTGAACTAACTTAAATGTTTCATTAGTCATATCGACACAACCTGGATCGAATTTATTAAATTCATCTAAGGTTTGTTTATCTAAGTCTTTTCTATCTACTAAGAAGAAAACTTGATTTATACTAGGTTCTAAAGATAATATTTGACTTGTTTTAAATGAAGTAATAGTTTTTCCTGAACCAGTTGTATGCCATACATAACCATTGTTATTTGTATTTATAGCTCTATCTACTATATTTTCAACAGCATATACTTGATAAGGACGCATAATCATTAACATTTTTTCAGTTTCATTTATTATCACATATCTTGCTATCATTTTAGCAACATGACATCTATCTAAAAAGAATGTACAAAATTGTTCTAAATTAGTAATTCTATCATTATTTATATCAGTCCAATAAAAAGTAAATCCGTAATTTAATTCATGGTCACCGTTTGCAAAATATTTAGTATCAACGCCATTACTAATTATAAATAATTGAATGAATCTATATAATCCGTTGTAAGAATGATTTTTATATCTTTTGATTTGGTCAAAAGCTTCTTTCATATCAATTCCTCTTCTCTTTAATTCAATTTGAACTAAAGGAAGACCGTTAATTAAAATTGTTACATCATATCTATTTGTATATTTTCCCTCTACTGTTGTTTGATGTGTAACTTGAAATAAATTTTTGCACCATTCCTTAGTATTAAATAATTCAATATAAACAACAGTTCCATCATCACGAATTATATCTTGTTTTTGTCTAAGTTCTTTTGCAGATTGGAAAATACTTTTTCCTGATATTTTAATCATTAATTTTTCAAACTCTTTATCAGATAAATCTTTTCCTTTTAATTCTACTTTATTATGAATATTAATTTGCTTCCTAAAATTAGCTTCTAACTGATCAACATCATTAATTTCAACATAATTATAACCTTGTTTTCTTAATTGGTCTATCATTCTATCTTCTAATTTAGCTTCACTTTCATAATTAGCCATTTTATCACCTCACATAAGTTAATATCTAAATAAAGATATACTATATATAATTATACCATATTTTACACAAAACTGATAAAATAAGACAAATAAAAAAAGCAAATCTTATTATTGATCTGCTAGATATATTAAATTTATAATAAAATTACCCTATCTATATTTTCTATTATACTTTCATTATAGATAGTGTAATAATTCAAAGCTTCTTCTAAACTAGAATAACGATTCTTTCTATTTGAGTAAAGTAAGGGATAAACTTCTACACCATTATCATTTTTTTGAATGATATACTCTAAACTAAATAACTTAAATTTAACTTCATTATTCTTTTCGTATCTTTCCTTTAATTCATTAAGAACCATACTACCACCACAATTCACTTATATTTTATCATAAAAAAAGCAAATTCGTGTATTTTTTGCTTAATCTTTCAAGAAATCATCTAATTTTTTATTTAATATATATGAAATTTTTATTAAATTATCAAGTGTTATATATTTGCATTTATCATTTTCATTTTCTAATCTTTTATAATGAATTTTACTAATACCTAAATACGCCGAAATATTTTCTGTGCTGTATGGATTTTCACTACCCTCAACACCTTTATTTACTGATTTATATCTATTATATAATTCTAATCTATACTTTTTAATATTCCTACAAATTTTATTTCTTATTTCATAACTATCTAATTTTTCTAAAAGTTCATATATCTGATAAATTTGTTTAGTTTCCATCAGCATCACCTATATCTATTATCCCATTAAAAGGTGTATAATTTGGTATCATTTCAGGACATAACAAAAATAATGTGCTATAATGGAACTATGAGTATTTTGGCACATTATAATTTTTACTTTTTACGAATAATAACTTCAACATCATGAGTTTTACATATTTTCAAAAATGTAGCTAGACTTACATTTATTTTACCGTATTCGTAACCCTCAATTGTTTTTCGGCTACGGTGTATAGAATTTGCAAAATCATTCTGTGTTAATTCAGTCCATTCACGAATGATCCTAATAATATCTTTTGGTTTATATTCATTAGCTTTTAATTGCACTCCTTTACACCTCCCACTCGTATAATTAATATCTCAACAATAATAATATATACGAAAAAGCCTTTTAATAGTTGATATTTCCTATCGATAATAGGAATTACAAAATTATTATCTCCAAAATACTCAAAAATATACTGAAGGAGGAAATATAAAAAATGAATAAAACAAAAGGTTCTTATTTAGACAGTAATGGAAAGAAAGTTAGAACTGATGATATTTTTAAAGATCCACGATTAATAAACATCATAAAAAATGGTGGTGAAATAGTTGTACCTGCAAACCGACCAGATATGATTAAATTTTTTACAGATATGCAAAAGGTAAATCCAGATATTAAAGTTACAACAGCTGGTAATATTATGGCAAAATACTATAAAGATAAAATTGTTGAAGATATTAATTACAAAGCAACATTAAACACTTTTAAAAAGAAAAGTGCTGATGAAGTTGACCGATTAGAAACATTCTTTTATGACATATTTAAAGATAAAAAAAATATGGTTAATGGACTACATATTTTTATAAATAAAATAGATAAAGAATATATTGAATTTTATGATTTAATAATAGACATTATCGTAAAAAATGTTTTGGTAGAATTGTCATTGAACAAAAATGTAATAATATCTTATAAAAAGCGTAAGGACGATTTCTTTGATAACCTACCAACTGATGAAGAAATAGCAAAAGTATTGTGTGCTGAATTATTATTAATGTATAAGGATGTAAAATTAAAAAATACTAATACATTAGATTATATAATTCAACAATTACCTAAAAATTATACTTATAGAAGAAGCAATATAGTAGTATTTGAATGTTTTAATTATCTGTTAAATTTAATTGAACAATCAAAGCATGGAGATTAATATGTTAAGTAAAAAAGAAATGAAAAAAGTAATAAAAAATGTAGGTAATAATTATATTGATGAAAATACTTTTATTACCCAGTCATTAAAATTATTAGAAACTATATTTGATGAAGTAGAAAATTTTAATGTAAAAAAAGAATATGGAGAGGTATATTTAAATTTTAGAAATAGTATTGATGAAAAATATATATGTATTTTTACAGATATATTAGATTATTCTATTAGACTATTATTACATGAAACATATCTATTGCATAATTCGGTTATAGATATAAATATTGAATTTGATAAAATAAATAAAGCACCTGCATCCAATAGAAAACATTTTGAAACTGCTAAAGAAATCGCAGAATTAGTAATTAAAAAATATTATTTTTCTAATTGTGCTGATAAAAAAATAATAAATTATATTGATGAATATTTACCATCAAATTATACAAAAAATAAAGACATTAATAAGGTTGTATGGTATTTTATTGTATGTGTAGTAACATTTAATAAACAAGTAGTATTAAGTGAAAGTGCTAAAGGTGATGATTAAAATGAATTTTGATTATGAAGTATCTTATAGAAAGGAAAGTGAAATAGACAAAGCATTTGATTACATAGATGAATTAGATGCTGAAATAAAAAAATTAAGAGGATCAAATTCTTTAAATTATAACAAACTATATTCTATATTCTCCTTTAAAAAAGTTTATAATGATTCCCCTATTATCAAAACCCAAAGAATTAAATCACATAATTATATGAAAGATGGATATGAATTTCGTATTATTATGGATAAAGTATTTACTGAAAAATCCAAAGATAAAATTGCATATTATATATTTTATGTAAATGTTAGATATAATTCTGAAAAAAGAATTAAACAACTTTATCAGGAATTTAACAAGTTAGACGATGTTAAAAAACATTATAAAAATATGGAGGGCGTATTTAAACTTTTAAAACGAAGAGATCTAATAGAAAGAATATTTGATTTTAAATTAAAAGAAATTGAAAAATTGAAGTAGTAATTATATTAATCAATCGCTAGTACAGGATTGATTTTTTTATTTTATGTAGAACTTTTAGTTATGTGGAACTTTTATAAAAACATCTTGTAATTAAGGCGTTTCTATTATAAAAAGTTCCACATAATTTTTTTTGTTAAAATAGTATTGTATTCATAAAATAAAGGAGTGTGATTAACATGAATACAATACAAGTAAAAGACTCTTATAAAAGAGTAAATCAATTTATGAAGGAAGGAGGAATTTTATTAGATAATATCAACGATAATAAAATAGTTATAGTTTATAAAAATTATTTAATAAGTATAGGCAATAAAGAATTTACTATATCCGAAAAAATACGATTTATCTATTTATTGGAACGATATCTTATATCTATTGGTAAAACATTTAAAACGTTTAGTAAAGAAAATATATATGATTATTTTGAAGAATGTTCAAAGTTAAATTGGGGATTATCCTGTCAAGACAGAAATAAATATAATATTAAAATATTTTTTAATTGGACTTATCAAAATAATCTAACTAAAATATCAGGTGATATGATAATTCCTAAAATAGTTTGGCATAGAAATGCAAGTATAAGAACTTATTATACTAAAGAAGAAATAAATAAATTACTAAATGTTATTGATATAAGAACTAAACAAGGGAAAGAAGATTATTTAATAATTAGTTTAATTTGTTATTTAGGTTTAAGAATAAGTGATGTTATTAATTTAAAATTAAGCAATATCGATTTCAATAATAATAGTATTTCTATTATTCAATATAAAACTGATAATCTGTTAATATTACCATTAATTGATAAAGTTAAATATCCTTTATTAGATTATTTAAAAAATGTAAGACCAAATGATTCAAACTTAGATTACATTTTTATAACTGATGAAAAGCCATATAGACATCATATAGAACTTAAAACACACAATTATATAATCAGGAATTATTTAATTGAAGCTGGAATTGATATTAATGGAAGAAAACATGGTTTTCATAGTTTAAGACACAGTTTTTCAAGTTTACTTTTAAAAGAAAACACATCTTTATATTCAATATCAAACATACTTGGGCATGAAGATATTAGAACTACAATGTCCTATTTAGATATAAATATATCTAAACTAAAAGAACTTGCTTTGGAGGTGCCTTATGTCAGATAGTTATAATTTTAAAAGTATCTTTAAAAATGAATTTAATTACTTTATCAAATATAAAAGAAGTCTAGGTTTAAAATATGAAAACGAAATATCGAGATTAAAATATATAGATAATATTTTATACAAATTAAACCTTAAATCAAAGATAATAACTAAAGAAATATTTTATAAACTTATTAAAAGAAATAATATGCAGGGAGAAAATTATGCAAGGCAATATGGAGTTACAAAAGATTTTTGCAAATATCTTATATCAAATGAATATAAAAATATTTATTATGAAGATAAGAAGTTTAATATCATTAATAATTATAAACCTGTAATATTTAATAATGCAGAAATTAAAGTTTTATTTCAGACTATGGATAATTATAAAGAAAAATATATTGGTAAAAAATATTATCAATTATATTATACTTATTCCATTCTTTTTAGGTTATTATATGCTTGTGGATTAAGGGTTTCAGAGGTAATTAAGATATATATTAATGATATAAATTTTGAAGAAAATACTATTAATATCATTGATTCAAAAAAACATATTTCAAGATTGGTAGTGTTTTCTAATTCTATGAAAAAATGTTTAGAAGATTATATAAAGTTATTCAATATTAATGAGGGATTAGTGTTTAGAAATGCTATAAATAAAATAATTAATAGAAACAAATTGAGAATCTTTTATAAGGGAATATTAAAACAATCAAACTTAAATACTAATAGTCATATTCATGATTTAAGACATTGTTTTTGTAATAAAGCATTTAATCAAATGTTAGAAAAAGGTTATGATGAATATGTTGTTATTGTTTATCTTTATAAATATATGGGACATAAAAGTATTCATGAAACAGAATACTATCTTCATTTTACTGATTATAATAAAAATAAAATTATCGATGCTAATGATACTTTTTCTAAAAGTTTATATGAGGGGGTGATTTAGGTGACTAATAGATTTAGTAAATTAGTTCAAGAATTTCTTACAAGTTATTTAATTGGTGAATGTAATTATTCAATGAACACTAAATCATCATATTCAACTACATTTTATTTGTTGTTAGAATTTATGAATAAAGAAAAAAATATTAAACCAAATAAAATAGAAATTGAATCAATTACTAAGGAAGTAATAATCCAATTTCTAGATTGGTTAGAAACAGATAGAACTGTTTCAATACAAACTAGGAACCAAAGACTTGCTTGTATAAAATCATTTTACAAGTATGTCCAAATAAACGAACCTGATTTATTTGGATCTTGTTCTCAAATTCTTAGTATTAAGAATAAAAAGGTTCCTAATAAAATGATATCATATTTTACAGAAAATGAAATAAAAACAATGATAAATTATTTAAACAGTATCAAAGATTTAAAAAAATTAACGATGATATGTGTACTTTATGAAACAGGGGCAAGAGTAACTGAATTAATAAATATTAAATTAGATGACTTAAATTTATCTGATAATGCAAGTATTACTTTATATGGCAAAGGTAATAAAACTAGAATTGTACCTATCAGTCAAGAATTAGTAAAGTTAATCAATAAATATTTAAAAGAATTTTATATTAACTATGGAGATGATTATTTATTTTATTCTAATTATAAGAAAAAATATTCAAGATATAGTATTAATAAAATGATTAAAAAAATAGTTTTAAAATTAAATTTAATATATCCAGATAAATTCAATGGAAATTATCATCCTCATAGTTTTAGACATACCAAAGCAACACATTTGTATAATAATGGAACTCCGCTTTTATATGTTAAAGAATTTCTAGGTCATAGTTCAATAACATCAACAGAGATATATGCAACTCCAGATTCGAAAAAGCAAAGACAAGAAATTCTTAGAAATTCAGAAACGATAAACACTAAAAGTAAATATAGTAATACTAAAAAAGACAATTTAGATAGTTGGTTGAAAAATAATATGAAATAGAAAAAAATTATGTGGAACTTTTTATAATAGAAACGCCTTAATTACAAGATGTTTTTTATAAAAGTTCCACATAACTAAAAGTTCTACATAAAAAATATTATGTGGAATTCCACATAATTTCTTGCATAAAAAAATTTCCCATATTGAGAAATTTTAATAATTCATTCTAAAAACAGCAACTGCATACCATTGATTATTATATTGATATATACTTACTGCTATTGCTGTATTTTGCTCTCTTAACATTGCGTTATTGTGGGAAAAACTTTCTTTCCATAATGTGAAGAAATCAGTACCAATTCCTCCTCCACCTATATTTTCCCCAAAACCATAAGAAGAACCTTCATGAGTAGGATTTGATACAATTTCCTTTGCTCTCCTGTCAGCTTCAGCTTGTGCTTCAGAAGTTACAGGTAACACAGTTTGACCATTATTTTTACGATATTCATTTATCTTATTTACTATTTCATTTGAAATATCTGTTCTATATGTAGCATTAACAATAGTTGGAGTATTATTAGATGATGAACTAGAACTATTGTTATTTGATTCATTCTTTGAATTATTACTATTGTTGTTATTATCAACTATTTCTATTTTAGGGGTTGTATTATTATTAGAACTAGATTGATTAGTTTCTATTTTTTTCTTTTCTGATTCAATTCTTTTTTCACTTTTAAATATTGTACCATCTAAGCATTTCGTTACTTCTGTATTTTTTAAATCATCATAAGAAATTACTTTAATTGTTGCATCTTTTGTAACTATATTATCATAAACATCTTTAGATTTAATTATTGCTTTATATTCACCAGTTTTTTCAATATCATAATCACTTTCAATGCTTATCGTTAAACTACTTAAATCAGATGCTTCATAATATTTTAACAAATCTACATTTACAGCATTTTGTTCTAATATAATTTCATCCATAAAATCAATAAAATTAGGTGCTGTTGTATCTTTCACTTTAATATTAAAGTGATACTTAGTATCCTTATACTCAATATACATTTTATATTTTCCAACATCTAAAAACTTTGAATCTATTGTTCTAATTTCATTGTTTGAAGTATCAAACATTGCATCATTTTCAAATCTTATTTTTGAATTTGATATTTTATCTTTATCCTTATCTTTTAAATAATATTCAACTTCAAAAGGAACTTTATCCCCAAGTTCAAAAATAAAATTAGATTCCTTTAAAGTTATTTTATTTGTATGTTGTATAAATAAATATATACCAATAGATACTAATACTACTATTAATGCACTAATAATTAAAATATTTCTTTTTTTCATAAAATATTCAACTCCTTTGTATGTAGCAGGATGTGGATATTTCCACATCAAATATATCAATCAATATTAAAATGAAAAGTTTTGTTATAAATATATTCAACTTTATTAGACCACACTGCAATTTGAAAATACGCCCTTGTTTTATAAGTTCTTAAAGTTCTATCTGTTACTTTCATTTTTTTTGCAATTTGTTTATCAGTTTTATCATAAATATATTTAAGTTTCAAATATAAACCTGCCATTTTATCATATTGTTCTAATAACAAAATGTTATTCATAAAATTAGTTATCTGATCATCATTCCAAGCAACTCTTTGTATTAGTTTTTCTTCAAAAGAATTTTTACTTCTATTTCCAGATGTAAAAAGTACAATACTTGCAGAGTTCATTGGTGTTGCTAATAATCTTTTAATTCTTTTTTCTACAAGTGGTCTATACTGACTACAAATTTCTCTTCCGTTTTCTGCTGTTTTAGATTCATCTACACAGTCAACGGAATAATGCACTACTGCACCAATAAAATTCACTACTTAGAAGTTTCTAACTTTTCATTTTTGATAACATTGACATTTTTAGCTTTTCCAACTTCTGTGTCATAATCAAAACTTACAATATCTCCTTCTTTTAAAGACTTATATCCATCCATTTGTATTTCGCTAAAATGAACAAATACTTCCTCATCTAAATCTTCACAAACAATAAATCCATATCCTAATTTATCACTAAACCATTTAACGCTTCCTTGCATATTTTTTATCTCCTCTTCCTTTTTTATTATCCTTATTTTCAACTTCTTGTTTTGTAAATACTACATCTACTTCTTCTAATTCTTTTTCATATTCTTCTGTTCCAATATTACCTGTTGCAACATTATATAACTCTTTTATTCTTTTACTTATTAAAAAGTTTATATTAACAATAATTAAATAAAGAATTAAGAATATCATTATTCCTGTTAAACCATCCATCAAACACATATTTAGATATATTAAATAATACATTGGCATACCATATAAAACTTTATACATTATCTTACCAAAACTGTCTTTATTTCGTTTTCCGTATCTTAACCCTAAAACAAAATATAAACAACCAATAACTATAAAGCCTCCTTGTTGAAAAATAATATCCATTACAGTTAAAGTTGTTGTTTCTTTAACCATTTCTGTCAAATAAATTCCTGAAGATAGTTTAAAAATTGTCATTGTTGCAATAATATTAAGACAAATAATCATTATATATTTTAAAACTACATTAATACTATCTAGTAAGTTTGCAAATTTAAAGTATTTTTGCATCCTACTATTACAACCTTCAGACTTCCAATAATTTTCAATACCTTTACTAAAAATATCATTATACGTCTCTTTTAACTTTTTAATTTTTGATTCCTCCCTTTCACGCCAATTCCTAATGATACTTCTAAAGCCTTATCAATTTTCTGCATCGTATCTTCATCAAAAGTTCTTAAATGATTAATTATTTGATCTTTTGATACTGTTAAGATACATTCACATAAAACCATTTCTCGATCCTTATTAGAATAACTTCCCTTTTCAATAACTACATGAACAGGCATATAAGTCTTCTTAATTTTTGTTGTAATGGGAACTACTATTGTTGTCGGTGAATATTCATTACCATAATCGTTTTGAATGACTAAACAAGGTCTTTTCCCACATTGGACATTTGAATATGTATCCTTCAAATCGATTAAATAAACTTCACCTTTCTTTACTGATAAAAACAATTATTTGTTAGTAATCAGTACCTTATCAACTTCTAAAATATAGTAAGCTGATGGTGGATATTTCATTTTTCTTCTTGTTCTTGCATCTGGATCTGGTACAACTCTTAAACTACATTCAAATCCAAATTTAACTAATTTTTCTAATAATTTCTTTTCACCATATTTTTTTATTAAATCGTATCCACAACAACAATTCCCATACAATCGTAGATTTCGTAAAACCCATTTTGGTACTGATCTTTCTTTCTTAATTTTTTTCATCGTAGTTCCTTTCGTGTCAGTTCAAACTGACAGTTATTTTAAAAAAATTAGACCAACTTAATAAGGTCAACTGCAAATTCACTACTACTTGAAAAACATTGAACCTGATCGCTACCATCAAATAAATAATATATTAAGTCTTTATTTATGTTGATAATTGTGAGATAGTTTCCATGATTTTCGGATACTTCATTAAAAACTCTATACCTCTCTCCTATTACAAATTTTTCAATCCCCTCCTTCTTTTATTGTGTCAGTTTGAACTGCCACTTACAATAAAAGGATACATTATTTTTTTATAAATGTCAATATCCAAAAATAAAACTGTGTAGAATTTTTTTCCACACAGTATATTTTATTTACCTCTGCTTTATTGTTTTAACAACCTTTTCTAAGGATTTAATTGTTTGATCTAAAATTCTAACATCATTTGCAGAAGCAAATTCTATAATACCAATTACTTCTAAAAACTTATCATGTTTTACTGCTAAAGAGTTCATTACAAGATAGTCATTTAATACTGTTCTATAATCAGTGATTAGTTGATTAACAGTAGTAGATAAATTATCAATTTCATCTACTGTAATTTTTTCTTCTTGTTGAACCTTACTTCTAATACTACTAATTACTGCATTTACTTCTGATACTACTTCATTACTTTCTTTAGTCATATATCATTTTCCTTCCTTAATCGGTACTACTGGTTTTGTGATGCCTCCCTTTCTAACGATATAAGACACTGCTTTAATATTCTAATTGTTTCTACCTCACTAAACTGCGTTAATAAGTTTACACCTTTTTTTTCCCCACTTATCACTTCAATCTTGATGCTTTTAACAACATTAGAACCTTCTTGCTCTTGCAATCTTGCTCCTCCTTTCTTTGGTCAGAAATGAAAGCATCACAAGTTTTGATTTAAACATTTCTATCCTCCCATATTTTTTTAAAGACTATTTACTACATTATTATCATAACAAATAATATTAAAAATGTCCATTTTCATAATTTAATTTTTTAAAAATGAATTTCATAGCGTTATGTGGACAAAAATTCAAAAAAAGTGTAAAATGGTAATGTAGTAAAAGAACAAAAGAAAGGCGATAGGATATGGAAGACAAAGCATTTGTAGATGCACTTGGCTCTTACATTAATAATTATCGTAAATCATTTCATCCAACGATGAGTGCTAGAGAATTTGCAGATAAATGCGAAATTTCAAGAATGGTAATTAATGATTTAGAGTCTAAAAAGCATAGCGGTAACATAAGCAGTATAACATTAAAAAAAATTAGTAAAGGTTTAGGTTTTAGAGATTCTTTTCAATTAAAAGAAGCTATATTTAACCAGACTGGAAGTACATTTTCTGAAGATGACTTAAAAAATGTTGATGCCATCATTATCAGAAAAAATTCAAATTTATATAGCATATTTGAAATCGCAAAAAATTTAAGCGATATAAACCTTGAAATGCTACATAGTTTTGCCGAAAAATTGATTGAGAAGTAACATATTCCTAAAGACTGATTTTAGTCTTTTTTTATGTTATTTCATAATCAAAATCGTCATAAAAAGAATCTAATTCTTTATCATCGTTATCCACTTCCCTAAACCATCCTAATTCATCATCCCATTCTATTTCACGTCTTTTAAACATTTCAATATTATTTTCAATTGATGTTTTTAAATATCCAAATTTATTCTCTATCTTATTATCAAACTCATCTATAAAATGCCGACTTTTAACACTAGAAATAATATAGTGAGTTATAGAAATTACATCAGTAAATTTTTGTTTTTTTAAAATTTCCTTAAAAAATTTATCATACTTGTATAGTTCTACATCATCTTCTGCTAAATATTCTCTTTCAACTAAATCTTTAGTTATAGCGTGATGTTCTTCTAAAGAAAAAGATGAAGAAATTTTTTCCTCATCTTCATTTATGGTTTTATCTATTCTATCTATTTGTTCTTTAATACTTTGTTCATTAGTATTTATTTGGGTATGATTTTCCACCATTGGATAATCCACAGGTGGATTTTTACCCTCTGGATTGTTTTTCTCCTTTTCTAATGTATATGGATGTTCATAAATAATATAGTTATATTCAAAATATCCCTTTTCCCCTCGTACTTTTTCTATAACCAAATATCCATTATCTTTTAACTCTTTTAATGTACTTTTTATTGCTCCTTCAGATTCTTTACATATAGAACATAAACCATTTAATGAGTAATCCCAATCATCTGGTAAACTAAGCATAAATGATAATAAGCCTTTTGCTTTCAAAGATAAGTTTTTATCTCTCAAATGGTAATTACTCATTACTGTATAATTCTTATTTTTTTCCACCTTAAAAACCATATTATCACCCTTTCTTTACTTTATTTAAAAATCCAATTCATCTTCTTCAACAATTTTCATTTTTTTATACTCTATAATTGCTTTTATTATATATCGTTCAATATATCTTTTATCTCTTTTCAATAATTCTGTTGGTAAAACCGATTCTATTTTATCTTTATTAAATGATATTTGATCGTTTTGATTTCCTTTTTTTTGACATAAAATATCTTCTAAACTATTAAAATCCAATTTTTTTGATTTACTTAATTTTCTTATTTCTATTGTTTGAGCATGACTTGGAGTTAAATCCTCGTATGTAATCCCCATATATACCAATTTTTGCTCTTCTTTTGTTAAATATGATAATTCTACCGCTGGTTTTAAACCCATCGTTAAAACTGCTCTTTTGTCCTTTAAAACAGTATCATCAACTAATTGTAATAATTCTGGGATTAAATAAGTCAATCTTACATATCTATAAATTTGAGTTTTTGTATCATCTATTTCATCTACCGTATGAGATTTAGTTCCCTTAGGGGACAAAGATTTACCTTGATGCTTTAATGCTTCTAATTTCATTTTATATGCAAACGCTTTTTCTGATGGTAAAACTTTTTCTCTGTACATATTAGAATCAACCATTTCTATCGTAGCTTCTTCGTCAGACAATTTTTTTACATATACTTCCGCTTCTGATATTCCTATTGACTCCATTGCTTTTTTTCTTCTATGTCCTGATATTAGTTCATATCTACCATTTGACTTTAATCTTACTATTAAAGGATTCAGCAATCCATTTTCTTTAATACTACTTGCAAGTTCTTTTAAAGATTCATCATCATTAACTTTATAAGGATGATTTTTAAAACCATCAATTTTTAACAAATCTATTTTTTCTAACATACTACTACACCTCTAAATTTAACTTCCATTCAACATATTGCTCGTAAGAAATTTCTCTTTTAAATCTTTTTGTCCTCATTTCTTCCCATTCATTGATGAATTCTTTAAATTTAATGATATTATCATCATTAATGCTTGGTATTCTCGATAAATCTATTTGGTAACGAGGAAGCAACTCTTCTAACCACATTAAAGTATAAAGTATATCTGATTGATCTTTGAAATCATATTTTTTTATTGCATTGTAATTAACTTTTAATATTTTAGATAATTCATAAGTTCTATCATCTTTTGGATTTCTTTCTCCCTTCTCATATCTTGTCATTGTTCTTCTTTTACATTCACCTGTTAATCCTAATTTATCCGATACTTCATCTTGTGTCATCAATCTAAATTGTCTGACAAACGCTATTCTTGATCCTTGGGATAAATCTTTTAATTCTGGTTTAGTGTACAATAATCGCATTTTTAATACCTCCAAATTCTTGTCGCACAAAGCACAAAAAAGACTAAGATTTGCAACTATAAGTCATCTTAGTCTTTAATATTTTGTATATTTTTACTTTTATTTGTCCTATAAGAACATTTGTAATTACAAGGAATTATACATCTTTACAATATTAATTCCTTATATTTATTGGTATTAAAACGATTTTCGTTTTAAATTACTTATTCATCCCTTCTTTGATAGAGGCTTGTGCAGCAGCAAGTCTAGCTAGAGGTACTCTGAATGGGCTACAAGATACATAGTCAAGTCCTACCTTATGACAGAATTCAACACTGCTTGGTTCTCCACCGTGTTCTCCACAAATACCCATATGGATATCAGGACGAGTTGATTTACCAAGTTTAGCAGCCATTTCAACAAGTTTACCTACACCGTTTTGATCTAACTTAGCGAATGGATCATTTTCAAAAATTCCTTTTGTATAGTATTCATTTAAGAATTTAGCAGCATCATCTCTTGAGAAACCATATGTCATTTGAGTTAAGTCATTAGTTCCGAATGAGAAGAATTCAGCTTCTTTAGCTATTTCATCTGCTGTAACAGCAGCTCTTGGAATTTCTATCATTGTTCCAACATGGTAAGTAAGTTCAACCCCAGCTTCAGCAATTATAGCATCTGCAGTTTCACAAACTACTTTTTTAACATATTTTAATTCATTAATATCTCCAACAAGTGGGATCATTATTTCAGGAATTATGTTCATACCTTTTTTATTTACATTGATTGCAGCTTCAATAACGGCTCTTGTTTGCATTTTAGCTATTTCTGGATATGTAACAGCTAATCTACATCCTCTATGTCCCATCATTGGATTGAATTCTTTTAATGATTCAACACGATTTTTTAATGCTTCAAAACTCATTCCTAAACTTTCAGCTAAAGCTTTAATTTCAGCATCTGTATGAGGTAAGAATTCATGTAAAGGTGGATCTAAGTAACGAATTACAACAGGATCTCCTTCCATAGCTTCAAATAATCCTTCAAAATCTTTTCTTTGATATGGTAAGATTTTTTCTAAAGCTTCTTCTCTCATTTCTACTGAATCAGCAGCAATCATTCTACGGAAGTTGAAAATTCTTTCTTCTTCAAAGAACATGTGTTCTGTACGGCATAGACCTATACCTTCAGCACCAAATTTACGAGCTTGAATTGCATCTCTTGGTGAATCAGCATTAGTTCTAACTTTAAGTCTTCTAACACTATCAGCCCATCCCATAAATGTTTCAAAGTCTCCGCTTATTTCTGGTTCAACAGTTTTAACTTGTTCACCGTATACATTACCAGTTGAACCATCTAAGCTCATCCAGTCTCCTTCTTTGTATACTTTACCATCAACTGTTTTAACAGTTTTAGCTTCTTCATCTATTACAAGTTCACCACATCCAGATACACAGCAAGTACCCATACCACGAGCAACAACTGCAGCATGGCTAGTCATACCACCACGGATAGTTAAAATACCGTGAGCGATATTCATACCTTCGATATCTTCTGGACTAGTTTCAAGTCTAACTAATAATATATCTTTTTCACCTTGTTTAGCAGCTTCCATAACATCTTCTGCAGTAAAGTAAATTTTACCAGTTGCAGCTCCTGGAGAAGCAGCTAAACCTTTTGCAACTACTTTAGCGGCCTTTAAGCTTGCAGCATCAAAGTTTGGATGTAATAATTGATCTAATTGTTTTGGTTCAACTTTTAGAATAGCTTCTTCTTTAGAAATCATTCCTTCATTTACTAAATCAACAGCTATTTTTAAAGCAGCTTGAGCAGTTCTTTTTCCATTACGAGTTTGTAACATGAAAAGTTTTCCGTTTTCAATAGTAAATTCCATATCTTGCATATCTTTGTAATGATTTTCAAGAATATTACAAATTTTTACAAATTGATCATAGCAATCAGGCATAACTTCTTTTAGAGTATCAATTGTTTGAGGTGTACGAATACCAGCAACAACATCTTCTCCTTGAGCATTCATTAAATATTCACCGTATAATTTCTTTTCTCCAGTTGCTGGATTTCTTGTAAATGCAACACCTGTACCACAATCATCTCCACGGTTACCATAAACCATTTCTTGAACGTTAACAGCAGTTCCCCAACTAGATGGAATATCATTTAATCTACGATAAGTGATTGCTCTATCATTATTCCAACTTCTAAATACAGCTTTTACAGCTTCTAATAATTGATCTTTTGGATCTTGTGGAAAATCTACACCAGCATGATTTTTGTATTCATTTTTGTAAATTTCAACAACTTCCATTAAATCTTCAGCACTTAATTCAGTATCAAATTTAACGTTTTTTTCTTCTTTAATTGCATCAAATTTTCTTTCAAATGAACTTTTTGGGAATCCCATAACTACATCAGCAAACATTTGAATAAATCTTCTATAACTATCGTATACAAATCTTGCATTGTTTGTAGCTTTAGCAAATCCTTTTGCAACTTCATCATTCAAACCTAAGTTTAAAACTGTATCCATCATACCTGGCATAGATGCTCTAGCACCACTTCTAACAGATACTAATAACGGATTTTCCATATCTCCAAATTTTTTTCCAGATTCTTTTTCAAGTCCTTCTAAGTGACTTAAAATTTCATCTTTGATTTCTTGAGATATATCTTCTCCATCATCATAATACTTAATACATGCTTCAGTAGTAACAGTAAATCCTTGTGGAACAGGAAGTCCAATACCTGTCATTTCAGCAAGGTTAGCACCTTTACCACCTAACAAATTTCGCATGTCTTTGTTACCTTCTTTAAAGGCATAAACATATTTTGTCATAAAATCCTCCTTTTAACATACAAATTTATTATACATAATAAAAAAAGCGAAAACAAGTATTTTTGGTAAAATTTACAATATTTTTACACAAAAACTTAACACTTTTTTCTTTTATGAAAATTAAATAAAAAAAATAGAGATAACTCTATTTAATTAAAAAGAAATAACCTAGTATTAAAAGTAAAACTACGAAGAAAATTCCTACTAATAGTGATAATTCACTTTTAGATTTAGCAACTTTTCTTTTCGCTATAACTTTATTTGAAGGTCTACCCCTTTTAGCCATAAACATACCTCCTATTTTATGACCAAATTATAACATATATTTTTTATAATTTCAATAAGTTCTGAAAAATTATTTTTAAGTTTACACAAATTTAATCTCTAGGTTGAAAAATTAAAGATAAAACAAACGAAAATATAATAGCAGCGACTATTCCAGAAGACGTTAAATCAAACATCCCCATAAATAATCCCATTACACCATAATTATTTACAGTATCCATTGCACCATGTATAAGTAAATGACCGAAAGAAGTTATTGGTACTAAAGCTCCACCACCTGCCCAAAGCACAAATTTATCATAAATATTAAATACATCTAAGAATGCTCCTACTATTACAAATATAGTTGTAATGTGCCCAGGAGTAAGTTTAGTATTGTCAAGTATTATTTGTCCTATTAAACAAACTATACCACAAAAAACAAAAGCATTAAAATGTATCATTTAACCGCCTCCAAACTAATTGCATGAGCAATACTAGGTATAGATAAGTGCTGATTACACATAGTAGGATTCATTAAAGCACCTGTAGCAACTAATAAAACTTTCTTTAACTCACCTTTTTTCATTTTATTAAGTACGTGTGTATAAGCAACAAGTGGTAAACAAGATACTCCACTACCACCCATATAAACCGGTTGTGTATCCATATCAAATATCATACAAGCAGAATCATCATAATTTTTTAAAGTAATATTATATTCCTGTTTCATATAATCTTTTAAAATCATTTTACCTACTACTCCTAAATCACCAGTAAGTATTAAATCATAATATTCTATTTTTCTACCAGTATCTTTTAAATGGTCATTTATTACTTTAGCAGCTGCTGGAGCCATAACTGCTCCCATATTAAATACATCAGTTATTCCCATATCAACCACTGTGCCTAGGGTTGCGGACTCTACTTTTATTTTTGACTCTTCATTAGATAAATAACAAGCAGCACATCCTGTAGTTGTAAATGTTGAATATTCTTTTTTAGGCCCACCATATTCTACTGGGTTTCTATATTGCTTTTCTGCACTATTGTTATGAGAGGATGCAGTTACTATAGCATTCTGTATTTGATTTGCTTCTATCATATTACTAGCAAGTAATAAACTTAAGTTACTCGTTGCACACGCCGAATATATACCTATTAAAGGTATACCTATTATAGCAGATGCATAATTAGTCGCAACTATTTGATTTAATAAGTCACCACCAATATGTACATCAATTTTACTATTTTTCCTATTTGATTTTTTTAATAATATTTCTACACTTTCTTGTATTAATTTAGTTTCTGCTTGTTCCCATGTCTTTTCGTTAAAATAAAAATCTTTATAACACTTATCATAAAGTTTAGAAAAAGGCCCTTTTGCTTCATAGGGTCCAACTACTGTACTAGTTTCATTTATATATACATTATTATATTTAAAAGTCATATTAACCTCCTATTACAAGTAATCTTAAAAGCCCAAATATGTATGCTGAAACAACGCCAAATATAATTACCGAACCAGCAAGTTTAAACATATTAGAACCTATCCCCGTTACCAAACCTTCTTTTCTATATTCTAAAGCTGCACTCATCATAGCATGTGCAAATCCTGTTATAGGTATAATAAGTCCACATTTAGCAAACCCTACCCATTTATCAAAAAATCCTAAACAAGTTAGAAAACATCCTAAAAAAACCAAAGTAATAATCATAAATACACTAGCATCCTTACTAGATAAATCAAATGTTGATGAATAAAAGTCTACTAAAAAATTACCTAACACTCCCATAAATCCACCTATTATAAAAGCAATCAATGCATTTCTAAATCTAGGTTCATCTGGAGTATATTTATCTACTATCTTTTTATATTCTTTTTTTTCCATAAAAAAATCCTCCCACTAATATTGTGAGAAGATTTTTAATTTTTATTCACAAGAAATTTCTTGATATTTATATGAATATTGATTTGAAGCATAAGTTATTTTTACATATCCAGTCATTTCTTTCCTGTCCTGTGGATCTTTTACAGTAACACTATCAATGTATCCTTTTTCTATTAGTTCTTCAACACTAATACACATATCATTAGAGTTCATGCCTTCTTTTAAATAATAAGTTTCTGCAGCATTTTCTATATTTCTTTTTTGCCTATCAGAAAGTGAACTTTTAGAATCATTTAATATAGAACTAACCGTAACTGTAGCAATAATTGATAAAATAGATAAAATAACTAAAACAGCAAGTAATTCAACTAATGTAAAACCTTTCTTTTTCATAATCATCCCTCTTTAATCCAAAATTATAATAAAAAGATTCTTGAATCTAAACCAAGAATCTTTAATATCCAATGGTGTCCCCTTAGGGATTCGAACCCTAGACCCACTGATTAAGAGTCAGTTGCTCTACCAACTGAGCTAAGGAGACAGATTCATTACTAATTAATTATAACACACTTTATTTAAAAAGAAAATATTTTTTAAACAAAAAGAAGACTATTTGTCTTCTTTAAATTTTTTAACAAAGTTATATGCATCTTCACACATTTCTTCAATTCCTAGATTTGCTTCCCAATTAAGTTTCTCTTTAGCATAAGTTGGATCTGCATAACAGGCATCTATGTCTCCAGGTCTTCTATCTGTTATTTTATAGTTAACATCTATCTTATTTACATCCATAAATGTATTAACGATTTCTAAAACACTATATCCATTACCTGTACCTAAGTTATATGCATCTACACCTTTATCTTTTAATACTTTTTCTAACGCTTTAATATGTCCTTTAGCAAGATCTACTACATGAATATAGTCTCTTACACCTGTGCCATCTTTTGTATCATAGTCATTTCCAAATACACTAAGACACTCAAGTTCATGTGTCGCTACTTTAACTATATATGGCATTAAATTATTTGGAATATCATTAGGATTTTCTCCTATAAGTCCTGACTTATGAGCCCCTATTGGATTAAAGTATCTAAGTATAGCTATACTCCATTCATTATCTGATACATACAAATCTCTAAGTATATCTTCTATCATCAACTTAGTTGTTCCATAAGGATTAGTTGTTGATAGTGGGAAATCTTCTTTGATTGGTAATGTTTCCGGTTTGCCATATACTGTAGCACTTGATGAGAATGCGATTTTTTTAATACTATATTCACTCATTACTTCTAATAAAGTTATTGTTGAATCCAAATTATTTCTATAATATTTTAAAGGTTTTAATACAGATTCTCCTACTGCTTTAAAACCTGCAAAATGTATTACTGCAGATATTTCGTTTTCTTCAAATATTTTAGTTAAAATATTTTTATCACAGCAATCTCCTTCATAAAATTTAAATTCTTTACCTGTTATTTCTTTTATTTTATCTACTACTTCTATTTTGGAATTAGATAAATTATCAATAACTACTATTTCATATCCTGCATCTAATAATTCAACACAAGTATGACTACCAATATAACCTGTACCACCTGTAACTAATATTTTCATTAAACCACTCTACTTTCTATATAAATTATACTACACCAAAATAAAAAAATAAATACTTTGTATTTATTCTTTATAAGAGATATCATAATTACTTGGTCCTTTAATGCATCTACCATCTATATCAAACCTAGATGAATGACAAGGACAATCCCAAGTTTTTTCTTCTTCATTAAAAATTAAACTACATCCAAAATGCGGACATTTATTATGTATAATGTGATTATTTCCTTTTTCATCTTTGTATACAGCTAAACTTTTGCCTTCTTTATTTATAAAGGTTATATTACCGTTATACCATGATTTGTTTTTTACTAATTTAGGCCCAAAGAATGATTTTGTTTGACTAAATATTATGTTAGGTAAATCTACTATATTAGCAATATTTATTCTATTAGGATTAAACACTTCTACATATTCATTTTCTTTATTTAGTATCATATCACTCAGTATTCTAGCAGCTAGTACCCCATTAGTCATACCCCATGTATTATAACCACACGCTATATAAATATTATCTTTTAATCTACCTATATAAGGCATATGATCCGGAGTCATTATATCTACATTAGAATAAGTTATTACTATATCACTCTCTTTCAAATTAAATATTTCTTTAACTCTTTTAAAGTGATATTCATCATTTTGTTTGATACTTGTATTATGGGATTCTGCTAAAGATATTTGATATATATTATCTCCATCATTATAAAATCTACAAGAATAAGTCGGACTAGATGAACTTATACAAGTAAAATTCAAATCTTTCTTAACTCTACTAATAACTATATAAGATTTTTCTATATGAGACCTTAAAGGTAGTAAAAATGGTAATATAAAATAAGGATAATGACAAGCAAGTATTACTTTTTTAGTCTTTATTTTATATTTATTACTATAACAAATATAATAATCATCTTTCTTTTTTATTTTTAATATTTTAGTTTCTTCAAATATATTTATATTTTTTTCTTTTAATATTTTATAAATTCCTTCTAAGTACTTTATAGGATTGAAAATATATGTATCACTTACACAGTAAGATAAGTACTGAGTTATTTTATTAGGCAATTCTTTTTGTTTTACTTGTATATTATTTTCTTTTAAAAATTCTATTTCTTTTTTTAATGGTTGTGTTTCACTTTCTTTATTACTAAATACATACGAATCTACCATTTTAAAATCACAATTTATATTTTCTTTTTCTATTATTTCTTTTATATCTTTAATAGCGCTTATTTGAGATTTCAGATATTTTTTAGCTGATTTCTCATCTCTAATATTTTTTATTTTTGTATACACTCTCTCTTGAAAATAATTTATTTTAGCTGTTGTATTTAAAGTTACCCCATGACCTATCCTATTGGCGTCTACTACACATATATTTTTATCTTTCAGAAAGTATGCGGTAGTCATTCCGGTAATACCAGCACCTATAATTAATATATCTACTTCTATATCTTTATTTAATCTTTGTATATCTCTTTTTATTTCTTTCTTATTCCATATACTCATACATATCACCAATATTAGTATTAACATAATATTTTTATGTATACAAAAAAAGACATAAGTCTTTAACTTTGTAAATCCATAAACTCTTGATTTAGTATTTGGTGTTTATTATCTAATTTTTGTTGTTCTGCTACCTCTATTGTGTACCAACCTTTTCTAAACATTACTTCATAAACTTCTCTTTGTAAATTTGTATATTCATCAAACATATTTTTAAATTCTTTATATAGAGTTTCATTACTTACTTCTGTTAAAGCAACTGCATAATTTTTAACCATTTCTTTTAAAGTACCAAGTAATGAATTCATATAATCTTTATCATTTATACTTGTTCCTTTAGGTACTTCTGTTTTAGGATTACTAATACTATTATTCATTGTTACCTCCCATAATCATATTTAATACTTTACTCATATTACTATGAAATATATTAGATGCTTTTAATAATAGATTACTCAAATTTTCATCCATAACTGAATTAGAAGCATTCAAACTACTTTTATAAGCACCATAATTCCAATTAAACATATCACTTAAATAATCTAAATCTTTTGAACTAACAATATTTGGTACTGCATTATAAGTTTCTTGCATAACTATCTCCTTTCTTTTTTATATTGAGCAAAAAGAAAAAAAGTTATACAACTTTTTTATCCTTTATATAGTCCGCCATTTATATGCATTGTTTGTCCTGTAACATATGAAGAATCACTACTTGCAAGATATACAAATAAAGGTGCTATTTCAAATGTTTCACCTGCTCTTTTCATAGGAGCATCTGCACCTAGCGTTGGAATCTTTTCTGCTTCCCAGCAAGCAGGTTGAAGTGCAGTCCAAAAGTATCCAGGAGCAACTGCATTTACTCTTATATTTTTGTCTGCTAAGTTTGTTGAAAGTGCCCTAGTAAATCCTATTATAGCACCTTTACTAGTTACATAGTCTATTAGTTCTGGTTCACCATAGAAAGTTGTTACTGAACTAACATTTATTATAGATGCTCCAGGATGCATGTATTTTAGTGCTCTTTTAGTTAAATAAAATATAGAATACATATTTATTTTCATAGTTACATCAAATTGTTCATCACTTATATCAAGCAAACTCTTTGTTTGAAATTGAACCCCTGCATTATTTACAAGTATATCTATCTTACCAAAATTTTTCATTGCTTCTTCAACTATGTAGTCACAAAAGTTAGGATCTTTAATATCCCCAGGCATAAGTATACAAGTACCACCTAAAGAATCTATATATTGTTTAGTTTCATTAGCATCTATATGTTCATTTAAATAAGGTAATACAACTTTAGCTCCTTCTTTTACATAAGCAATAGCAACTGCTCTACCAATACCAGAATCTCCACCTGTTATGATTGCAACTTTATCTTTTAATTTACCAGAACCTATATAATTAGGGTTATCAAATACAGGCCTTGGATGCATCATATACTCCATACCAGGTTGTTCACATTGACACTGTGGTGGATATTGTATTTTATACTCAGTACACTTTAATCCATTACCACACTCATCAACATATTTTAATCCGTAATCGTCTTTACCGTTATTATTTGAATAATAATATTTATAATCCATTAAATCACTCCCTTTTAATTATATTCAAACAAAAAATAATAAGCATTGCTTATTATAAAAATGGTTTTAATTTTTCTACAGCAGTTTCTTGTACTTGTACATATTTTTCTACTAATTTATTTATTTCTTCATCAGTATTTTTATCATTTAAAAGTCTTCTACCTTCAATAATTCCCATATTAGTTCCTTGCATTAAAAGTTCTGCAATTTTAGAAGTACTAGAATCCATCAAAGTTTTCATTTCAATTCCGTACCAAGTCATCATCTTATTCATAGCACTTGTTTTATGTGGTTCGTCTTCACTATATTCAGGATATATTTTATTTATTTCTTCACTTATTTCTTTGTATTCTCTATATTGTCTATCTAATTCTTTTTTTAAATTTTCATCTTCTACTTTATCCATTATAAAGTGAATGGCATCTCTACCCATACAAGCACCTTTATTTAATTCATCTAATACGTTTACTTCTTCATTATTTTTACTCATAAAATCCCTCCAATTATATATTGATTCATTTTTTTCTTTTTATACAAAAAAATCTAATTTTCTTTAATTAGATTTTTCTTATTATATTTTATTTTTTTATATAGTTCTAATACTATTAAAACTATTGTGGCCATTATAAGTAATACTATTAGATTTAGAACAGGTATTGAAGTTGTTTTCAAGAAGCTTGATAATATAGGAACTTCCATAACTATAATTTGTAAAAATATTGAGAATATTACTCCATATAATATTAATTTATTTTTCTTTATTGGCACTTTTAAAGCGGATTGTTTTTCACTTCTACAATTAAATACATGTATATTTTGAATAAATACCATCAAAGCCATTATATATCCTCTTGAGGTATCTATATCAATTTTAATAACCCTTATTAAATAGAACCATACTGCAAACACTACCAAACCTATAGTTAAACCTGAAAGCATAATACCATCGAATAAACTTTTATCAAATAAAGGTTCTTTAGGATTTCTTGGTTTTTCATTCATTATTCCTTCTTCTGCTCTTTCAAAAGATAAAGCAAAATCTTGTATACCATCTGTTACTACATTAAGCCATAAAAGTTGAATAGCAACTAAAGGCATTGGTAAATCAAATATAATTGATAAACAGAAGAACAATACTTCAGCAAGGCCGCAAGAAATTAAGAATAAAATTATCTTCCTAATATTAGCATAAGCAATTCTACCTTCTTTAACACCTGCAACTATCGATTTAAAATTATCATCAATTACTATCATGTTTGCTGTTTCTCTAGCTATATCAGTCCCACTACCCATAGCAATACCTATATTAGCAGCTTTGAGCGCAGGAGCATCGTTTACTCCATCACCTGTAACAGCAACAAACTCACCTTGTCTTTTTAATGATTCAACTATTTCTAATTTTTGTAAAGGGGTAACTCTTGTAAATATACATTTTGATTTTACATATTCATCAAATTCTTTTTCTCCTTTTTTAAAATATTCATCTACTTCTATTCCAGTTGTTACATCATAAAACTCTTCAGTTAATTTTAATTCTTTAGCAATTGAAAAAGCAGTTAACGGATGATCTCCTGTAATCATTAAAACTTTTATACCTGCTGTTCTACATTCATCAATAGAATCAACTACCTCTTTTCTTATAGGATCAATAAAACCTACCATTCCCATAAAAGTTAAATTTTTAATATCTTTTTCACTATATTTATCTTTCTTATGAATTTTACCATTAGCGAGCGCGATTACTCTATAACCATTACGCGCAAGCATTTCATTTTGTTCATCAAGTACGTTTGAAGTTGTTTTTTGATCAATTAAATTTATATTATTACAAAATTTTTTAACAACTTCTAATGAACCTTTAACAGTACAATAAATTTCATTATCTAACTCATAGAAAACTGCTGAATATTTATTTTCTGATTCATACGCAATTATTTCTAAAGTATTTATATTTTTTGTATCTACATTTAATTTTTTACCCATTACCAAGAATGCTACATCTATAGAATCTCCCACAATTTTTTCATCGGTCATAATTGCTTCATTGTTAATGGTTCCAAGCAAACCTATTTCTTTAGCAAATTCTATATTATCTCCTAACACTTTTCCTTTTGTACTATAACCAATTCCTTCTATTTTGTATTCTGTATTATTAGGTAATAATATTTTTTTTGCAGTTTGTTCATTTACTGTAAGAGTACCTGTTTTATCACTAGCGATTACAGTACAACTTCCAAGTGATTCTACTGATTTTAATTTTCTTACTATTACATTTTTCTTCGCCATTTTATTTGAAGCTATTGTAAGAGCCATTGTGAGTGCTAAAGGAAGTCCTTCTGGCATAGCAGACACTGCAAGTGCAACAACAGATAAGAATATAGCATCAGGTTTTTCTCCTTTTGAAATGAGCAAGAATGTTATAACTATAGCTATTACCAATACTAAAACACTTATTTGTTTTGAAAATTTTTCTACTCTTATTGTTAAAGGGGATTTTTCTTCTTTGGTTTCATTTATACTTCTAGCTATTTTACCAATTTCAGTAGAAAGGCCTATGGAAACAACTATTGCTTTAGCTCTACCTTTAACTACACTAGTACCAGAAAATAACATATTATCTTGTTCAGTTATTTGAGCATTACTTATGTTAACAATTTCACCATTCTTATTTACTTGAACACTTTCACCAGTTAAAATTGCTTCATCAACCATTAAGTTATGCGCTTCTATAATTCTCATATCAGCAGATATTTTATCTCCCGATTCAAGTATAACTATATCCCCTATTGTAAGTTCTTCTGATGCAACTTTTACTATTTCACCATTTCTTATTACTTTAACTTCTTGCTTAACTAGATTTTCTAATGCTTCTGCTGTGTTATTTGCTTTATTTTCTTGATATGTTCCCATAATTAAATCAATAAGAACTATAAAAAATATCGCAAGCGCATCTATTACCTCTCCGGCAATTATAGAAACAATTATAGCAACTATCAAAAGTAATATAATAGGATCTTTAAGTTCATTAAAAAATAATTTTAATATACTATCTTTTTTATTTTTAGGTAATATATTTTTACCATATTTTTCTATCCTCTTTTTTACTTCATTTTCTGTTAAACCATCTATGCTTGTATTTAATTCTTTTTCTATTTCTTTTATATCTTTATTATAAAACATTTTAATCACCTCTAAAATAAAAAGACTTACTACTGTAGTAGATAAGTCTCATTAATTAAACCATTAATTGTGTGGTATGTTAACTACTTCTTATCTATAATAATTATAACATACCTAATATTTTGTAACAAGTGTTTAAGGGTTAAAAATAATAGTGAGAAACATAGGACTCGAACCCTTGATCTCTTGCACGTCAAGCAAGCGCTCTAACCAATTGAGCAAGTTTCCCAAAAGTGGTGCTGAATGACTGAATTGAACAGTCCTCTAAAGCTTACCATGCTTTTGTTTTACCACTAAACTAAATCAGCATTGGTACAAGAAAGGAGACTTGAACTCCCACGACCATATAGTCACTACCCCCTCAAAGTAGTGCGTCTACCAATTCCGCCATTCTTGCACTTGGTTGCCCCAGAAAGATTCGAACTTTCGCATATTGGAGTCAGAGTCCACTGCCTTACCGCTTGGCTATGGGGCAATAAAAGAATAATTAAATTATACTACTTATATTTTAATTATTCAAACTTTTTTTATTCTTTTCTAAAAAGTTCTTTAGGTACTCCACACAAAGGACATTTTTCTGGTGGATTATCTCCATAGTGGATATACCCACATACTGGACAAACCCACTTTGTTCCTTGATTTTCATTTGTTTCATTTTCTATTGGAGTCTTAAATTCATCCGTTTCAATCAATCTTTCAATTTCATTAGCAACTTCTTCTGCTTTCTTCAAATCAAGTTCTCCCATATCTTTTATTTCCATACCAGTTATTTCACTAAACTTTTTAAGTAGAGCTCTTTCTTCTGGAAATAATGTTTCCATTCTTAATTGTCCATTAACAAAAAATTTGTTAAATGTTTTTGATGGGTTATTTTTGTATATTTCATCTGCTACTACAGGGAATTCTTTTTCTGAAAATAATCCTTCACCTACTAAAATTACATTTTTATTTTTTAACTGTTCTTTAACTCTATTTAAATATAATTTAGTTAATTGAGCAGTATATGGCCCTCTAAAGTTAAATACTAATATTATATTATCTATTTCTTTTAAATCTTCAGCTTCAAAAGGTGTATCTATATTAATACATTTGCAATTTAATTTATCAGAAATTATATTAGCTATCTTCTTCGCACTTCCATGGAATGTTTCATATGTTACTATAGTATTATTCATGTATTTCCTCCTTACAACTTATCATTTATATGACAATTTAATTATAACATAAATTATTAATTTAAGCGAGAGGTCTATTCAGGTTCATTCCATTCAGTTATTTTAGTATTAATACTTACTCAAAACCATATAAGGCTTAATCACTCACACCACGCAATGCGTTCACAATTATATAAAGAAAAAAACCATATAAAATGGTTTCTAATTCATAAATGGTGACCGGTACGGGAATGTGAACTTCTATTTTTAGAAAATTATTGAAAATAAAGGGCTAATGCCATATTGCCTTAAAAACAAAGGGATTTCGTGTTACTGTTTTATCATTTTTTGTTACTGTTTATTTTGATAATTTTAACAAATAGTAACCATTTACAAGACCAAACCACAAGACCAAAATAAGACTAAAACAAAAAATAGTTATTTAGCCTAACTATTTTTTCTTAATTGTATAATTTTTTGTCTAGACTTATATCTATTTATACCAAATACTGAATTGGTAATTTTCATATATTGCTCAGCACTATCAACTTCTGCGCCATTTTCTAATTTTTTATTTAATTCTTCAATGCGTTGTTCTTTTGTTAGTAAATGTCTTTCGTATTGTGCCTCTAATATTTTATTTTTAAATTTTACAGGTTTAATATTCATCTGCTTTTTGATATTAAGCATTGCTATAAATTCAGCCATACTAGCTCTACTAAAACCTTTTATAAATATAAAATCATTCTGGTGTTCCACTATAAAATCCATTAATGCTTGGTAATCACCTATAAGTTTGTTTTTCATGATTATCTTATTATCCTTTTTTATATCTAAATAAATTTTAGGACGAACATTTGAACCTAACTTTTTTATACAACAACAAGTTTTTAAATTATGACCTAAATTAGCATTACTAGTACTAAATAAATAATTATTTTTAATAATATAAAATCTTGAGAATTTATATTTTATACCATCACTTGTATTAAATAATTTTTCTTTCATTACAGAAACTCCTTTTTATGTTTTTTTAAAAATTTTTTGACAAACGTTAACTACTAAATAAAATCTAAAAATCAAGATACAACACTATTTTCTTTTTGGTTTAGTTAAAGATTCTAAATTTAATTTATTCAATGGATTATCAGAAATTAAATCTCTACCACACACTAAAGGTTCTATGTACTTTTCTTCTTCTGTTATTTTTCCATCAAATATCATTTTTACTTTATATAATTTAAATTGGTCATTCCAAGTATCTTTAAGAGCATCTTGAACAGCTAACTCTACTGTTTCAAAATTTCTCACTTCTTTGTTTCTACCTTCCATACCACCATAACTATATGTTCTATAAAACGTGATTTCTTTCATAAATTATCCCCCTACAAAAATTTCTTATATTATATCACAAAAGAAAAAAATATCAACTTTTTTTAAATAAGCGAGAGGTCAATTTATTTTATCAAATCTTAACACACACTCACGCAGGTATTCACTATAGCTATAAGTGGGTCCGGGTTTCTTACCGGTCACCATTTAAAAACTTCTATATTTTTGATCTTTTTTTCAATGTTTTTTTCGTTTTTTATTTTATATTGACAAAAGGAAATAAAAAAGTTCAAAAAAAAAACGAGTTACAAGACCAAAAACAAGACCAAAACTCAAACGACAAAATAAAAACCCTTGAAAATCAAGGGTTAATTAACATATGGTGACCGGTACGGGATTCGGACCCGTGAATGCATGCGTGAAAGGCATGTGTGTTAAGCCGCTTCACCAACCGGCCATATTTTAATAAGATGGTGGGCCTGAATGGACTTGAACCATCGACCTCACGCTTATCAGGCGTGCGCTCTAACCAGCTGAGCTACAAGCCCATCAAAAAGATATGACTATATAAGTATATCCTAATTTTCGTATTTTGACAATACTTTTTTCAAAAAATTTTTATTTTTTTGAAAAAAGTACTAAAAAACAGCTGATTTAGCGCTCGCCTTCCAATTAATTATACCAAGATTTCAATAAAAAAGAAACAATTATTTGTTTCTTAATGACTTAAACATTTTCTTCCACATACCAGTAGATGAATAATTTAAAATACCCACTTTGTATATTCTAATACCATATTTAATTAATAAATAGTTTGTTATTATCATTATTATTGTAGAAATGATTATCTCAACTACTCCTATTTGTCCCATTACAAGTAATGACGGCGAAAGAATAGCCGAAACAAATGGGAAAAACGATAATATTTTAATAAGCACAGAGCCTTCAAACATACCTGCTATCATTGATAAGTAATAACCTATAAGTAGTATTATAACCATAGGTCCTTGTACTTGCTGATAATCTTCTGCATTAGTTGTCATAGATGCAAGTATTCCCGCAAGAAGTGAATATGCAATAAATGTAAGTATCATTAGTATAATTGTAAATATTATTATTGGTACTAACTTTTCTCCTAACGATCCATTCAATATCATATTAAACATATTAGATACTTCTGTCCCTATACCATTTATTATATTGTCTCCACCTATTACCTTTCTTATTCCAATGCCTACCATAGCATATATTATCATCAATACTACTTGCATCAATATAAATAAATTATTAGCAATTATTTTTGAAGCAAAATGAGTTTTAGGGGATACATTAGATATTATTATTTCCATACTCTTAGTAGATTTTTCATCGTTTACTTCAGTTCCTATAAATTGTATTAAGAATATAGTTAACATAAAGAATGGTAAGATAATAATAGGAAATACAGTAGTTACTATCATTTCCATATTTTCATCTTCTGTTTTTATGGATTCATCCAATATAACCCTATCTATTTCAATGCCTTTTAATATTTTATTGTATTGTTCTTCTGTAAGTCCTATTGAACTTAATGTATACATACTAGTTGTTGTATTTAAAGCACCGCTTATAATTTGATAATCATAAGTATCAAGTGTTGACAAAGAAATTAATTTTGCTTTTATATCATTATTTTCATCATAATAGATTTCTATCAACAACGATTTATTTTCTTCGTCTTTTATTGTTTCCTGCATCTCATTAGATTTTTTATCTGTTATTTCTACTTCATATTTAGACTCTTCCATGCCATATAAATTAGTTACATAAAGATTAAGCGCTTCTTCAAATGTAGGTGCGATAACAGTTGTTTCATCTGATATATAAATTTTAGTAGAATCACTAAAATCTCCACCAAATTTAGTAATTATACTATCAAGATTTATAAGTCCTACTATAAGTAAACCTATAACAATATTGGCAACTAAGAACCATTTTGATTTTATCTTTTTCTTCAGGCTAACATTGATTAAAAAATTTAATTTACTTCTCATATGACTCACCTACTTTAGAAATAAATATTTCATTTAGACTTGGTTCTTCTACAACAAACTTAGTCACATTAAAACACTTGCTTATATATTTAAATACATTTTGTATTGCTTCTTTACTCGATATTTTTACTTCATACTCTTGTGAATGTTCTATTACTTCTTCAACACCTTTAACATTCTTTAACTTATCTATTTCAACATCTCCCTTTATAAAGATATTCTTTTTCATATAACTTTCTTTAATATCTTTAATATTACCTGATAATACAGCTTTACCATTTACAAGGACCGCTAATTTTTTACAAAATAATTCTACGTGTTCCATTCTATGAGAAGAGAAAATTATAATACTCCCTTTTTTAGATAAGTTTAATATTTCTTCTTTAAATAGTTCAATATTAAATGGATCAAGCCCTGCGAAAGGTTCATCCAATATGAGTAATTTTGGAGAGTTTAGAATAGCTGTTATAAATTGTATTTTTTGTTGATTACCCTTAGATAATTCTTTTATCTTTTTATTTTTATATTCTTCTATGCCAAACTTTTTTAATAGATAATCAAGCCTTTCTATTATAGATTCATCACTCATACCTTTTAAAGTACCAAAATAGATTGCTTGTTCTTTTACTGTAAGTTTTGTAAGTAAACTTCTTTCTTCAGTTAAAAAACCTATATCATCAGTAACTGAATAATCAATTTCTTTATCATCTAAAGTAATACTTCCCTCATTTTTATCAAGTAATCCCATAATCATTCTAAATGTTGTAGTTTTACCTGCTCCATTAACTCCTAGAAGTCCAAATATTTCTCCTTTATTTACTTCAAAAGACAGTTTATCAACTGCCTTAAAGTCCCCATAATATTTTGTTACATTTTCTACTTTTAACATAAAATCACCTTAAAATATTCTAATTATATCGTTATAAGTTACAAGAACCATAAGTATCATAAGTAATATAAACCCTATATTATGTATTGTATTTTCTACTTTAGGATTAACTCTACTACCTTTTATTTTTTCTATTATAATAAATAATATGTGTCCGCCATCAAAAGCTGGGAGTGGTAAAAAGTTAATAAAACCTACATTTATACAGATTAGTGATAGAAGTGATATTACACTACTAAATCCTGCTTTACCTGCATCTCCTACTACACTAAATATTCCAACAGGTCCTGATAACATATTTAAACTAATATCTCCAGTAATTAAATAGAATACTGTAAATACCATTTGTTCTACTGTACTAAAGAATTTTAAACAAGCATACTTAAGCGCTCCAAATAAACCTTTAACTCTTTCTCCTGTTATATAGAATCCATAACTATATCCTAATAGTTCATCATCTTTATTTTCGTTTACTGTTACTTTAACATTTCGCTCTTTATTATTTTTATCTTTTAAAGTTAATAGTATTTCACCTTTTGCTTTATCCAATTCATTTAAAAGTTCTAAATTGTTAGTTATTTTTATTCCATTAACTGAAACAATAGTATCACCAACACTTACTTCTTTTAAACTGCTTTTAGATATCTCTATATTATTTACTTCAAATCCAAAATCTTTTTTATGTGGTAAACCATTTTTACCTAAAGCAATTGGATGAACATTAACTTCTTTTTCGTTACCTTTAGGATCTTCTACAACCATATTGAAATCTTTTTTAGCAGCTATAGTTAATTCTAAAGCAAGTTTATCGTAATTATTTACAAAGTGTCCATCTACTTCTACAATCTTGTCATTATTGTTTAAATTAGGAATTGTACTACCATCTATATAAACATTATTAACACTTGCATCATTAAATAAACCTAAGAAAAATAAAAGTACAAAAGCAAGTATAAAATTCATCATTACACCTGCAACCATAATCATAAATCTTTGAAAAGCAGTTTTAGATCTTAAACTCTTTTCTATAGGTATACTTTTATCTTCTTCAACTTCTTCCCCTGCCATTTGAACAAATCCACCTATAGGAAAAAGACGAATACAATAATTTGTTTCATCATTTTTTCTGTTAAACTTAAACAATTTTGGACCCATTCCTATAGAAAATTCATATACATGAACTCCGTACCTTTTAGCAAACACAAAATGACCTAATTCATGTATAAAAACAGTTACTCCAAGTATTAAAATAAAATATATAATTGTCATCATTAATAATCACCTTTTATAAAATATTTACAAAGAATGTGAAAGCTAACATCACAAATATAATACTATCCAATCTATCTAATACTCCACCGTGTCCTGGCATAATATTAGAAAAATCTTTTACATTATATTTTCTTTTTATTGCTGAAAAGAATAAATCACCAAATTGACCTATTAAACTCAAGAATAGTACGACAATAGAAATGGCAAACACGGATACATCAGGATTTATTACGGTTAAATAATAAACTGTACAAACAAAAGTACCTACTAAACTACCTATAATGGTCCCCTCCCAAGTTTTCTTAGGAGAAATAACTTCTAACAATTTATTTTTCCCTACTAATCTTCCACCAAAATAAGCAAATGAATCAGTAATTATAGTTATCATAAATAAGAATATTATTAAATCTAAACCTTTGGCTCTATACATTGAAAATAAAGACATAGAAAAACCTAAGAAAAATACACCACCTAACAAATAAAATGCATCCTTTATATTATATACTTTTTCATTGTGATATAAAACTACCGGCATCAATAAGCTCAAGAAAAGTCCAGCAACCATTCTATAATCAAAACTAAAGTCCATATTACCATCTAAAGTACATCCAAAATAAAGAAGTGTTATTAAAAGGTATGCAATAAGTCTTATAAAGTCAGGAAATTTTTTTTCTTTTTCTTTAACTTTCATAAACTCTTTTAAGCCAAGAAGAGTTAAAACATAAAACGCTAAATTAAAAGGTAATTTTCCTATAATAAAAATTGGTATAAAGATCGCAAATGCTACTGTAGCACTTATTACTCTTTGTTTCATATAATCACATCCTATATATAATTATAATATATTAAAGAAGTTATTACAACTAAAAAATAAAAAAAATTGGATTACTCCAACTTTATAATGAATCTATATTGATTCTTACTCTACCCATTTTTTTAACATAAGCACTAGCTTGTACTATTGTACGAATTGAATTAGCAATACTTCCACCTTTACCAATTACTAAACTCATACATTCATTTGGAACTAAAACTTGAATAACTGTATCAGTTTCAGATTCTATTTGCTTAACACTTATACCTTCTACATTAGGTAGTAATTCACTAACTAAATATTCTGTTAAATTAATTAATTCCATAATTATTTACCAGCTTTCTTACTAGCCATTTTAGCTTCGTGGAATTCTTTTAATATTCCTTCTTTACTTAAGATATCTCTAACTGTATCTGTAGGAGTTGCACCATTATTTAACCATTTCATAGCTAATTCTTTATCCACTTTTACAAGCGCTGGATTTTCAACTGGATTATAGTATCCAACTTCTTCAATAAATCTTCCATCTCTTGGGAATCTTGAATCAGCAACTACGATACGGTAAAAAGGTCTTTTTTTAGCTCCCATTCTTTTTAATCTCATTTTAACTGCCATAAAGCACCTCCATTCACTATATATAATATTAACAAATTATTTTGATTTTGTCAACTGTTTTTGGTTAACAAGGTTTTTGACATATAATTCACTAGCTCTACTTTTTATTTCTTTATTCAAATCTATGTCTAAATTTAAAATAAATGCCTTATTTAATATAGATAAGTATCCTAAAAGAGTTCTAGTATTTCCGTCTTTAAATATTTGCAATTCCCAAAGCCTTACTAATGTTTCTAAGAGTATTTCTACACAATCATACTTATTTATACATATTTGTTTAATTGAATTAAGTAAAACTTCTATATACTTTATTTCTTCATTTGATAATTCTCTAAAAGTCAAATCCCTTTCATAATATAAATCACCAAACAAAAATATGTGCATTTGTCTTATATATTCTAAGCTAAAAATATCATTATTAAAAAGAAATTCTTCATCTAATAAATTTAATTTTGTATTTACTATTATTTTCTCTACTGATAACATTCTTTCTTCATTTAGTCCTAATTTGTTTATCATAAAATCACCAACAGAATATATATTACCAAAAAAAGAAAAAAAGTACAATAGTACTATTTTATAAAATCATCTTTTACTTTATCTATTTCTTCTAAATCTTTATCACTTAATTCATCCTCTATTTCATCCCATGGTTCTTCATCTTCTTCAATAGCTATTTTTACCTTAGTTTCTCCTACTACTTCTACACCTAATTCTTTTTCTATATCAAAAGTAATGTTCTTACCATTTATATTTACTCCAGAACAATTAGGTTGTTTAAGCGTTCTAACAATTATATCTGTATCATTTGATAGATCTGCATTTTCTTTTAATCTGACATTAAATAAATCATTATATGATATATTTTTATTTACAACAGCAGTTTTAGAATCATTTTCATATGAATACCAAATATTTACATCATATGATCCGCTAACACCTATTTTTTCGTTTGTTTTATACCCTTTAAACTTATGATTTATTACCCAACACCCAAGTATTGTAGTTGGAGTATTTTCTATAGAAATACTATAATTGTCTTTAAAATATTTTTTACCTTTACCAATAACAGCTTTAGTAACTATCTCCTTATATAATGACATATAATCACTCCTCAATTTAATATATGAAAGAGTTTAGTAAAAATGCACAAAAAAAGCAGTAAAAACTACTTTTAATATTCATATGTGTAATCCTGATTTAATGATGTATCAATATATGCATCATCTTGTATAGCATAAGTCGTCATATAAGTTTCTAAATCAATAATAGAATTTTGGGCTTCTGTAGGTATTTGTACTAAAGTACTACCAAAGTTATTGAATTCAAAACTTATAACTGCACTCTTTATTGATTCATCATTTAAAGAATTTGTTAAATCCATAGATATTTTAACTAATTCATTAGAATTATTAATATAGAAATCTACATAATAAGTTTCTGTTAATTCACTTAAACTATCACCAAAACTTTTTAAATCTTCTTCTTTGTATGCTTCAGTTTTAATTCTATTTACTAGTTCATTATCTATAACTAATTGATAATGATTTAAATTGTTTTGTTCTCCAATTAGTTTAAAATGTTTTTCATCTAAAATATCACTTAAATCTATATCATCTAATTCATCTATTTCAGTTCCAGTTTGCATTTCTAATTCCTGTTCTGTGGTAGTCATATATACCCACATAGAAGGAGTTGCTGAAGTAAATCCTAACATATCTATTAAACTTGAATTAACAAATAAAGTTACCCTTTCATCTAAAATTGATGCATATATATTCATTTCATCAAAGAACATAGATTTATTTAATGTTAAATTAAAGTTATAATTATCATCACCTTGTTTAGCATATTTTATAGTAGCAGATAAGTTCATAGCATCTTCTGTATTACTTTGAATTAATAATTTTGCATCTATAGTACCACTATTTTCTGCTTTAAATGCCAAATTACCTAAAGCCTTTTCAAGTACTCTTACAGAACTATTAGATGATTTATAATAAGCAAAATATATCAAAGCAAGTGCAATTAATCCTAATAATACTCCTAACACTACAAAAATCCAAGAATTATTTTTTTTCTTCAACTCTCTGTTAGTAACCGGTACAGTATTAACTTCAGGTGTAGACACTACTTCATTAACATTTGTTTCTGGTGTAACGGGTTCTACTACTGCTGTTTGTTCTAAAGAATGTTCTACTACTGGAATAACGTTTTCATTTGTTTCAATATTAACTTCTGGCACTATTGGTTCAACAATTGCAGTTTGTTCTAAAGATTCTGTCTCTGGTTGAATTAAAGGAACAACCATTGGCGTTTCTTCTACTATACTTTCAGATTGAACATTTTGTTCTTGTACAAGTTCTTCTACTTTTTCTCCACATACTCCGCAAAACTTACAATTATCTTCTATATTAGCTCCACATTTCTTACATATCACAACTATCATCTCCTTTATTATATTTAAATTATATCACAAAAAATTAAAAAAAGTATAGTTTTTTATACTTTTTCAATCAATTTACCATCTAAACTCCACGTTTTAACGTCTATTATTTCTACATCTACTATTTTCCCTAGATAACTACAATCAGCCTCTACATTCACTAACTTCATAGTATCAGTATATCCCATAAGTCTTCCTTCTTTTTCACTAGGAGTTTCTAATAATACTTTTACTACTTTTCCCAGGTATTTTTGATTAGCTTCATTCGCATATTTATTTACTACTTCATTTAGTTCATATAGTCTTCTATTTTTTTCTTCTTCAGTTAAATCATTTTTCATAAGAGCAGCTGGAGTACCAACTCTAGGTGAATAAATAAATGTGAATGCTGAATCATACTTACATTTGTTCACTACATCCAATGTATCTTTAAAATCTTCTTCTGTTTCTCCTGGGAAAGCAACTATTATATCTGTAGTTATTGAGCAGTTTGGAACTCTGTTTTTAATTTTATTAAACAGTTCTAAATACTTTTCTTTTGTATAGCGTCTTCCCATAAGTTTTAATATTCTATCACTACCTGATTGCAAAGGTAAATGAATATAAGGCATTATATTATCGTATTTAGCTATTACATCTATCATTTTATCATCAAAATCCCATGGGTGGCTAGTTACAAATCTAACTCTTTCTATTCCAGTTTTAGCAGTTTCTTCTAATAAATCACTCATAGTATAATCCATATCTAAATCTTTACCATAAGCATTAACATTTTGTCCAAGTAAAGTTACTTCTTTGTAACCATCTTTAACTAATTGTTTTACTTCATTTATTATATCAATAGGAAGTCTACTTCTTTGTTTACCTCTTGTATAAGGAACTATACAATAAGTACAAAACTTATCACAACCATATTGAATATTTACCCAAGCTTTTACCAAAGAATCCCTTTTCACAGGTATTCCTTCATACACATCACCTTCAATACTAAATACTTCTACTTCTTGTTTTTGTTTATTTATAGACTCTTCTAATATTTCAGGTAATTTATGTATATTATGAGTTCCAAATACTATGTCAACCCATTTATATTTGTTTTTTAAATCATCTACTACAGTTTCTTCTTGTGCCATACATCCACATATACCACATATTATATCTTTTTTATTTTGTTTTAAATGTTTTACTCTTCCTAAAAATCCAAACATCTTATTATGAGCATTTTCTCTTATTGCACAAGTATTAAGAATTATTATATCAGCATCTTCCATTTGAACAGTTTCTTCAAAACTCATATCTTCTAAAATAGCTTTTATATTTTCACTATCATGTACATTCATTTGACAACCATAAGTTTTTAAAAAATATTTTTTATTTTTACCTATAGTTTTCATGTTTTCGGGAACTTTATATTCATCTCTTATTATTTTTATTTCTTTATTAGTTCTAATTTTAGCCTCTTTTAAATTTGGTAAACTCATACAATCACTTCCTTCGAATATAATAACATAAATACTCAATTTATTCAATATAATTATAGAGGTGATGATATGATTAGTGATAATGATATTTTAAGAGTAGCAAGATATTTAAATGTAAATTTTTCTAAATTTCCTTTTGAAGATTTTAAAAGAGGTATAAATGTAGAATTAGAGCATGGACTTCAAAATATAGACACTAATGTTACTAATAATGATTTAGTTAAAACAGCTAAAATCGCACTTGCTCATTTAAACGAATTTCCTAATTATTATAATAAACATTATGGTCTTTTAGTATTTGAAGATTTTTTAAAGAGTAAATTAAAATAGTATTTTGCCAAAAATGCAAAATACTATTTATTATTTATTCCAAGAAATTCATAACTAAATCTATTATTAATTCTTTCTCTTTTGGATTAGATTGTGCAATTAGGAGTGTTAAAGCAACTAATGTATTATTATCTATTACTTGTTTACCATTCTTATATAAAATATTATAAAATTGTAAGAAATATATAAATAATGTCGCACCTATTCTTTTATTACCATCTATAAATACATGGTTTTTAATAATCATATAAAGAAAATTACAAGCCTTTTCTTCAATACTTTTATATACATCTTTTTTATCAAATGTTTGATAAATATCACCTATTATAGATTCTAATCCCTTATCTCTTTCTAGCGCAAATAACTTACTATCACTATTAAATCTTAATTTATTTATTATTTCTATACATTCTTTGTAAGTTATCTTTTTATCACTAATACTACCTTTAACTTTTGTAATATCTTTATGATCATAATTATCAAGTAAATCTAAGGCTTTAGAATAATCCCCTATTACTTTTAATATTTCTTTAGCTTCATTACCTTCTAATTCATCATCAATCCTATTAGCTATATCTATTAACTTAACAGTTTTTTCTAAATATTCTAATCTTTTTTGATTTACTACATATCCCTTTAATAAATATTCTTTTAATATTTTATTTGCCCATTTTCTAAATATAATACCATTTTTAGATTTAACTCTATAACCAACTGATATTATTACATCTAAATTGTAATAATCTACCATATGAGTTTGGTTTTTTTCTTTAATTGCACCATGTTTTGTGGTATTCGCAAATTTTGCGACAACCACTTCATCTTTTAATTCTTCTTCCAATGCATTATTAATATGTTTTCTAATTGTTTTATAATCCCTATCAAATAATTCAGCTATTTGCTTTGCATTTAACCATACTGTGTCATCTTTTATATTTACATCAAGTTTGACATCTTGATTTTCAAATAAAATTATTTCATTTTTCATAATTAACATTCTCCTTTTTTTACTGTTACCACATAAAAAAATATTACAATATTAATTATCTTTTACCCTAATACAATTATACCATTTATCCAACTCTAAGTAAATAAAAAAACTTAACTTTTTCAGTTAAGTTAGCTTTTAAAATTAATAATTTTATTAACCATACTATTAACATTATCTTTAGAAAATGGTTTATTAAGCATATCAACTATATCGTATGTAAAAGCTTTTTCTATAGTTTCTTTTGTATCATCTCCAGATATTATAACAATTGGATATTTTTTAAATAAATTATTGTTTTTGAAATAATTTAATACCATAAATCCATCACTTTCTGGCATATTTAAATCAAGTAACATTCCAATTATTTCATATTTTTTATCAGTAATATGTTTTATTGCTTCTTTACCATTTGATGCTTTTAAAACCATATATTCATCATCAATTGCCTTTTCTACGATATTTTTAACTATCATAGAATCATCAGCTACTATAATTGCTTTTTCCATATTATTCATCTCCTAAATAATTTTTAATAATATTTATTATTTTTTCTGCTTCATCCATAAGTTCGTTAGAATTTTCTTTAATATATTCTAAATCATTTTCTTTACCTTTTAATTCATGATCTAAAGATAGTTCAGCAAGTTTTTTAAAACCTAAATATTTACTATCACTCTTTAAAGCATGGCTAAGTATTGCATAATTATTTGAATCATTATTAGATAAGTGTTCTTTCATTTTAGGAAGTCTTGTTTCACATTCAGTTAAGAAATCTTTTAAAGTTTCATTATATGTTTCCATATCTCCTAAAAGTTCTAAACTACTATCTACATCAATACCACTTTCTTTTAAATAATCAATATCTTTTTTATCTTTTTTGATTTCATCAAATATTTCAATTTCTTCTTTTTTAACACTTATTAAATATTTAGATAATACCTTTTTTAGTTCACTATGTTCAATAGGTTTAGATAAATAACCACTAAATCCTACTTCTAAATATTTATTTTCTCTGCCTTGAATAGCATCTGCTGTAAGTGCTATTACAGGAGTATCAAAACCATCTATTTGTTTTAATCTTTTTAAAGTTTCAACACCACTCATTTTAGGCATCATAATATCCAAAAGTATAATGTCATAATTATTATCATTTTCTATTTTGTTTATACATTCAAATCCGCTTTCACAAGGTGTTATATCTAGATTATATTCTCTTAATATTTTAGTACCTACTTTAATATTTAATTTATTATCATCTACTAATAATACTTTTTTACTATCAAAACTTATTTCTTCTTCTATAACTTCTTCTTTTTTATATAAACCATTTCTTATTTCTTGAGTTAAATAAATTGTAAAAGTAGAACCTTCTCCATATTCACTTTGAACTACTATTTTACCACCCATCATTTCAACAAGTCTCTTAGTAATAGCAAGTCCAAGTCCAGTACCTTCAGTAGTTGTATTTTTGTCTTCATCAAGTCTTTGGAACTTATTAAATAATTTATCTATTTGTTCAGTTTTAATACCTCTACCAGTATCTCTTATAGATATAACTAATCTGCATTTATCTTTTTCGTTAACACAATTAACCTTAAAGTTAATTTCACCTTGTTCAGTATATTTAGCAGCATTAGTTAAAACATTAGTAATAATTTGTTTTACTTTACCACTATCTCCATATAATACCTCTGGTAAATCTTCAGCAAAATGAGTTTTTAATTCAATATCTTTTTCACCTATTCTAGGTATAATAAGTTTTACTAAATTATCTAATATTTCTTTTAGGTTATATTCAGTATTAACTATTTCCATCTTATCTGCTTCAATCTTACTTATATCAAGTATACCATTTACTATATCAAGTAAGTTATTAGAAGCCATTACTATATCTTTAGCATCTTCTTTTGCTTCTTCTAAGTTAGTAGCATTTTCTATACATTGACTAAATCCTACTATAGCATTTAATGGAGTTCTTATTTCATGAGACATATTACTTAAGAAATCAGTTTTAGCATTGTTTGCTTTTTCTGCTTGATCTTTAGCGAGTTCTAATTGGTTTACCATCTTTATATCTGGATTTTCTATTGTAAAGTACATTAAAAATGTAACAAAACTGAATAAAGAATTAGCCAATAAAATGTGAGGCCATATAAATTGAATTATGGCATTTATACCAATAAACAAAACGAACATAATTATTGGAGTGCATTTTATTTTCTTTATATTTTTTATATTTATTAAAAGCATCATAATTGTTACCATTACAATCATTCCAACTGCGATAAATAAAACTTGAACACTAGGCCCCTTTGAATATTGCATAAAATCTACAGGATTCAATTCAACTTTTGAAATCATCATTCCAATACAACAGACAAAATAATATATTAAATAAAGAACGAATAAAGAGCTTTTAGAATTAAGTTCCTTACTTCTTTTTAAAACAAAATAACTATAGAGTCCGAAAAACCAAACATATGAAAAAATACACACATTAAAAAATCTTAACATTATATTTAAAAAATTACTATTATTTAAAATCAATATTACTAATAATATTTCTACTATCAACGAAATTAAATTAGTTAAAATTAGACCTTTAAATATCGTTAATTCTACAGATTTAACTTTTTTACGAGCAAAAAATCCAATTGCAAAGCAAATCATGTAAAAAACTGAAATCAAAGAAAATAGCATTGTATTATTTATATTACCAAACAACATTTCTTACCCTCCTATGATTTCAGTATATCATAAAACGACAAAAAAGAAAATAGATTTAATCACCTATTTTCTTTTTAAATATTTTATCGTTTGAATCTAAACTATCAACATATTCGTTACCATATTTTTCTAAAGAAACAAAATCATATTTACCATTTTGAGTATATGGTAAACTATCAACAATTCTAAAATATTTTGGTATTTCATATTCTTTTAATTCTTGTGACAATTTTACATATATATCATTTTCTATTGTATCAGATAATGCTTTATACTCGTCTTTTAAAATTATGTATACCATTGGAACATGTTCTTCTTCAGCATCTTTTACAGAAACCGCAACACATTCTTTTACTGCTGGATGTTCAGATAATTTATCTTCTATTGTATATGCAGATATTTTAAATCCTAGCCTTACAATAACTCGTCTAGCTCTTCCACCTAAATGAATAAAACCATCTTCATCTATAAAACCTAAATCTCCAGTATGTATCCAAACTTTACCATCTGGATGAGTTTGTAAAGTTTTTTTAGTTTCTTCTAAATTATCTTCGTAATACAACATTGAAGTATCAGTTAATGAGCATATTTCTCCCCACTCACCATATGCATTTTCTTTTTCATTGTCAGTATCATAACTGATTACTAAATCGCCAAATTTAGGTATACCAACTGTACCATATTTATTATGAAGTGTAGGATTTACAGTTAATACCCCCCAACCTTCATTGTTACCATAACCATTTATAAGTACAACGCCAAAGGTCTTCTCAAAATCGTTATTTTCTTCTATAGACATTTTGTCTCCACCAGACGCTAAGCATTCAACCATTTTAAAAGCTTCTTTTTGCTTTTCAGTTAATTCTGAAAAATGTTCTTTTAAATAACGATAATGAAATGGAGCTGCAAAAGAAATAGTAAACTTACCTATATTTTTTAATACAGCATTAGGATCAAAATTAGGGCTAAGTTCTACCTTAGTTCCATATGATAAAGGCATTATTATGGCATTACCTAATCCATATGCAATCCAAGGCGGTAAAGCTACTAACATCTTTTTACCTCTACCTAACGGTAAATCTGTATAAGCCATTTTATGAGTACAATTAACACAAGAAGAATCAGAATGAACTATAGTTTTTGGTTTACCCGTAGTACCACTTGATTGTATCATAATTGAAGGTTTTGTGGCATCAAATTGGACACTTTCTAATTTTGAATTATTGCTTCCTAATTTCATAAAATTATTAAACCTAACAAATCTCTTATCCGAAGGCATTTTTACATATGTTCCATTTTTCTTACATTGAAGTTTATATAATTCTTGTTTAATTTTTGGTAAAGAATCTGTTGGATTTATTATTATTATTTTATTAAAATCCACATTCGATAATGTTTTTTCTATTTTAGGTATTAACATATCGAATGCAATCATATAATTACAATTACTTGATTTTGCATATGTTTCTATATCTTTTTCACTTGCTCTAATATCAAACCACTTAGAAACTACACCAATTTTATTTAATGCTAATAATGCTATGATAGATTCAGGAGAATTAGAAACCCCCATTAAAACTACGTCACCGCTATTTAAACCAGATTTAAGTAACGCATCTGCAAATTGGTCAACTTTAGCTTTTAATTGATTGAAAGTTAAGCTAACTCCTAAATATCCCAGAGCATCGTCATCCATATTATTAATGTTTTCACCAAATACCATATCATAAATAGTTTGATTTAACTTAATTTCTCTAATAGGTTCTTTTCTATAAAATCTATTCCAAGGTTTATCTATAGAAGCAAATCCCGTAATTTTTTTACTGCCTTCCTTATCAAAAACAAATTTTTTATTTTCCATAATCGTTTCCCCCAATCGATTTAATAATCTGCAACATATCTTTAATTACAAATATATTTTAGCACATTCCAACAACTCATTTCAACAAAAATGTGTTAAAAAATAATAAAAAAGATAAACTAAATGTTTATCTAAATTAAATATTTAATTATATAATATATTTTTTTAGTTAAAAATCAATATGTTTGTATGAAATAGTCTTTTTTATGTATAAAAAATATATATGTTTCAAATTTAATTCTTTTTATTGCTTTTAACTTCATTAAATACTATTTCAGCTAATTTATAAAACTCATCTTTATTATCAATTAGATATTGTAAGTTTGTAAGAAATTCTTTATATCTTTTGTCATCTACGTAAAACTTATTAGTAGCATACCCATTCTTACCAAATTTTTTAATAGCATGATTATAAGATTGTTCTATTGCTTCATTCATATCTAAATTACTAATATCTGTTACTTGAAAGAATAAAGAGGAAATCAAATATGTTTTTATATCTACTTTTCTATCAGCTGAAGATAATATTTTTCCATATATATTACGTGGTATTTTATCTGAAGATGCCCTGTGGTCTTCTATTGCTTCTTTTATTATAGTTAATTCTTCTTTATTAAAGAATTTATTTAAAAATTCATCTTTATAAGCTATATTAGCAGATAAAACTTCATGTTCTTCTCTATTTATATGACAAGCAATATCATGAAAACTAACAGACACATATAAAATATTGTAATTTATATCATAATTTTTACTTAGTTCAAGCGCTCTTTTAAGAACAAACTCTATATGATTTTTATTATGACCTTCATCATTTAAATCATATTCAGGTAATATTTTATTGTTTATATATTCTTTTAATTTATTATCTACTTTAGTTATACATGAATTTATATATTCATTATCAAATTCTATATCTTTTAAAAATTTATTCATAAACACCTTTTTTATTTCTATAAAAATAGAAATCTTTCTTATTATAGTTATATATATTTTTATATCAATTATAAAACATATTCATATACATTTTCTAAATATTTTTTACCTTCTAATTCAAATTCACTTTGACCTATAAATTTTCCACCTAATTTTTTATAAAATGTATTAGCATTATTTTCAACTAAAGTACTTATCAAGACATATTTATATGTTGACTTCAATTTTTCAAATATATACTTTACAAGCTCAGTTCCTATATTCATTCCCTTATAATTATCATCTAAATATAAAGCATGTATTTCTCCATACTCATTACCATAATTTTTCTTATTTAATCCAAATCTAGCAAACCCTACTACCTTATTATCAACTTCATATACTATATATTGATTTATTTTTTTCTTACATTTTTCAATATTATCAATACTCATAGGATTAAGACTATCTAAAAAATCTTGTGGAAAAATATGTTTATACGTATTTTTCCAAGACATTACATTAATATATACAATTCTCTCAGCATCTTTTTCTAAAGCTTCTCTTATCATATTTCCTCCTTAAATAATTTTTTTCATTATACTTATCCCCTACAATCTTATTATAACACAAAAAAGATAAACAAATTTAGTTTATCTTAATTTTTTTTCTTTTGATTTTTGCAATTTAGATTTTACAACTTCATAATCCATTGCAGATAGCAATAATCCCATTTTTGGTCCATTATCTTTTCCTATAATTAAATTATAAATTATCTGAAAATATCTTCTTTGTTTATTTTTTAATTCTTTAGAATCTTCTATACCATTTTTTACAATAGCATATAAATCTGTTTGTAAATCCTGAGTAGTTTCATATTCATTTTGTAAAACAACTAAAGTTTTTTCTAACCATTCTTTTTCTTCATCACTTAATGTTTCATAATATTCTTGATTAAATTCATCTAACACTTTTATTTTACTATTATTATATTTTTCTAACCAATTGGTTGCTCTTAGTAATCTATTTTTAAAATATAATGTAGAACAATCAATATTTTCTTTACTTAATAATTTTGCAAGTGCTTCTTCTTTATAACTTACCATCGGTAAAAAGTTTGCTATATATCCAAAATTAGGATTATTAACATACCCACTAGTTACTCCTGTTAATGATATAATACTAGAATTTTTATCATCTAATTTACCTTCAAAATATGCTTTTACCATCCTATCATATTCTGTATAGAATCTTAATACATCTTCATCAAGCGCTATATTAAATTGATGATTAGGTCTATTTTTGGCATAAAACCATAATATTATATTTTTATCATAAACACTTAATAAATCAGTTAATGTTAAAACATTTCCTGTTGATGAAGCCATTTTACCATTAGCGCCTTTAATACCAATAAAATCATAGGCTACATAGGATGGTGCTTCATATTCAAAAATTCGTTTAGATATTTCTTTTGATACAGCATAACTTCCATTTTCTGCAGAATGATCTCTACCACCTGGTTCAAAAATTACCCCTTCTTTTTGCCATCTCATTGGCCAATCAATTTTCCATTGTAACTTTATATTACCACATTTATTTATATTTTGAATATGATGATGCCCACAAGTACATTTATATTCTACATCACCTGTTACATCATTATAATTTAATATAGTTGTTGAATCTTTACCACATTCTTCACAATATAAACTTATAGGATAATAATTATTTCTATCTTCTTCTGTAAATTCTTGAGTTTTATAATTAGCCATTATATCAAATATTTTTTTTCTTTGTTCCATAGCTAATTTAATTTTATCATCATATCTTCCACTTTTATATTGTTCTGTTTGAGATATGGTTTCAGGATTAATTCCTAGTCTATTTAATTCACTTACAAATATATCTTCCATTTCTTTAGCATAAGTTTTATTTTCACTAAATGGACTAGGTATACTAGTATAAGGCATTCCTATATACTTACTATAACTTTCCGGCATTCCTTTAGGAACTTTTCTAAATCTATCAAAATCATCAAACGATAATATAAATCTAACTTTTTTCCCTAAATTTTCTAATTCTTTACCTACAAAAAATGTAGTAACGATTTCTCTAAAATTTCCTATGTGTATAAATCCAGATGGACTAACCCCCGATGCGATTACAAATTCTTCCTTTTCAGGATGCTTTTCAACTAATTTTTTTGCTTCTTCTAATGCCCAATTCATTCCAATTCCCCCTATCTTGTAAACTAACTAATTAATTAGTTAATTCACCATTTTCAAATAAATAAATATCACCAATATATTTTATATTATTATTTGAAACAATTATTGCTGAATCATTTGGTAAACCAATAATTTTTCTATCTTTTGAATTAACTTTTATTTCTTTAACCTGTTCTTCATTGTTAATATCAAAATGTGGATCTATAGTCATGTCAACAATTCCTAATCCTTTATAAATTACACTTTCTGGATAATCCTCATCTTTAGAATAATAAGAATCAACAGCTAAATTCATTGATCCAGCACTAACTCCCATAACCAATGCATTTGTGCTGCATATTGTATCACTATAATTATTTTTTTGCAAGTATTCTAATTGAATAAAAGGATTTCCACCAAGTAGATAAATAATATCTGCTTTCTTCAACTTGTTTAATCCACTTGTAGAATCTACTCTATTATCTAACAAAACAATATTTATATCTGGAAATATTTTTTTAAATGTTTTAAATACTCCAACTACACTTTCATTCCCTTTAAATTGTTTATCATTTTTTTCATAATTATTTGGATCAGCCGGTATTACAACCATATTTGTTGGATGCGTAACGTTATTTTTTATTTCTTTTGATATTTCCTTAGCAAAATATTTTGTTTTATCAGGTCCACTTAATAATATTATATTTTTCATTTTACCTTCCTTCCTATATAATAAGTTTGTTTATAAAACGTGAAATTATCTTTATTTTCTTTTTCTATATATGGTCCACCATCAAAACATTCTATAGTTTCAAAGCCTACGTTTTCAAAACTATTTTTTATAGCTTTTTTATCAGAAAGTAATTGTTGTTCTTTCTTTCTATCTAATCTCCAACCAGTTAAATCAGCATATATTAAATATCCATTAGGTTTTATCATATCATAAATTTTATTTATAGCATCTTTATGATTAGGCATTAAATTTATTACATTTGAACATACTACGATATCAAATTTTTCATTTAAATTAGATTTAGTTAAATCAAACATTCCCCATTTACAATTTGTCCTATTAAAGCTTTCAACTTTATCTAATACTACTTCATCATCTCTTCTTATAATCTCAATATTTTTATTATTTGTACTAACAATATTTCTTGCTAAAACTAAGGAAACTAAGGAATAATCTAAACCATAAATAGTGGCATCTGGATAAGCTAAAGAAAAATCTAAAACGCTTCTTCCTGGACCACAACCAATTATTCCAATATCCTTAATTTTTTTATTATGTATATACATACTATTTAACGCAAGTAATGTTGAAAACAATCCTTCACTATAAGAAGTATTACTACTAGTATATTTTGAAAAATGATAATTTGCTAGTCTATAAACCTCAACCCAATTTACATATTTTTCTATTTTTCGTTCATGCTTAGTAGAAGATAAAACAGCATTACAATGTATATCTTTTCTTTTTATTTCTAACATAGTCTCTTCTAATAATTTTTTCACTGCATTATAATGTGGCCAACTTGAATCTAAATTATCAATCATGTTTTTTATATTTTCTTCCTGATTTATTAGATAACTTTCTATATCTTCTTTTTTTAAATATATTTCCATTTTTATTTACCTCTTTCTTCTAAAAAACCGTTTTTTTTCAATTCTGTAAAAAAATGTCCTGAAAGAATAGATATTACTTTATCATTATGTATTATATCTTCATCATAGTCATTTCCTATATATACCATAAATTTTGCTCTATATTCTTTTATAACCATATCCCAATCTTTAGAAACACTTTTAGAAAATGTTTCTTTTGTATAAATTTTATCAAAAGAAATATATTCTTTTAGTTTCTCTAAATCTTTTTTTACTTTTTCTTCGCTTGATGAAGAAATTAAAACAATAGGAAACCCTTTAACTTTAAGTTCTTTAATAAAATTTAATAATTTTATATTAGGAATACAATTTTTATGATAAGTATTTAATAATACATTATAATCAATATTATATAATCTAGCCATTTCTTTTCTTGATTTTTTACTATATATAAAATTAGAAATTTCATTTATATCCAATTTAGAATTAAGACTTATAAATGCTTTTATCCAAGCTTCATTGCTTAATAACAAAGTATTATGTAAATCGCATCCCACTATAATATTATTTTTCACCTAAAATCACCTCTTCAGATTTTGATAATTTAACATTGGTTGCAATAATCTCACACCCATAAGCATTTTTTATATAAGCAACTAATTCTTGAGTACATAAAGACAATATTTCAATTTTGTTATCTTTAATTTTAAAATTATATTCATTACCAAATTTTTCTTTAAGTTCTTTTAAAATATCTTTAATATTTATTCTTTTATTTAAACAGTTGTCATAGTTAGGACATGATTCAAAGCAATGACCACATTTTGAAAAATAATTTAATTTGTTAAAAGAATTAAAATGGTTTGCTATAGCACAACTAGTATGTCTAAATATACGATAATTTTCGGCATTAAATATTTTATTTATTTCATATATACTACTATCTACTAATTTATGATTATAATCAATTTTTTCAACATCTATCGTTTCCTTTTTTATTAAATGTTTATTTAGATTAGTTACCCTAAATCCAGCAATTACAGTGGCATCAAATTCATTTTCACTAAATATATTTAATATTTTTTTCATAAATTCAAAATCATCGTTCACTCCTGGTATTATCGGTCTAAAATAATGAAATCTAGAAGACCTAGGAACAACATTTTTTATTAGTTGTAAATCACTTTTAAGTTTATTATAGTTAAAATCAGTATCTATACCAGAATAAGAATAAAAGTAACAAATATTTAATAAAGAAAAATATTTTTTTAAAACTGTAGGCGGCGCAAACTTTGAAATTATTATAATTGGAGACTCGACTTGCTTTTCAATTAATAAATCTAAAATTTCTAAAGTATACGGTGTTACAGTTGGTAAAAATGGATCTGTTCTATTATTTAACATTAAAGGTGTTTTATTTTTGCAATAAAATTCATATTCATTAAATAATTTAAATATTAAATCCTTGGGTTTAATTTGTAATACCGGGCCCTCATTAAAACCGTCCATGGTTGACAAAATACAATACGAGCACTTTAATCCACAACCTAAATGTGTCGATATTGACAAACCACTTTTTAAATGTTCAATCATTGCTAATCTACCTCACATATTCTGTAGGAAAAAGTAATTCCATATATTCTTCACTAGTTATTCCAGGAATACTACTTGTTCTATATTCATATCTACTAAAAATAGGAATCATATCAGAGATATCAGAATTTTTAGAATCTAATATATGTGCTTCACGAATAGGAGAATATTCTTTAAATCTATATTCCACATTTAAATCTTTTAATATTTTCACTGTATCAAAAACATTTTTTGCTGTTTGTCCTGGTATACCCAACATAAGTAAAGCTTTGGCTTTAATACCTAATTTATTGCATAATTTTAATATATTAATTACATTATTTGCATTTTGTTTTTTATTTATCTCTTCTAATAATTTATCATCAAACGTTTCAACACCAAAACAAATTTTCTTTAATCCTGATTTTTTCATTAATTTTAACAATTCTTCATCAACACAATCAATTCTAGTAACTGTTCTCCAAGGCATTTTATTACCTTCTTCAATTAATCTAGTACATAAATTTTCAGTCCATTTTCTATTTGCTGTCATTGTTGTAGCAGAAAAATATATTTCATTAAAATCGTCATTAATATTTTTCATTATTTTAATAATATCTTCAACATCTCTATATTTTGTTCCACAATACTTATCAAATAATATTTTTTCAGAACAAAAAGAACAATTAAAAGGGCAACCGGTTTGAACAGTTAATTCAAACATACCATTATTATAAAATTTATATTTTTCTAATGGTAATAATTTATTATATCCAACACCCCAATCTTTTATTGGAAGTTGAAAATTATCACCCTTCATTATATACTCACCATTTATTAATTCATAATATTTACTCTTAACTTCATAAGGATATTCTGTATTTAAAATTTCATTCATTACCCCCAATATACCAACAGCAAAATTACCATCATTAATTATATAATCAAATAAATGTTGTTTCATAAAATAATTGGGCATTATTGTAATTGCAGTACCATATACTATAATTTTTCCTTTACTGTTGAATGATTTATATAATTTTCCTAAAGATAGTGCAACATCTATGTTATAAGGTTCTATTTCCATTACTAATAAATTACTATCTTTAAAATTATTAAATATTATCTTTTGTTCTATTTGTTCAACTGCACAGTCTAAAACTTTTATATTTTTATAATATCTACTTATAACATCTATCGTTTCGCCAAAATAAGTAAAATGCTTAAACATACTATGGTTAGCATAAACTGTCGGCGGATACAAAAATAATATTTTATCTTCTTTCATTTGTTCACCTCTATAATCCTAATATTTTTATTGCTTTCTCTTCGTGATCTAAACCTAAAAATTTATACATAAATCTATCAATCCCTATATTTAAACTTTTTGTATCTATACCTGCATACATTAAAGTCATTAAGTATTCTTTATCAACACTGGAATCTATCCCTTTTTCTTTTAGTGCATCTTTTTGTAATTCAAATAAATTTTCTATAACCGATAACTGATTTTGATCATAATATCCATGACCTATACCCCTATTTCCTATAGCCCATTTTGTTTCTAAAGGTATTCCGTATTCTGATTCTTTCGCTAAAGGAGTATTGGTAGGCGCATTTACATATATTATATTTTTTTCTAATTCTAATAGTTTTTTATAAAACTCAAGGAATTCTTTCTTATCAATCTTTTTATGATTTGATAAATATAATTTTAAAACATCCACTGTTTCTATTTTATTAAATATCTCATTATAAGAAATACCATATGATTCAGCCAACTTAATTGCAATCTCATAAACATAAATATATAATTCTTCTGCTGTTAATGTATCTTCTATAGGTGCAACTAATTCAAATGTTAAATATTGATTAGCAGATTTACTAGTAGAATATACATCTCTTGTTACATATCCTATCTCAAATAATGATTTTAAAGTAAGATAACAAATTTTTTTTAATTCTAATTCATGAGTTATTTTTAAATATTTATTACCACAGTATTTACCATTTACTTGCATAGGGTTAACAGTACTAGTACCTCTATTATCCATTAACAATGAAGTATTTACTTCTATGTAACTTCTATTTACTAAAAATTTTCTAATTTCTTCTAAAAGTTTTTGTTTCATTTCCCAATATTTTAAATTAACTCCACCATTTAATGCACTAATAAAACTAGATTGATTCATGGATGATAATTTTGTATTTATAGATTTAAAAGATATATTTTTATTATGATTTGATACATTTTGTACATCATTTATGAAATACAAATCATTTCCATATTTATTTTTAGTAATTTGATAATTTGTAGAAATTACACTACCTACTTTAAGTCCTAATGAGTTGAAAAGTTCTGATGGAATTGCTAATTGTATTTTTTCAAAGTTTTCATTAAAACTGTCACAGAAAATTATATTTTTATGACAACGAATTGCAACTAATCTAAATAACATTTTTTACCTACTCTCTATTAACCCCTTTATTTTCTTTTTAGCATAAACTGTATTCGCTTTTTCTATCCAACTTTCTCTATATCCATAAGATAATTCATCTATAAGTGGTATTACCCTATCTTTATTTTTTAAAATATAATCAATAGGAACTATTTCATCATTTACTTTAGCTCCTATTAATACATTTTCTATGTCCATATAACAAGCTAAATCAATAATATTTGATCCTTTAGGTAATTCTATTATTTTACCGTTAGTAGTATACACATAAATTTTATTTGCGAATAATTCATTCTTTATTTGAGATACAAAATCTTGATTATCCTTAAACATAACATTTATATCTGATAATGATTTAAAAAATTGAAAATTATCTCTTAAATCTTGTTGCATAGTATATCTTGCATCACCTTTATTTATATCCCAATATGCTGTTAAACCAAAGGATGCTATTTTATCCATATCAAATGTTCTTATTTGTGTTTGTACTAATTTTTCATTAGGCCCAAATACTGTAGAATGTAAAGATTTATATAGATTTGTTTTAGGATTACAAATATAATCTTTAAATCTTCCATTTATTGGATGATATTTATCATGTATAAGACCTAGTGTTATATAACAATTTTTTATATCATCTACCATTATTTTTAAAGATAATAAATCGTGTATATCACTTATTTTGTTTTCTCCATTATCTATTCTTTTATATATTCCATATATATTTTTTGTTCTAACTTTTATTTCATGTGGTATTGACTCATTATTTAATATTTCTTCTATATTCAATAACATTTCATTTAAGCAATTATTATTTTCAATACTAGAGTTATTTATTCTATGTTCTATTTCTTTATATTTATCTGGTTTTAAATATTTAAAAGATATATCTTCTAGCTCACTTTTTATTCTATAAGCACCTATATAATAAGCAAGCGGTACAAATATTTCCATTGTTTCTAAAGAATTTTCTTTTTGCTTAAATTCAGATTTAAATTCTAAAGTTCTCATGTTATGAAGTCTATCGGCTAATTTTATTATTATTATTCTTACATCTTCTGTAAGCCCTGTTATGATTTTTCTTGTGTTTGCTAAATTTTGTTCTGCTTTACTAGAAAAATTCATTTTACTTATCTTTGTTACTCCGTCTACTAAGTTAGCTATTTCTTTATTAAATAAATCAGCTATTTCTTCTTTAGTTGTATTTGTATCTTCTAGAGTATCGTGTAAGAGTGCAGCACATATTGTATCTCTATCTGCATGCATTTCAGATAAAATATAAGCAACATTCAAAGGATGTGTAATATATGGTTCTCCACTTTGTCTAATTTGATTTCCATGTAAATAATCAGCATACTCATAAGCTTTTCTTATAATTTCTTCTTCTCCAGGATTATAAGTATTTACATGATTTAATAATTTTTCAATAGTTATCATAAATCCCTCCTTTTCCTTTTATATTTTTATAAGAAAAAAGATGAAAGGCGACAAGAAAAGTCATTAAGACTTTGCTATATCGCTTTTCATCTTTTCATTTAGACAAGAAAGAATTGAAAAGCATACTAAAGTATTGCAGCAGAAGCTGTTGCAAATAACATTAGATTTTGATTTTATCACTGATCTTTCTATGTTAAAGCAATTAACCATAATATTCCTCCTTTGTCTAAAAAGATAAAAATATTACATTAAATAATACTCTAATTTTTTTTGTTTGTCAACACCTTTTTACATTTTTTTCTATTTTTGTTTAATTCTATTTTTTTCTTTTTTATAACCATCTATTATTTTTCTATCATCATCACCAATATTATAATCATCAAAAATAGTAAAAATAGCATTTGTGTTTAAACTTTGAAGTATTTTAGATAATATATAACTTGAAAAATAAGAGTCAAAATCAATATTGTCATGAACTATTATATATATTTTTGTAATTCTTTTAGTTTTTCATTATCAAACTTTATATTCTTTAATTCATTATGAATGATATGTGATTGCCCAATTCCTTTAATATTTAATTCTACACCTATCCTACCACCATATCTACCTTCTACATTATAATCCGTCTGTCCATGTCTTACTATATATATCATTTAAATCACCTTTTTTCTATCTCTATTATATATAAATATTTTAAAAAAACAAATGAAATTTTTTCATTTGCTTTATTTTAAAATTAATTTAGGCATCTCTGACACTTTAGTTATATCTAATGCACAATTATCATTAGACATTTCTCTAAAAGGAATATCTAAGTTATTTTCTTTAATTGCTAATGCAACATCCTTTAAACAATTATATTTATTTATTATATCTTTTATTGTAAAATCTTTTCTTTTTTCAATTAATTCTAGTAATCTTATATCAATTGATTTTATTTTATCAATTCCTATATTTTCATAACATAAAAATTCATTTCCATAATGTATACTTGATCTTAGTGTAGATATATCACTTGAAATATTCAAATCTACTTTTGTTGGTATAAACGGATCATATTCAAATTCATCTACATATAAATCTTTTAAACCAACTACAGATAATGATATTGAATCTATACCATTAATATGTGACTCTATGTCACTCCATAAATTTAATATTTCAGGAGAATATTTTTTTATACCTAATCTATTTAATTCTGACACCGACAAAATACCTTGTTTTAAAACCAAAGGTACATCAGAATAACTTGTATTATGATGATATTTAGCATTATTTATTTCTATAGGTATTGTTTTAAAACTAGAAATCATATATTTTATATATTCTAAAATATATTTTTCTTCCAACTCAATTACTTTCATATCTCCCTCCTTAAAATATTATTATTTAGTTAATTTTTTCTCTTTATTTAAATCTTTTGATTTTTTAGTTAATCTAACAGTATCCTTTAATATCATTAATTCTTCATTAGTAGGTATAACCATTACTTTAATTTTAGAATCATCTGTTGTTATAACACCACTTTGATATTGCTTAAACTTAGCAATGTTATCATTAATTTCTTTATTAATTTTTATACCCATTGGTTTTGAAATAAGATTAACTATATCTTCTCTAACGTAGGACATATTTTCTCCTACACCTGCAGTAAATATAATAGCATCTACATCACCATTTAATTCAAAATAATATTGCGCGATATATTTAACTATTGATTTTTCAAATAATTTTATAGCTAATTTTGCATTATGATTTCCTTGTTTAGCTAAAGCTGTTACATCTCTGAAATCATTTACGCCACTTATTCCTTTTAAACCGCTTTCTTTATTTAAAATATTAGTAACTTCAGATACAGTTAAATTTCTTTCTTTACAAATATATTCAATAATTGATGGATCAATAGAGCCTGAACGAGTACCCATCATAAGTCCATCTAGTGGAGTTAAACCCATTGTTGTATCACAGCTTTTACCATTTTTTATTGCAGACATACTAGCTCCACTACCAATATGGCAAATTATTAAGTTAACATCTTTTTTATCTAAATATTGTTGCATAGTTTCCGTAATATATTTATGACTAGTCCCATGAAAGCCATATTTTCTTACTCCATTTTCATTATACCAAGAGTATGGTATAGGATATATATAATTTTCTTCATTTATTGTTTGATGAAAAGAAGTATCAAATACAGCTATTTGTGGTATATGTGGTATTGCTTTTTGCATAGCAAGTATTCCTGATAAATTACCTGGGTGGTGAAGTGGCCCTAATTTAGTTAAATCGACTATATCGTTTATAACTTCATCGTCAATTACAACTGAATCAAAATATTTTTCTCCACCATGTAGTACTCTATGTCCTACTCCTTTTATTTCATTAACATCACTTATAAAATTATTTATTAACAACTCATAAAGCATAGTTTCTACAGCTTGAGTATGATTCATAATTACTTTTACTTTTTCTTCTTTTTTATCGTCATATTTTAAAGTATAAAAACTATCTTCATTTCCTATTTTTTCTACGCAACCATTTACAATTTCTTTTACTTCTGGAATTTCATATAAAGAAAATTTTAAAGATGAACTACCAGCATTAATAATTAAGTATTTTTCATTCATAATATCCCCCATTTAAATTGACTATTATACTATCATGGTTTAAATTAAAAATCAAATTATTATAAAAAGATTTCTACATTCAAAGAAATCTATTTATCGCTTATAACCTTCTCTAAAAATATTTTTTTATCAAAAGCTCCTCTTTTTTTTACTTTCTCTTTAGCTACTTCCACTACATCATCCAAAGTCTTATCTTCTAATTTAGCAAGAGCACTAATGACTTCTAACATATCAGCTAATTCTTCTATTCTACTACTATAACTAGAATCTATTACTTCTAAATATTCTTCATATAACTTTTTCTCTAATTCTTCTTTATATCTATTATCATCTAATATACTTATTATAGGTTTTTCTCCGTTAGATTCTATTATTTCTGGTATATTATCCCTAACTAATTTATTATATATTTGTTCCACAATTATTCCTCCATATCCTTTAAATTATATCCCATATCATTAATATATTTATATATTATTTCAACTGGTACTCCTAATATATTATAGTAACTACCTTCTATTTTATCTATAAAATTAGATAATATAGTTTCAAGTATAAATCCAGACGCATACATAATATTAGGTTCATTTTCCATATAATAATCAATATCTATATCATCTATATCTCTTAAAGTTACTTTAGTCTCTGCATATGTATTTATTATTTCATTAGTTTTTTGATCAATAATACATATACCAGTTATTACTTTAGTAGTCTTATTTCTACACATTTCTATATTTTTTCTAGCATCATTTAAATCTTTAGGTTTTTCTTGAATAATACCATCTACATAGTTAATAGTATCAAGACCTATAATTATAGAATTATTTACTTTTTCTTTAACACTACTTGCTTTACCTAGCGCTAATTTCTTTACGTATTCATATACATTTTTTTCACTAACTAAATCTTCATTAAAATCACTTTCAATCATAGAATGTTTGATACCTACTGTATCCATTATCTCATTTTTAAATTTTGATGTTGTCGCTAAAACTATTTTCATATTTATCTCCTATTTTATCTTTTTTAAATAATCTAAACTTTTAATTTTAGGATATTTTTTATTTTCTTTTCCCCATCCATCTATATCTAAGTTATCTTTATTAAAGAATATTGGTATTCCACCTTCTTCTTTCCAATCATCTAAATTATGAACTGTATCATCTACTAAAATATTACCACAAGGATCTACTACATCTGTTTTTTTCAAAGTATATGGCACAAGTATTATTTCGTTTTTGATATCTAGACTTCTAAACAATTTTATTTTAGCTACTCCTTCATTTTCCATAGAATGTACTTTTGTTAAAATAGCAAAATCTCTTAATTCTTTTAAAATATTAATTGCATCATTTATAATTCCGCTTTTTCTTAATATTTCATTCCAATCTTTAGTTTGAATATATTTTATTTTATTAAATTCATCTTTAATTTTTAAACTTCTATATTCATCATCAAATAACCAAATTTCAGAATCAAAAATAACACCATCACAATCTATATATTTTTTCATAAACCCTCCTGAATTAATTTATTATATTTTTAAATATTCTTTCATAACTTCTATTGTATCCCTAACTACATTTTTATTAGAACAATTATCTAAATTATTATTTAATTCTTCAAGTGCTTTATCTTTATGAATATAAACTAATTTAAAATTATTATTTTTTTCTTCTTCTGTTAAAGTTATCTCATTTAAATCAGGTTTAGTATCACACTTAACTAAATAGTAATTAGTAATTGATTTAGTATTAACACCTAAGCTAGGATAATCCTTATTCATATAAGTTATAGTAAAAAAAGGTTCTCTTTTTTCTAAAGGCAAATCTATTCCTGTTTCCTCTTTTGTTTCTCTAACAATGCATTCATCAAATGTTTCATTTTCTTCTACTCTACCACCTACAAAAAAATAATTATTTTTTGAATGAGCAAACAATATTTTATCCTGAGAATTAATTATAAGTGCTTTTGCTCTTCTAGTTGTTCTATTTATATTTTCTTCTTTCAAATTATCATAATTATAAAGAATTGTTTTCATAATTATACTCCATCATAACATATTCTTTCTCTTCACCAATCGTATTAAAATCTTTATATTCTTTCACTATTTTATATCCACATTTTTTATAACATTTTATAGCCTTCTCGTTTTCTTTTAACGGACAAAGCAAGAATGTTTCGGCGCCTTTATTATCAATCAAATAATTAGTTATAAGTTTTATTACTTTTTCTCCCAAACCTTTACTGTGCAGATTGACTTCACCAATAAAAATATCAAATTCATAAGTATTGGACTTTATATTTTTATATTGAATAATCCCTATCTTTTTATTTTTATAATATATCATATAAACAGGAACTTCTGCATTTATATTACACCTTGGTTTATATTTATTAACTATTTCATCATATTTTAAAATTCTTTGCTCGAAATGTTTATATATTTCTTCTCTATTACACCATTTTTCTAATAACTTATAATTTTCTTCCTTATCTTCTAATACTGAAAGTTTTATATCATCAGAAATAATATACATAGTACCACCACTTAAACTATATCATAAATGCATACTATTTTCTATAAAAAAAGAAAAATTTTTTATATTAATTTTTCTTTTTCTAATAAATTATTGAAAGCAAGAATATTACCCTCTCTAAATTCACCATTTTTTATTAATTCATTTATTTCACCGACACTTAACCATTTAACGAATTCTACTTCTTCTTCTTGAATTTTTAAATCTTCAATATTTATATTTTTTTCTAAATAGTAAGTATCTTGAAAAACATGTTTTCTTTTTATTGTTTCTATGTGTTTTAACTCTTTAAATTCTATTACTAAACCTAATTCTTCCTCTATTTCTTTTACGACTGTTTCATCTGGAGTATATCCAGACGAAACAAGTCCACCAGTAGTTGCCCAAACACTACCTTTTTCCTTTGATGTTTTTTGCATTAAAAATTTATTTTCATCATTTTTTATAAATACTAGAACTATTTTTATATATTTATCATCTTGTGGTTTCATACCTTTAGTTCTTAGTATTTTTTCACCAATTAAATTTCCTTTTTCATCATATAAATCTAAATATTCCATTTTATCAACTCCCTACACTAGAATATCTTTTCATACCCTTATAAAATATTATAACACTTGGTATTAAATAAACAAGAGTTATTAAAGGAGAAATTATTAATAATTTATTTGTTACATCACCTAATATAAACATAAGCGAATAATAATTTATAAATCCAAAAGGTACAATGCAAGTAAAGAATATAACAAACCCTTTTCTAAATATACCTATTGGATATTGTGCCATCTCTCTACATCCATAAGTTAATACATTTCTAACTTCTAAGCCTTTTACTGTATAAAAGCAATAAGCAGCAGTAATTATCAGTATACTTAGGAATATAAATATAGAACTAATTAACATAAATATTAAAGTTATGATATTTTCTATATTCCACACTACATCAATTTTTATTATTGCGATTATAAGTACTATAATAGACTGTAATAATCTAGATAATTTTATAAAACTCACTTCTTCACAAAACACTTGTAATAAAATATTTATAGGCCTTAAAAGTAATCTATCAAAATTTCCTTTTAATATTAAATAATCAAATTGATCAATGCCTCTAAAAAATGTCTCACAAAATGAAAATCCAAATTGTATTATCCCAAAAGTTAATAACACTTCATAGAGAGTAAATCCTTTTATATTTGAGAACTTATCAAATAAACAAATAATTGTAAAATAATAACCAAAGAATACGAAGAATTGCGCTATAAATGACATTATGAAAGATAGTTTATATTGCAATTCACTTTTAAAATGAATTTTAAAGTATTTAAAATATAATCCCATATTAACCACCTTGTATAACTGCTTTCTTTAGTGATTTTTTTGTTATAAATCTACCAATTATAACAAGTATTATTATCCATATGATTTGTATTACTAATCCAAACAATCCTTCATTGATACTAATATTTCCTACATATAATCTAAATGGAAAATCAGTTATATATCTAAATGGTAATATATTAGATATGTTTTTAAGATAACTTGGAAAGAAAGGTATTGGTATTGCCATGCCTGATAATATATCTGATAACACCATGAATATATTTACTATACCTTTGTCATCTAAAGTAATTAAACAAATTACATGATATAAAAGTACAAGCACTGTCATAAGTATAATTGATAATATCATTACAACCATAAATAACAATAATCTAGGTAATGTAATACTTAAATCTAAATTATATGGACTTGGAAGTAATAAAGCAAATAGAATTACTGGTAAAAATCTTAAAGCACAACTGGAAAGTCTTTCTCCAAGTATTTTACTTGCCCACATAAAATATAAATCTTGAGGTCTACATAATTCATAAGCAATGTTACCTGACTTAATCATATTTAATATTTCTTTATCTTTATACCACATATAAACAAGGGCTAACAAACTTTGGCTAATCCAAACATAACTTACAAGTTCATTTAATTCCATAGGTAAATTACCACTACCAGATTCATAGAATGCTATATATATTGAAACATATACAAATCCAAAGAATACTTGAGTAGCCATACCTGCTAAAGCAGCAGCTCTATATTGAAGTCCTGTTTTAAACTTTAATTTAAAATATGTTATATAAGACTTCATATTTTAAAATCCTCATATAATTTAACAATTAATTCATCAATATTACCACTATCTATATCAATATCACTTATAGATATTTTAGATGATACTAGTTTTATAAAATCATTTATTTCAATTTTTCTTATGTCTATTATAAATTCAATTCCACCGTCAATATTTTTTTCTTCTATTATATAATCTTCTTCTATTTTTATTTTATCTTTAGTTATTACCGTTATTTTTCTTAAATAATCATATTTTCTTTTTAATTTAGAAAGTGATCCATCATATAATAATTTACCTTTACCAATTAAAATAATTCTTTTAGCTAGAGCTTCTATATCTGCCATATCATGAGTCGTTAATATTACTGTAACTTTATTTTGTCTATTTATCTTTTTTATAAATTCTCTAACTGTTTTTTTAGATATTGCATCTAACCCTATAGTAGGTTCATCTAAAAATAGTATTTTAGGCTTATGAATGAGTGATGCCGCTATTTCGCATTTCATTCTATTACCTAAACTTAAATTTCTTACTGGTATATTTATTATATCTTTTAAGTTTAATAACTCTATTAATTCATTTAATGTTTTTTTATATTCCCTATCATCTAATTTATAAATATCTTTAAGCAAATTAAATGAATCAATAGCTGGTATATCCCACCATAATTGACTTCTTTGGCCAAATACAACACCTATTTTAGATACATATTTTCTTCTATCCTTCCAAGGTGTCATTTTGTCAATTACAATACTACCACTATCAGGCACAAGTATTCCAGATAACATTTTTATTGTTGTAGACTTACCTGCCCCATTTGGACCAATGTAACCAACTATTTCTCCTTTCTTAATAGAAAACGAAATATCATTAATAGCTTTAATATAATTATATTTTCTACTAAAGAAAGTTTTTAAAGCGCCAAATCTTCCATTAGACTTTATAGGTACCTTAAATGATTTATTTATATGTTTAACCTCGATGAATGACATTTTTATTCAACTCCTTCCTAGAAAGAATCAACAATTTATCATCCATACTCTCCTTTCTTTTCTTTTACATAACACAAAAAACCACATTTTTAAATGTAGCCATCTAGTTGTTTTTTAATAAATTGTAGATTCTTTGCAAAACGTCTTCTTAATTATATTATAATTTTTTTTAAATTACAATACATAAAATTAAATTTTTATATAAAAAAGATAGCAACCTATCTTTTAAACATATTTCTATTTAACGCATTACTTACTGGGTTATTAATATTAGGTTTTGCATTTATTCTATTTATATTGTTATTTCTAATTAAGAAATTATCTTTATTACCTCTAACTTCCTCAGTTACTAATACTTTATCATGATTAATTGTAGTCACTAAATTTCTTCTTTCTTCTGTTCTCATTTTAGCAAACGAATTATCAAAGTTATTTGGATTGTTTTTTATTTTATTTAAATCATTAGAATTATGAATATAATTCATTCTTTCATTAAAACCATCATTATTAAACTTCATTTACCCATTTTCCTTCATATAAACAATATTCATTATAACTACACAATGTGTTTTTAAATACATATTTATATATTTTTTTATTGTTTTTATTAATTGATTTAAATATATTATTTAAATCTTCTAAAGAAGTAAATGTTCCATTATGTATTTCTTTTGTCATGCCAGCATCGCTATAAATTACATAGTTGTTATCTACTACTTTAGCAAATCCTACATAATAATTTACAACAATATCGCTATCTTTGTATTTAGCACTTATTAATTCTTCTAAATTATAATACTTAGTATTGGTTGCCTTATAAGAACATAAACCATTATAAATAAATCTACCATTAATACTATCATAAACCCAAGTTCCCTTATAGTTACTAGTTGAATCTTCTGGTACATAGAATGATTCTAAATTATACTTTACATTTTTACCAAGTATATTTTTAATTCTAAGTTCTAGATAATCCACACTAAATTGTTTTGGTGTTGATGTACAACTGCCAGTAATATTTGACGTTGTCATATTGCCTTCATATATATCCATAAAAGCATTATATAATATATCATTATTAGACATATTTGAAATAGTAAACTTATCTAAACTATAATACGTATTAAAATCATAAACGCTATTTCTCATTATTGGAAAATGTATATTTTTCAATGTTTCTTCATTTACTATTTTTTCTTCCGTTTCTTCTTTTTCTTCTTTTTTTTCTACTTCAGGTAACTTCTCAGCTTCTATAAACTCATAAATTTTAGGCAAAAACAATACTAAAACTAACACAATAGCAAATAAAATTATTATAAATAAATTATTATTTTTTTCTGTTTTATTTTTCATATTATCACCTTATATTAAGTTCTTTCTAACATAAACAGCAACATTTTCCTTTGTATATAAAACTATTTTTGATTTATGTGTGAATTTTATAAATCCAAGCCCCTGTATTACCACATCATTATCATCGCTTATATCTAACTCATGTTTTTTTAAATTTTTTAAATCGTTTGTATCTTTAAATAATCTTTTTATTTCCAAATTATTAGACATATAAACAGTCATATTATTTTTATCTATTAAATCTAACCTAACTAATTCATCTATTAATATAGTTTGTTTATCTTTTATTTGATATGTAATAGGTTTTATTTCTCTATTTGGAATAATTCTTTTTAGAGTTTTTGAATCTATAAAATTAATTATATCTGCATCATCAAGTAGTCCTGGAGTATCTATTAAAATTAAATCATCATTTACTTTAACAGTTATAGAATCAATTGTAGTAGATGGTAAATTACTAGTAGTTATAACCATATCATTATTTGAATAATTATAAATTATTTTATTTATCAAAGTACTTTTGCCAGAATTAGTAAACCCCACTACATATACTTTATTACTTGTTTTATAACTATTTATTTTTTCATAAAGTGTATCTAAATTATAATTTTTATTACTACTTACTACTACTGTATCTAATATATTTAGATTATAATTTTTAAAGTATTGTTTAAACTTTTCATCATAACAAGATTTAGGTAATATATCTCTTTTAGTTAATACAAGTAAGACGTTATTATCTATATATTTTGATATATCATTTAAATATTGACTTATATTAAATAAATCTACTACAAGCACTACTAAATCATTAGTCTTATTTATATCTTTTAAAATATTTATATAATCAGTATTATCTTTTATAACAAATTTATAATCGTTGTAATTTCTTATTCTAAAACATCTTTCACATAATTTATTATCTAAATTAGTAGTATAACCTAGAGTCTTATTATTTATAGTTTGTAATTTTACTCCACAACCTATACATTTAGACATAATATCTTCCTTTAGTAAACAGATTTTTATCTCTTAATTTTTTTTGTATTCTTTTTTCTTTAATTCTTTTTAAACGAGCAATAGGAAATTCCATTTTACTCATTTGATCTAATAGTACAGTAGTTATACCTATTGTGTTTCCACATACTACATCATCCATCATAGAGTCCCCTATTATAGCTATCTCATCTAATCCAAATTTACTATTTTTTATAAACTCATCTATTTTTTCTATATTAGGTTTCTTACAACTTGATATATAATCTACTTTCAATTCTTCTGCAAATGGTTTTACCCTAGCCTTAATACTATTAGAAGTAATAAGTATTTTAAAACCTTTTCTTTTTAAATTATCAAATAATTCTTTTACAGCATCTTTAGGCATTGTATCTTTAACTTTAGCTATAGTATTATCTAAATCAAAAAACAAGCATTTAATCCCCCTAGAAAGTAGAGTTTCATAATTTAATTTATATATATTTTCTTGATAAATATCTGGTACATAAACTTCCATAATACACCTTCATTCTTTATTAATTTTATCATAGAAAAGAGTTAATATCAATTGATAAATAGAAAAAAATAGTGGTTTAACACTATTTTACTACACTCATAATTAGGGGCGCTAATTGTTTTTTTCTAGATAAACATTTTGAGAAAAAATAACCTTGTTCTATTTCTTCAAATCCAAACGCGTTAGCGATCTCACTTTTACTTGATTCATCAAAGAATATATATGAACCGTCCTTAATTATATCAGTTACACATACTACCATTATATCGTAACCTCTATTTTCTTTCATCTCATTTATTTTCTTAATATATTCTTCTCGTTTTTCTAATATATCTTCTGAATTTAAAGTTATTACTTGTGATATAGCAATTCTTTCATTATTAGATTCATATATTTTCATATCCCCTTGAATAATTTCTTGAATTGTTTTTCCCTTTAAATCAGTTCCCGCTTTAAACATTTTATTAGAATATACATCTATGTTAATTTGAGCAATATCTGCAAGTCTATAAGCTACATATTTATCATATTCAGTAGTTGTTGGGCTAGTAAACTTTAATGTATCAGAAATAATACCACTTAACATAATACCAGCAATGTCACTTGGAATATTTATATTACTTTCATTAAATATCGAATAAATAATTGTATTAGTACTACCTACTGTCATATTTCTAAAATTGATTGGCATCTTAGTTGTTAATGAACTAATATTGTGGTGATCTATTATTTCTAATATTTCTGCTTCATCAAGCCCATCAATACTTTGAACAGCCTCATTATGATCTACAAGTATTACTTGTTTTCTATTCATATTTTTAATATCAGTAATTCTTATAAGTCCTAAACATATTCCACTATCATCTATTACTGGATAGTTATTGTGCCCTAATTTTACACTTTTATCTTTAAAATCATCATAGTAATCATTTTCGTTAAAACTAATAGTTCTAGTATCAGTAAGTAAATTATCTACATAATTAGATAAACCTATCAATTTAGCTGTATGAAATGTATCAAAATGAGTTCTTATAATATTTACCTTATTTTGTCTAGCAATAGATAAGTGTTCTTCTTTTATTTCTAAATTACCTACTATTACTAACAATTTTATATAACTATTAACCGCAGCTTCTATAACGCTATGCCTATCTCCTATAATCATTATTGTATCTTTTCTAAATTCTACTGTATTTAAAATAGTTGTACTTCTAAAAGAAGCAGCTAATATATTACCACTTATTTCGTCATCAAATCTTAGAATTTCTTCCCCTTTAAGCACATCCAAAATATTATCATAGGATGTATTTAATTTAGTAAAATTACCATTTATTAATTCGGAACCAATCATTTTAGAAGTTAGAAGACCTATAAACTTTTTTTCATTATCTACAATAGGAACACCCGTAATATTTTTGCTTCCCATATAGTCATATGTTTTTCTAATCGAGTCAAACTTACTTACGTAACAATCTTTATAATAATTTAAATCTTTTATTTGTAGTTTAACATCTTCTAAGTATTCTGGTTTTTCTATATTAAAATATTTTAACACAAAATGAGTCTCTTTATTTATATCTCCTAATACCACAGGTTTAGATTTAATACCTATCTGATTTTTCAAATAAGATAAGGCTATAGCTGAAGTTACTGAATCTGTATCAGGCTTTTTATGTCCAAATATATATACTTCTCTCATACATACCTCCTTATTCTTATAAAGATTATATCACTCATATAAAAAAAAGTAAATATTTCGCCATTTAAAATTAAAAGAGATTCTCATCTCTTAAAACTTAATATTACCACCTATTATATTTTTTAAATATTTCCAGTATAATTCAAATAAATTACACTTTTCCACATCTTCTTTAACAGTTAAATCTATTTCATTTATTACTTCATCATTATTCATAACATATAAAGTTCCTACTACATCACCTTTTTTTATAGGAACACTAACTTCATCTAATTTTATTTCATATGTAGGAGTTATTTCTCCTTCTACCTTTTTGTATAAAACTGTAACATCTTTAACAGGAACAATTTCTATTTCATCTAATTTAGATTTTGATAAACTTATTTTTTCAACCACACTACTTTTTGACAATACCTTTTTTATTCCTACTTGAGCAAAAGCATAATCAAGCATAGAAGATACTTCATTGTTTCTTGTCTGACTATCAGGTTCCCCCATTACTGTAGCGATAACTCTCATATCATTTTGTTTCATTGTAGCAGTTAAACAAAATCCTGCTCCTTCTGTATAACCAGTTTTAAGTCCATCTACACCGCTTTTAAATCTAACTAATTTATTAGTATTAACTAACCATATTTTTTTATCTGTACCCTCCCTTAAATATGTTTCATATATACTAGAATATTCTAATATCTTTTCATGTTTAACAAGTTCACGAGCAATATGGGCCATATCATAAGCACTTGAATAGTGGCCTTCCTCATCTAATCCATGACAATTTTTAAAATTACTATCTTTAAGTCCTAATTCAACTAATTTATCATTCATCATTTTTACAAAGTTTTCTTCTGTTCCAGCAATTGCTTCCGCTAAAGCAACTACTGCATCATTACCCGAAGCAATAGCAACACCTTTAACTAAGTCATCAACACTCATCTTTTCACCAGTTTCAAGAAGTATTTGACTTCCACCCATACCAGAAGCATTAGATGATACTGTTATGATTTGATCCCACTTTATTACATCTTTTTCTATAGCTTCCATTATAAGTAATAAACTCATCATCTTAGTCATACTTGCAGGCTCTAATTTCTCATGAGAATTAAACTCATAAAGTATTTCACCTGTACTTTCTTCAAGTAAAATAGCACTTTTAGCGTTTTTAGCTAACACATTACTTTTTTCTTCCTTAACTTCTTCTGCATACATATTAACAAAAGGAATTACCATAAATAAACAAATAAAACACATTAAAATCTTTTTCATAATTCACCTCTAATAAAGATTATGAAAAAAAATCAAAAAAAGACTTGTTTATGAGTTAGAGAAGTGTTATAATCAGTTTAGAATAGTAGTAGGATGTGAGAACATGAATAAACTAAATCTTATATTAAAATCATTCTATTTATCATTTAAAGAGAGCGCTTTTTGATTTTGTGTTCTCTTTTTGTTTTTTATGGAGGTAAATTATGGCAAAAACAGAAAAAGAAATATTAGATTATTTAAAAGATGTTTTAGAAAAAGGTTCTACAGTAGAAAATCTTTGTAAAGAACTAGAAATAAGCGATTTCGCCTTATATGGATATATTTCAAAACTAAAAGATCAAGAGATAATTGTTAAAGTTTATGAAAAATCAGATAAGATTGAAATAAAAATAAATAACAATCCCGATTTATCTAAACAATATACATATAAGATTGACGAGGATTTAGACTCTAATACTAAAATTGGAGTTATATCTGATTTAAGATTCGGTTCTAAATATGAACAAATATCTAAATTAAATGATATGTATAGGAAGTTTGCTGAAAATGGAGTTAAATATGTAATAGTTACAGGAAACTTACTCGAAGGTAAATATACAGCAAGAAAAGAAGAAATGTTTGGTAATAGCCTACTATTTAATACAGGTGTTGCTCAAGCGGATCATTTAATTGAATACTTTCCTAAAGTTGAAGGTATACAAACTTTATTTATAACAGGTGAAACAGATCACACTTGGAAAGATTTTAATGTTGGAAAATATATTGAAGGAAAAAGAAGTGATATGACTTACTTAGGGCCTAAAAGTTGTAATGTTAAGTTCAATAATGTTAGTGTGCAAGTTGAAAACCTTAAGAAAACTGGTGAAGCATATACAATTGCCTACCCTCCTCAAAAATATAGTAGAAGTTTAGCTTGTTATGAAGATTATGACATTATACTTCTTGGTGGAACTTTAACTATTCAAGATTTTCCTAAACTTAGAGATTCAAGAATCTTAGCTATCCCATCTTGTGTAGCTAGAACTCCACTTATGAAATCTAAAGACCAACAAAATACAATGGGTTCTTATGAACTTGAACTACAATATAATAAACTTGGTAAATTAAAAAATCTAAACTCTTGTGTATCTTTCTATTACTTACCTAGTGATGAAAATTATTTAACTATAAAACCATTAAATATTAAACATGGTGAAGATGATGAACTTATAGAATTAACTAGCAATAAACTTGGTGGTTCAGAACTTTTCTTAAGATTAGATAAAATCTATAAAGTTATAAAAAAAGAAGAAAGATTTAATGATTTAAAAAACAGATTAAATGTTTCCGATACAGAACTTTTTGGAATTATAGATATGTTACAACAATACGGAAGAGAAATAGAAATATTAGATATTAATAATGAACTTGTTGTAAGAAAGACATTCCAAAAAAGAAAAAATTATGAAGTTAAACCTAGAAAAGAAGAATTAACTAAAAAAGAATTCTTAGTTATATCTGATACACACTATGGAAGTATATGGTGTCAACCTTCTATGGTAAATACTGCTGTTTATGAAGCTTATAATCGTGGTATTGAAGATGTATTCCATGTTGGAGATATAACAGATGGAGATTATAGTAGAATTAGACCTAACCATATCCATGAAGTATTCTTATATGGAGCTACTGGTCAAATGGAATACGTAGTTAAAAATCTACCTAAATACAAAGGCATTAAATATCATGCTATTGCAGGAAGTCACGATCAGACTCACCTATTTAATTATGGAATGGTACTTGGCGAAGAAGTTGCTAAAAGAAGACCTGACTTTGAATACTTAGGACAAGATAGAGCTTATTATTATTTTGATAATTGTAAAATGGAAATCTTCCATCCAGGTGGTGGAACTTCTAGAATACTTTCTTCTAAGCCACAAAACGGTATAGATCAAATACCTTCTAATACCAAGCCAAAAATATCATTAAGAGGACATTATCACAAAATATATGTTGGTTCTATTAGAAATATAATTACCCTACTTTGCGGATGTAATGTAGATCAATCATCATTTATGATGAAAAATGAAATACCTAATTTAATGTGTAATTACTTTGTAAGTATTTGGTATGATAAAAACGGAGATATTCAATACTTTGAAGTTAATCCCATGGTATTTGATGAAAAAGACGTTAGAAAAAATGACTGGGAAAATCCTAAAAAATATATAAAAAATAAAATATTAACAACAAAAAATTAGTTATTTAATAACTAATTTTTTTAGTCAATTATTCCACCGCCAAGAACAATATCATCTATATAAAATACAGCGGATTGTCCTTTAGTAACTCCTTTTTGTGGAGTATCAAATATAACATTTATTTTATCATTTTCAATCATTATTGTAGCAGGGCTCTCAATACTTTTATATCTTGTTTTAACCATAACTTTAATAGGTTCTTTTATCTCATCAATAAGTAACAAATTATAATCTTTTACTTTAAAACTATTAATATATAAATCCTGTTCTTGTCCTACTATAAGTTCATTATTATCTTTGTTAAAACCTACTACATATAAAGGATTTTCATGAGCAATACCTAAACCCTTTCTCTGTCCTATTGTATAGTTGTGTAAACCATTATGTTTACCTATAATTTTCCCATTATAAATAATATTACCTATATTTTCATTTATTCCGTTGTTATTCAAAAACTTCTTATAATTACCATCAGGTATAAAACATATATCTTGACTATCAGATTTAGAAGCAGTATTTAATCCTTTTTCTTTAGCAATCTCTCTTATTTCATCTTTATCTTTAAAACTAGATAGTGGGAATATTATTCTATTTAATATATTTTTATTTATATTGTATAGAAAATAACTTTGATCTTTACTTAAATTATCTGCTTTCTTTAATACATATCTATTATATTTATCACTATACTCCACTTTAGCATAATGTCCAGTAGCAATATAATCTATATCGTTATATTTAAAAGCATATTCACTTAAATATCCAAACTTTAACTTTTTATTGCACATAACACATGGATTAGGAGTTTCAGAATTTTTATATGAATCTATAAAATAATTTATTACATCATTTTTAAACTCTTCTTTTAATTCTAATTCTCTATATTCAATATTTAATTTTTCACATACATTTTTTGAATCAGTAGTATCACTTTCAAATAGTTTCATAGTACAACCTATTACTTCATACCCTTGTTCTTTTAAAAGTATAGCGGATACACTACTATCTACTCCACCACTAATACCAACTAATACTCTTTTCATACTATCACCAACACTTTTATTATATTAACAATAAGACTAATTGTCAAATAATTTTTTTTAATATATAATATTTAGTGGTGATAAAATGTTTAAGTATTCTAATTCAAATAAAAGATATTATACTTTAGATTATTTTTATAAAAACAAGTTTAATTCTAAAGTTTTTAAAGTTAGTTTAAACGCCGGATTTACTTGTCCAAATAAAGATGGAAAAGTTGGTATAGGTGGATGTATATATTGCTCTAAAACAGGTAGTGGTGAGTATGGTGGTGATATAAAAAAAGATCTTATTACTCAATTTAATGAAGTAAAAGAAATGATGTTAAAAAAATGGCCTAAAGCTAAATATATTGGATATTTTCAAGCAAATACTAACACATATGCCCCTATTGATATATTAAAAGAAAAATATGAAACTATTTTAAAACTTGATAATTTAGTGGGATTGAATATAGCAACTCGTCCAGATTCAATAACTGATGAATGTTTAGATTATTTAGAAGAACTTTCTAAAAAAACTTATCTTACTATAGAATTAGGACTTCAAACTATACATGATAAAACATCTAAGCTTATAAATAGATGTCATAGTTTAAAATGTTTTGAAGATATGGTTATAAAACTTAGAAAAAGAAATATAAATATTGTTGTACATATTATAAATGGACTTCCTTACGAAACTAAAGAAATGATGATAGATACAATTAAATATTTAAGTGATTTAGATATACAGGGAATTAAAATACATATGCTATCAATATTAAAGGATACCAAGCTTGCTGAAATATATAAATTAGAAAACTTTAAACTTATAACAAGAGATGAATACATAGATATAGTTTGTGATCAATTAGAACATTTAAGAGAAGATATTGTAGTTAATAGAATTACGGGAGATCCTAAAGTTAGTGATTTAATAGAACCTGATTGGTTAGTAAAAAAAGTTGCAATATTAAATGACATTGATAAAGAAATGTTAAAAAGAAATTCTTATCAAGGAATTAAATATCAAAAAAAATAACATAGTGTTATTTTTTTTATTTAAATATAGAATTATAATAATTATTTGATATTATCATTTTACTTATATTTAATCTATTATTTACAATTTTATTAATTTCTTCTACATAATTATCGTTTATCATTTGATCAGACGGTATAAATGTATTAGTTATAGAATAATATGTTCCCTTGTTGGTTACCCAAGAACGATTTTTCATAATAGCAAGTCCTTCAGTATTACTAAAAATATCTTTACCCATTAACAATCTAGAATCATAAGAAATACCAAATAAATTATACACGGTTGGTAGTACATCTATAGACATACTGACTTTCTCTATTTTTTTAGATTTTATTTTACTATTCCATATAATTAAATTATTATGATTTACCTCTATAACATTATCTCTTTCATAAGTAGATACCTCATTTACCTCACTTATACTTAAATCATATGGATAGTGGTCTGCTAATAACACTATTACTGTATCATCTAATATTTCTTTTTCCTCTAATCTTTTTATTAATAATTCTAATGCTCTATCTAATTCTATTTGAGTTGCTATATAACCTTTCACATTTTCACTATAATTTAAGCCTTTCACTAAATCATAATTCTTACGAACCATTGAATTTCCACCTTTTGTGTAACCAAAATGACCAGATACAGTCATATAATACACTAAAAATGGCACATCACTATCTAAATAATCACTTGTAGTTTTATCTATCATTTCTAAATCACTTTGGGGCCAAGCATCACAATTTATTAATTTCTCCATACCATTTCTACAAGCTTTAAAATTAGTAAATCCTTGGGATTTTAAATATTTATATCTGTCCTGGAAAGTATAACTATTATCATGATATGCATATGTATTATACCCATACTCTTTAAATTTATTTGCTAATCCATATGGAAAATAATTTTTTCCACTTCTCCAAGTACTTAATATAGTATTTTCTGGATATAATCCAGTAATAGCTTGAAATTCTCCACCTATTGTACTTAGGTTGTTTGGTACATAGAAATTTTCAAACTTAAATCCACTATTAATAAGATTATATAATGTAGGTGTCAACTCTTTAGAAACACCTATTGTATGAAAACTTTCTGCCACAATATAAACTAAATTTTTTCCCTCAAATATTCCTGTATACTCATTTTGTTTAGTTCCAATATCACTTGCCATAAATTCATTTAGTGTTGAATTATTACCTTTAGAAAAATCAATATCTAATACATTATATTCGTAATCAAATATGTCTTCATCATCACTAACTTCAGTAGTAATTTCATTGTTAATTACTATTTCTTCCTCAAAATTAATTATAGCCTTACTAACATCTAATATAGCAGATTGCAATACGCCAAGACGCTGAACATTTTGCGAATTATCATTCATTTTATATATTAATTTATATATAATAGTATCTTTTTGTATTAAATTAATATATATAAATAAACCGACTATAGAAATTATAAAACTACTAACAAAGATAATAATATCTTTAACTTTAAATCTATTTAAATCTATTTTTTTTCTTAATAATATAAATAATACTAGAGGTACAAAAGATAAAATAATATAATGAATATTGCTTATAATAGATATAATTGTTTCTTTTCCAAAAGATAAAAGTTGATCACTCAAAGAAAAAAGCGCTACTTGAAAAAATGTATCAAAAACCTGTTTAAATACTATTTGTATACTAAAATAAAGCCCTAAAATACTATATATAACACACCCTAAAATAAAATTTACTTTTTTATTAAATAAGCTAAATATAATTGTATTTAATAATGCCATAACTAATAAATAAAAAAACATAAATATAATTGAAGATCTTGTATAAGTATCAAATGCAATTAATCCAAAAAGCATCTCTATTAAAATTAATGCACTAAAATTAAACAAAAAAGTATATATTTTTTTCATAAAACTCACCTACATCTTAATATCTAACTAAATAATAGCACAAAAAGAGCAAAAACACAATTGTCTTTGCTTTTTACTTTTTATTTTTGTGCTAACATTTTTTTCTTACTCATAACAAGTGTATAATTGTTACTTATTAATATTGATCTACAATATTCACATACACCACTATTATTTCCTTCTACTGGTGCTCCACATTGTGGACATATATCTGCTTGTTTATTTTCTTTCGTTCTAACAAATGTTAATTCATAAGAATATGTATTCAATTTAGAAGAAAAACCTCTAACTACTTTATTAGTTTTAGTATTTATTATAAAGTCATAACAACTTACTTGCATATTTATAACAATTGTTTCCTGACCATTTTCTTCATATTTTTCTTTTATACTACTACCTAGATATTTTATATCATACATTATATTTTTTTGATGTTTTACTTTTAATGTATCTAGTTGCATCAAATACATATTATACATTTCATCCGTTAAACAGTTTCTTAATGTTTCTTCATCAAAGTTCATCCAAGCAAATTGTATTTGTTTATATAAATTAAATGCTTCAATTTCAAGTCTTTTTTCTTCTGGAAAGATACTTGTATTAAGCAATTGTAGTTTACTATTTAATGATTCTTCTATTATTTTTTGACCCTTTTTCTTATTACTAAAATAAATTATTGAAAATACAATCAAAACAGCTATACCTAATGGTGGATATTCAAAACAAAGATAAATTAAATAAAATAATCCGCCACCATCTGATGAATCACTACCACTATCGTAACTAGAATCAAAGCCACTATCTGCACCTACTAATCCTATATTACAAGTAACAGCAAAAACTCCTACTAACAACAAACATAAAACTATTATCCATACCTTTTTTTTCATCTTACCACCTATTATAATTTTATCATAATTTTAATTAAATTTATACAAAAAAGTGCAAACAAATTAACGTTTACACTTTTTATTTTAATCTAATAATTCTTGTTCAAGTGCTTCTAAAGGTTCTTCATCTAAAGCTTCATGTTCTAATTCGTAATCAGCTTTTCTATATCTTTTAGCACCTGTACCAGCAGGTATTAATTTACCTAAGATAACATTTTCTTTTAATCCTTCAAGTTTATCAACTTTCCCGTGAATAGCTGCATCTGTTAAGATACGAGTTGTTTCTTGGAATGAAGCTGCCGATAAGAATGAATCAGTTTCTAGGGATGCTTTAGTTATACCAAGTAATACTGGTCTACCCGTAGCAGGTCTTTTTCCTTCAAGGATTAATCCTTTATTAATATCAGTAAAGTTATTTATATTAACCATAGTTCCTGGTAAGAAATATGAATCACCAGAGTTAATTATTTTTATCTTAGAAATCATACGTTTAGCAATAATCTCAACGTGTTTATCAGAGATATCAACACCTTGAGAACGATAAACTTTTTGAGTTTCTGATAAGATGTATTGTTGAGTAGAAATTGGATCTGTAACAACTAATAATTCTTTTGGACTAATAGCACCATGAGTTAGTCTTTGTCCAGCAACAACTTCTTGCCCTTCAACAACTGCAAGTTTTACGCTATAGTTTGTTGTATGTTTACGAGTTTCAACATCATTTTTAATATAAATGAAGTATTTACCATTTTCTTCTTCAATCTTAGTTATTACACCATTGATTTCAGCTATTGAAGCTTTTCCTTTTGGATTACGAGCCTCAAATAATTCTTGAATACGAGGTAAACCTTGAGTGATGTCGTCTCCAGCAACTCCACCTGTGTTGAAAGTTCTCATGGTTAACTGAGTACCAGGTTCACCGATAGATTGAGCAGCCATAATACCTACAGCTTCCCCTTCTTCAACAATTTGTCCAGTAGCTAAGTTACGACCATAACATTTTTGACAAACACCATGTTCTGTTCTACAAGTAAGTACTGTTCTAATTGGTACTTTTGTAATTCCTGCAGCAATTATCTTATCTGCAATTTGTTCAGTTATATAAGTATCTTTTTCACATATAACTTCTTTAGTTTCCGGATGTAAAATCTTTTTATTTGTAAATCTTCCTAAAATACGGTCATATAAAGATTCAATTACTGTTCCATCTGCATCATTTATAAATGCCTCTACAACTGTACCAGCTTCAGTACCACAATCTACTTCTCTTACAATTATATCTTGAGATACGTCAACTAAACGACGAGTTAAATATCCAGCATCCGCAGTTTTTAAAGCCGTATCTACTGCACCCTTACGAGTACCGTGTGTAGATAAGAAGAATTCAGACACTGTAATACCTTCACTAAATGATGAAATAACAGGTATTTCTTCAGATTGTCCATTTGGTTTAGAGAATAATCCTCTCATACCAACTAATTGTGTATATGAACCCATATCTCCACGAGCTTTTGAAGTCATCATTATACAAATTGGATTATCTGGATCATTTTTAACCATTGTCTCTAACTCAGATGTTATTTGTTTTTTAGTATCTGTCCAAATAGAAACAACTTTTCCGTATCTTTCTTCATCAGTTATTAAACCACGTTTGAATTGTTTATTAACTTGATCTACCATATCTTGACTATTAGCAATTATTTCAGGTTTCTTTTGAGATTCCTTAATATCGCTAAGAGCTATACTTATTCCAGAAAGTGTTGAATATTTAAATCCTAAATCTTTTAATTTATCAAGCATTACTGAAGTTTCAGTAGTTTGATATCTTTTATAAATTTGGGCGATTAATTTAGATAACACTCCTTTAGCAAATGCATCTACAATTGGCATTTCTTTAATTTTTTCAGGAATATTCTCTCCTTTTTCTATAAAGAATTTTTTAGGAGTTACTTTTTCAATATTTTCACTAGTTCCTTCAGCTATATATTGGAAAGTATCAGGGAATATTTCATTGAATAAAATCTTACCTGGAGTAGTTACTAAATATTTATCCATATATTTGTCTGGGAATATTTTGTGTTTGAAAGAACTTACTGGAAGTGCGATTCTTGTATGAAGTGTGATTTCTCTTCTTTCATAACTCATTAACACTTCGTTTGGATCTTTATAAACTCTACCTTCACCTGGTAATCCAGCTTTTTCTATAGTTATATAGAAGTTACCAAGAACCATATCTTGTCCTGGAGTAACAATTGGTTTACCATCTGATGGTTTAAGGATGTTATTAGCACCTAACATAAGAATTCTAGCTTCTGCTTGAGCTTCTTCAGTTATAGGTACGTGAACAGCCATTTGGTCTCCATCGAAGTCGGCATTGAACGCTGCACAAACAAGTGGATGTAGACGAATTGAACGACCTTCAATTAACTTAGGTTCGAATGCTTGTATACCAAGTCTGTGAAGAGTTGGTGCACGGTTAAGCATTACTGGGTGTTCTTTTATTTTTTCTTCTACAACATCCCAAACTTTAGGATCTTGATTATCAATCATTCTTTTAGCAACTTTAATGTTGCTAGCTATTTCTTTTGAAACTAATCCGTTAATTACATGTGGTTTAAATAACTCTAAAGCCATTTCTTTTGGAATACCACATTCATACATTTTTAAACTAGGTCCTACTACGATAACTGAACGACCAGAATAGTCAACACGTTTACCAAGTAAGTTTTGACGGAAACGACCTTGTTTACCTTTTAACATGCTAGCTAAAGATTTAAGTGGCCTATTTCCTGCTCCTGTAATATTTCTACCACGTCTACCATTATCAAATAAAGCATCAACAGCTTCTTGAAGCATACGTTTTTCATTTTGAATAATTATTGATGGAGCACCTAATTCCATTAATTTCTTTAAACGGTTATTACGATTAATAACTCTTCTATATAAGTCATTTAAGTCAGATGTAGCAAATCTACCACCATCTAATTGAATCATAGGTCTAAGTTCCGGTGGAATAACAGGTAGGGCTGTTAAAATCATCCACTCAGGACGATTTCCTGATTCTAAGAATGCATTTAATACATCTAATCTCTTTATTAAACGAATTCTTTTTTGACTTTGAGAATCTTTTATTTCTTCTATTTCTCCTTTTAAATCAGCCACTTCTTTATCAAGATCTACTTGTTCAAGTAATTCTTTAATAGCTTCAGCACCCATACCTACTCTAAAACTGTTACCATATTTTTCATAGTAAGCACGGTATTCCTTATCAGAAATTGTTTGTTTTTTCTCTAAAGGAGCTGGTCCTGGATCAAGTACTACATAACTTACGAAATATAATACTTCTTCCAAATCTCTTGGTGACATATCAAGAACAAGACCCATTCTTGATGGTACACCTTTAAAGAACCAGATGTGAGATACTGGAGTTGCTAACTCTATGTGTCCCATTCTTTCACGACGAACTTTAGCACGAGTTACTTCAACTCCACATCTGTCACATACTATATTTTTATATCTTAATCTCTTGTATTTTCCACAAGAACATTCAAAATCTTTAGTAGGTCCAAAGATTTTTTCACAGAATAAACCTTCTCTTTCTGGTTTTAAAGTACGATAGTTTATAGTTTCTGCTTTTTTAACTTCACCATATGACCAAGAACGAATTTTCTCAGGTGAGGCAATACTAATTTTTAATCCTTCAAAATTATTAACATCCATTATTCCTCAACCTCCTCTATTTCTTCCTCTATTTCTTCTACTTCATCCAAATCATTTTCTTCGAATTCATCTTCTTCTCCATCGAAACTATCATCTAATTCATCAACGTATTCTTCATCATCTAAAGCATCTTCATAATCTTCAAATACTTCTTCATCAGAATCTCCATTTACTAAATTAGATTCTATTTTAGTCTCTTTTGGATCAAGTAAATTATCGTCTTTATCTGCTTCTTCCAATTCTTTAAGTTCTACAAAATTTCCTTTATCATTAAGTACTGTTATATCAAGGCCAAGTGCTTGGAACTCTTTAATAAGTACTCTGAAACTTTCTGGTACACCTGATTTTGGAATCGGTGTTCCTTTAACTAAAGATTCATAAACTTTAACACGTCCAATAACATCGTCTGATTTGATTGTCATCATTTCTTGAAGAACATGAGCTGCACCATAAGCATATAATGCCCAAACTTCCATTTCCCCGAATCTTTGACCACCAAATTGAGCTTTACCACCTAATGGTTGTTGTGTAACCATACTGTATGGTCCAGTTGAACGAGCATGTAATTTATCGTCTACCATGTGGTGTAGTTTAATCATATACATAACACCAACACTTATACGATTATCAAATGGTTCACCAGTACGCCCATCATAAAGTACTGTCTTACCATCTTCATCTAATCCAGCTTCTTTTAAAGCATCTACAATTTCTTCTCTTTCAGCACCACTGAATACTGGAGTAGCAACATGAATACCTAATTTCTTAGCAGCTGCACCTAAATGCATTTCTAAGATTTGTCCAATGTTCATACGACTTGGAACTCCAAGTGGGTTAAGTAAAATATCTACTGGAGTACCATCTGCTAAATATGGCATATCTTCACTAGGTAATACAAGTGAAATAACACCTTTATTACCATGACGTCCAGCCATTTTATCTCCAACAGTAATTTTACGTTTTTGTGCTATATAAACACGAATTATTTTAGAAACTCCTGCTGGAAGTTCATCTGTATCTTCTTTAGTAAATATCTTTATATCGTGAACAATACCTTCCCCACCATGTGGTACACGAAGTGATGTATCTCTAACTTCACGAGTTTTTTCTCCAAATATAGCATGAAGCAATTTTTCTTCACTAGTAAGTTCTGCCATTCCTTTAGGAGTAACTTTACCTACTAAGATATCATCATCATGTACTTCAGTACCAATACGAATAAGTCCATTTTCATCTAAGTTTTTACGAGCTTCTTCACTAACATTTGGAATATCTCTAGTAAATTCTTCAGGTCCTAATTTAGTGTCTCTACATTCAATTTGATAATCTTGAATATGAATTGATGTATAAACATCATCTCTAACTAATCTTTCATTTAAGATAACAGCATCTTCATAGTTATATCCATTAAAGTTCATGAACGCTACTGTAACGTTTCTACCAAGAGCCATTTCTCCCATATCTGTAGATGGGCCATCAGCAATAACTTGTCCTTTTAATATTTTATCTTTAGCTTTAACAATTGGTTTTTGATGGTAACAAGTACCATTGTTACTTCTTTCAAAATCATTTAAGTAATATGTATCCATACCACCTTTAGTTTTTACTAAGATTTTTCTAGAGTCTACATAATCAACAACACCATCAGCTTTAGCAATTATAACAGCACCACTATCTCTTGCACTTATAGCTTCAATACCAGTACCAACAATTGGAGCTTCTACTTGTAAAAGTGGAATAGCTTGACGTTGCATGTTTGCACCCATCAGTGCACGTTTTCCATCATCGTGTTCAAGGAATGGAATACCGGCAGTTGTTATAGATACAACTTGTTGACTAGATACGTCGATATAATCAACGTCTTTACTCTTTATCATTATGTTCTCTCCACGGAAACGTACAGGAACTGTCTTTTCTACAAAATTATCGTTTTCATCTAATTTAACAGTTGCTTGAGAAATATGATAATCTAATTCTTCATCAGCTGTCATATATCTGATTTCATCTGTTAAATGACCATTTTCAACCTTTCTATATGGAGTCATAATAAATCCATAATCATTAACTTTAGCATAACTTGCTAATGAAGTTATAAGTCCAATATTTGGTCCTTCTGGAGATTCAATTGGACATAATCTTCCATAGTGAGACGGATTAACGTCACGAACTTCCATACCAGCTCTATCTCTTGATAAACCACCAGGCCCTAAACTAGATAAACGGCGTTTATTAGCTAATTCTGCAACTGGGTTAGTTTGATCCATGAATTGAGATAATTGACTTGAACCAAAGAACTCTTTGATAGCTGCAGTCAATGGTCTAATATTAATTAATGTTTTAGGTGTTACTTCAGCAATTTCTTGAGTACTCATTCTATCACGAATAACTCTTTCTATTCTAGATACACCTACTCTAAATTGATTTTGTAACAATTCTCCTACTTGTCTTACGCGTCTATTTGATAAATGGTCTATTTCATCATAAAATCCAATACCTTGGTGTAAGTTTAAATAGTAAGATACTGATGCATAAACATCTGAAATAGTAAGCCTTTTTTCTTCAATTGATTGATCATTACCAATAATTTTAACAACCTTTTCAGGATTTGTTTTAGAATAAACTTTAACTATTTGAACTTTGTTATAAGCATCTAATTCTTCATTTATTAGAACTTCTTTAACACCATATCCATCAGCCATTATAGGTTTTAATTCTTCTAACACTTCTTTTGTTACTAAAGTACCTTTTTCAAATTTTAATTCTCCATTTACTTTAATATCTTCTGCAAGTACACAATCATATAATCTATCAATTACATTTAATTTTCTATTAAATTTATAACGCCCTACTTTAGCTAAATCATATCTGAAAGCATCAAAGAATCTAGTAATTAATTGGTTTTTAGCACTATCTAAGGTACTAGGTTCACCAGGTCTTAATTTAGAGTGAATATCGATTAAAGATTCATCTGTATTTTTATTAGCATCTTTTTCGATAGTTCTCATAATATAATCATCTTCACCAAATAAATCTATTATATCACCGTCGCTAGATAAACCTAATGCTCTAAGTAAAGTTGTTACTGGAACTTTTCTTGTTCTATCAATACGACAGTAAATAACATCTCTTGCGTCAGTTTCATATTCTAGCCATGTTCCACGAGTTGGTATTATTTGAGAAGTGATAATAGATTTGCCATTTTTCTTATCTATTTCTCTTGAATAATAAGCACTTGGTGAACGAACTAATTGTGATACTATAACACGTTCTGCTCCGTTGATTATAAATGTACCACCATCTGTCATTATAGGCATATCACCTAAATAAATTTCTTGCTCTTTAACTTCACCGGTTTCTTGGTTAAAAAGTCTTGCTTGCACTTTTATAGGTGCAGCATAAGTTGCATATCTATCTTTGCAACCTTTAATTGAGTATCTTGGCTCTTCAAAAGAATATTCTCCGAATTCTAGAGTTAAATTTCCTGTAAAGCTTTCAACAGGAAAGATGTCATCGAATACTTCTTTTATTCCTTCAGTCATAAACCAATCATATGACTTTTTTTGAATTTCCAACAAATTGTTTAATTCAATTGCATTTTTTGTTTTTCCATAATTTCTTCTTTCACGGTAATCACCGAATTTTTTAACTGTATAAGCCACTCTTTCACCCCATAAACTATATTTTCTAGAAAACACATATTAAGCAGAATAATATATGCCGCCAATTTATAATTATATATCAAACTTGGCAATATGTCAATGATTTTGACAATCAATTACATAAAAACCTTTGTTTTTTTCTAATAGATTTACACTATAATATTCTTGCATATCCTTAATAGTGCTTTTAGCACCTTGATCCTTATTTATTACAAATATTAAGTGTCCATCTTTCTTCAAATAATCTTTAGCCTTAATTAATATTTCATATAATATTTTCTTACCTACTCTAATTGGTGGATTAGTAATTATGTAGTCATACTTCTTTACTACATTACTATAAATATCACTTTCAAAAATATTAACATCTACTTTATTTAAATTTGCATTTTTCTTAGCCAGATTCAAAGCCCTAAGATTAACATCAACCATATCAACATTAGAATTTGTATTTGATTTTATGTAGATACCAATTGGCCCATATCCACATCCAAAATCAAGTACATCACCACTAATATTTTTAATATCTATACTTTCTAATAAAGTTCTAGTACCAAAATCTAAACCTTTCTTAGAAAACACATTATTATCTGTTTTAAAAGTATAAAATTTACCATCTATTTCTGCCCTAGTGGTAATTTCTTTACTTCCGACATTTGTATCTTTATCAAAATAAAATGACATAAAACACCTACTTTTTAAAACGGCGAAAGCCCATACTAATTTTAGTACAGGCTTAAAACCATAAATCATTTATTATTTTAATTCGATTGTAGCACCAGCTTCTTCGAATTTAGCTTTTAATTCTTCAGCGTCAGCAGTAGCAACTTTTTCTTTAATAACTCCACCATTATCAGCGATAGCTTTAGATTCTCCTAAACCTAATCCTGTAACTTCTTTGATTAATTTGATAACAGCGATTTTATTAGCACCAGCACTTGCTAATACAACATCAACAGCGCTTGGTCCTTCATTTGCAGCTTCAGCAGCTGGAGCAGCAGCAACTGCTACCGCACTTGGATCAACACCAAATTCTTCTTTCATTAAATCTACTACTTCTTTGATTTCTAAAAGAGTCATTTCTTTTAGAGAATCGATAATTTCTTTTGCGCTTAATTTTGCCATAATTCATTTCCTCCCTTATCTATATATTTATTTTTTTAAAATTAATTTTCTTCTAAATTTTTACTATGTAAATCTAAGCATATTGCAAAGTCTCTTGGAATTGCAAGTAAACCACTCGCAAACATTGTAAGTAATCCTTCTCTTGATGGAATAGTTGCAAGTTTCTTTAATTCATCTAATTCAGTTACTTTACCATCAACGATACCAACTTTCATCACTAACTTATCATGTTTTTTAGCGAATTCAGCAACCGCTTTAATTGGTTCAATAACATCTTTACCAAAAGCAACAACCTTTGGACCATTTAATTCTGATTCTAAATCAATATTTAAATCTTTAAGAGCACGAGCTACTAAAGTGTTTTTATAGATTTTTAATTCAGAATTAGATTCTCTTAATTTTCTTCTTAATTCCATAGTTTCAGCAACTGTTAAACCTTGGTTTTCTAAAAAGATAAATGAACTAGATTCTTTAACATTATTAGCTATTTCATCAATAATTACTTGTTTAGCTTCTAATATCTTTGGATTTGCCATAAAACACCTCCTAATCTTATGAAAAGCACACGTATATAAAAAGTCCACGTTAAACGTAGACTTCGATTGAACTTAAACTTATGTTCCTCGGTAGGATTATTAAGATTTCTCCCCTACTGTCTACGGTACTATCTTTCCAACTGACGTTATTATAACACAGTTTTTTTAATTTGTAAACAATTAATTTTCAAAACTTGCTGTATCAACTTTAATACCAGGACCCATTGTACTAGCGATTGAAATATTTAACATATATTTACCTTTTACTGTACTAGGTTTAGTTTTATTGATAAGTGATACGAAAGATTTAATATTTTCTACTAATTTTTCATCATCAAATGAAACTTTACCAACTAATACTGCAACGTTACCATATGAATCAGTTCTGTATTCAACACGTCCTTTTTTAACGTCTTCTACAGCTTTTTTAACATCCATAGTAACTGTTCCTGTTTTAGGGTTTGGCATTAAACCACGAGGTCCTAAAACACGTCCGATTTTACCTAAAGCAGGCATCATATCTGGAGTAGCTATCATTGTATCGAAATCAAACCAGTTTTCTTTTTCGATTTTTTCAATCATATCAAGTTCTCCAACAAAGTCAGCTCCAGCTTCTTTAGCTTCAGTAGCTTTAACTCCACGAGCTATAACTAAAACTGTTTTAGTTTTACCTATACCGTTTGGAAGTACTGTAGCTCCTCTTAATTGTTGATCTGCTTTCTTAGTATCTAAGTTAAGTCTTAGTGCTAATTCAACAGATTCATCAAAGTTAGCTGTTTTAGTTTCTTTTAATAATTTTACTGCTTCTTCTATAGAGTAAGCTTTTCCTTTTTCTATTTTACTAGCAGCTTCTAAATACTTCTTTCCTCTTTTCATATTAACCTCCTATTTAATATTTTTTATATGATACAAATAGTGTAGAAAGTTGAAAAGCGGAATTCTTTTTCTATTCTATATATCATAATTATTATTTATAATTAATTTTCTTCTACTTTAACACCCATGTTTTTTGCAGTACCTGCAACAATCTTCATGGCTTCTTCAACTGAATAACAGTTTAAATCTGGTAATTTAATCTCAGCAATTTGTCTAAGTTGATCTTGAGACATAGTTCCAACTGGTTCTTTAGATCCCTTAGCTGAACCTTTTTTAACATTGCATATTTTCTTTATTAAGAATGCTGTTGGTGGAGTTTTAATTACGAAATCGAAACTTCTATCATCATATATAGAAATAACAACTGGTAATATATCTCCCATTTTATCTCTTGTTGCATCATTATATTTTGTACAGAATTCTTGTAAGTTAATCCCTGCTGGACCAAGTACAGTTCCTACTGGTGGAGCTGGTGTTGCTTTTCCTGCTGGAATTTGTAATTTAATTTCTTTTACTTTTTGTGCCACGAAAAACACCTCCTATAAATTTTGTTTTTTCGTTGTGGTTCAAATGCTCCGCTTTTCAAAAATATCTAGTATTTTTGATCATTAGCTCCCACAAAATCTATATTAAAATCAATATAGCCATATAATAATAACATATTTTTATTTATTTGTAAATATCTTTTTAAGCTTTTTCTATTTCGGTAAATAATACTTCAACAATAGTTTCTTGTCCAAATAAGTCAAGAGCAACTTCAATTTTTTGGTTAACCATATCAACAAACTTAACTTTACCAAACATATTAGCAAATGCTCCACTTATTACTTTAACAGTATCTCCTTCGTTAATTTCATTAACAACATCGATTCTACTCATACCCATATTACCAAGTATTTTATCTACTTCTTGTTTTGTTAATGGGAATGGTTTAGCACCTTTACCACTTGATCCAATAAATCCTGTAACACCTGGAGTATTACGTACAATAAACCAAGCTTCATCAGTCATTACCATTTCTACTAATATGTAACCAGGAAACATTTTAGAATCTTTTTCTACTTCTTTTCCATTTTTTACTACTATTTCTTTTTGAGATGGAACTACTACTCTATATATATAATCTTCCATCCCCATAGAACTAGCACGCATCTCTAATTTTTCTTTTACCTTATTCTCGTGTCCTGAATAAGTATTAACAACATACCATTCTTTTTCCATTAATTAAACACCTTCACAATCCAACTTATTATTCCATCACTTAAAGCAAAGAATAACATAAAGAAACAAATAATAATTATAGCTGCAATTGAAAATTTAACCATTTCTTTTTTCTTAGGCCATCTAACTTTTTTCATTTCTTTTTTAACATTTACAAAAAATCTTGCTACTGCTTTCATATTTCACCTACTCTTAATTTTATGATTTTTTTCTAAAATAAAAACACCTTTTCGTGTTCACAATTAAATATTAACACAAACTACTATTTATGTCAATAGTTTAATATGAAAAAGGCGTTATTTTACAACTTCATAACCAAGCAATTCTACATAACTTGAAACATTGTTTTGTTTTAGTATAATATCTTTAGTTAAATCTGTACTAAGGTACTTTTTATTGTCATCAGGAAATATAGTTAAAACATTACTATACCCCATTTCTTTTAATAAAATACTTCCTATCATATTAGCCCCACTAGATATACCTACGCCTATGCCTAGCTCTTTAGATAACTTCTTACTCATATTTATCGCATCTAAATCATTTACAAGCAGTACTTCTTTTATTAAATTTAAATCTACTATATGGGGAATAAAATCATCTCCTATCCCTTCTATTTTATGTCCAGTTATATTACCAGTTTTAATTATAGACATAGTATCTGGTTCAATTGCATAAATCATACTACCATATTCTTCTTTTAACCTTTTTCCTATACCCATCAAAGTACCACCTGTACCTATTCCAGATATAAATGAATCCACTTTTATTTTATCTATTATTTCTTTAGCTGTAGTTTGATAGTGAGCAGTTACATTATAAATGTTATCGAATTGATTAAGTAAAAATCCATTATTATTTTTAGAAAAATCTTTAGCCATTTGAATACATTTTTCAAAACCGCCTTCTTCTTTAGATACAAGTACCACATTCGCACCATACAGTTTCATTAAATCCACTCTTTCCTTACTTACCCAATCAGGCATAAATATATATACTTTATGTTTTAAATAAGTACCTATTGCACTTAACGAAATACCTGTATTCCCACTAGTCGCTTCTACAAGTACCATATCATCTTTTAATTTTCCCGCACTCATAGATTTATCCAATATATAATAAACAATTCTATCTTTTATACTGCCAGTTAAATTATAATATTCTAACTTAGTATAAATATAATTTTCTATACCTTTATATCTATATCTTATTTTTATCATAGGAGTATTACCTATTAATCCTTTTATATTTTCCACATTTCACCTCACAAAAAAACATATACATTTTAGTATATGCGTTTTTATTTAGTTTTCCTGTGCTGAATATTATAAGTTATCCTAAGTTTTAATTTGTTTGGAACAAACCTCCCAAATAAATATAATAATTTTATTTTAAACCCCGGAATAATTAATAATTTGTTTTTCAACATTTTTCCTATTGCATATTTAGCAACATATTCACTACTTAAAGCATCTATTTTAAATTCACAATCAGCCACCTTATTAAAATTAGTATTAACAGGTCCCGGACATAAACAAGATACTTTAACATTGCTTTTCATTCTTCTTAACTCTTCGTATAAAGCAAGCGTTAGATGATATACATAACATTTAGTAGAATAATAAGTAGCCATTAGCGGGCCTGGCTGAAATGCTGATGCACTAGATACATTTAATATATATCCGCTATCCCTTTTAACAAAGTCATTTAAGAATAATTTTGTTAAAACATGAACCGCTTTTATATTTAAATCTATCATGGACAACTCCTTATTCATATCAGTTTTTCTAAATGCACCAATAGAGCCAAATCCAGCATTATTTATAAGTATATCTATTTTTTTACCTTTTACTTGTTCATACAAACTTTTACAGTTTTCTACATTGCTTAAATCCATAGATATTATATCTACATTAGTAGTTAATTCTTCTTGTAATTTTTTTAAATTATTTTTATCTCTAGCAACTAGTATTAAATCATAACCTTTATTACTTAATACTCTTGCCATATCTCTACCGATACCACTACTTGCTCCTGTAATAAGTGCTAACATAATACCGCCTTTCTTTATTCGTATACAAGCCATGCATTAGGGAGGTATCTATCTCCTGTATATCCAGCTCCACCCGCTACACTAAGAATTTTACCATTTGCATAGAAAGTGCTAGATCCGCCACCATCTAAGTTACTAGCATTGTAAGCACCATACTTTAGCATTATATTAGTGAGTTCTACCATATCAACACCTAAACTGTGCCCAGGTCTTCGACCATCTATTACTAACATCAAAACAATTCCATCTTTTCTTTGTCCAATAGCTGTTCTAGGTGCGATACCATATCCACCATTACCTCTAAACTGTGATGGCACACCGTTAACAATTAGGAATGGTCCAAATGATACAGCATCTCTTATTCCCATATTGATTGCTTCATAAGCAGACGATTTGGTTAATACCAATACATTATCATTAGTAAATCCAATAATTCCTCCACCCCATCCAGTAGATCCGTTATCCGCAACTATTTGACCATTTATTATAACAACACCTGCAAACGAATAACCACTATAACTATTATAACTAAATCCACTTGCATTTATACCAGCAACTGCTCCAGTGTTTTTCATAAACTGATCTAGAGTTCTACCATATTTCATATTTGGAACTTTTTCTAATTTTATTTTAGAAGGATCATAAACAACTAACATATGCCCTTTATAACCGTCACCTTGAATGTCTATGATTTTGTAAACATCATTACCCTCGTCTCTTTTCAACACTTGTTCTTCTTCTGGCGACGAATAAACGATTACTTCTTCTTTTTCTTCTTCAAACTCTATTTCTTCTTGGTTAGTTTCATCTTCTACTTCAATTACAACATTATTACTCATAATCTCATCTATCTGCTCTTGATCAAAAAAGATATAAGCAAGATATTTATGTGTCATTGTTGTCATCGCACTCGTTACCCAAAGATTTCTAAAATAAGTTATTGGGCCATACATTAGAAATATACAAACTATTGCGATTATATCTAAAGTAGCAAATGTAAATACCCATTTTTTACTTTTCTTTTTATTTTTTCTATTTTTTTTATTTTTTTCTTTTATTTGTTCTATTATATTATTACTTTTTTCTTTTTCTATTTCTTCTTGTAATTTTATTTCTTCTTCCGTTTTTTCTTTATATACTATAGGTTTTTCATTGTCAAAAAATACTTTTGGCATTTCGGGAATATTATTTTCTTGTTCTTTTTTCATAGAATTCATTAGTTCATCTAATTCATTTTTTATATTTTCTAATTCTTCTTTTGACATAATATCCTAATGCATTAAATTATAATAATAAACTAATCTTATTCCATAATATAGCATTAAAGAACTTAAGAAAATTATACTAAGCACTATAAATATTCTCCCTTTTTTTATTTTTATTTTTGACATAAAAACCTCTTTTCTTTAAGCACCAAAATCATTTTGATAACTTATTACACTAACACTTTGAACTCCTTCAATATTTTTAAATGCATCTAATACTTTAGTTTCATTATCTTTAATTTCTAATTCAAATGTTAGTTCTACAATATTTTTAGATATTGATTTACTTTTTAATTTTGTCTTTGGCAATTTATTTATTTGTTTAACTATAAATTCATCTATAGCCGAATTATATTTAATAATGAATAAGTATTGATGTTTTGCTTTAAAACCTAACATATATCCTACAAAATATAAAATACCTATTCCAAGTGAAGCAATGATTGCAACTATATAAAGTCCAGCGCCTGCCATAATACCTGCAGTTATGCTCCAAAACATAAATACCGTATCTGTAGGTTCTTTTATTGCTGTCCTAAATCTTACAATAGAAAGAGCACCCACCATACCTAGTGATAAAGCAAGGTTAGAACTAATTGTTCTAATTACCATAGCAGTAACCATTCCAAGCAATATTATGCATAATGAGAATGATTTAGAATAAACTACACCGCTATATGTTTTCTTATAAATGAAAACTATAAAAACCCCTATTACAAATGCGACTAACAAAGATAATAATATTTTATCTATTGTTATCGTACCTGTAAATTCTGAAATAACACTTTTTTTAATCATATCCATAAAACTCATAACTATTCTCCTTTATTTTATACTTCTACAAATTGCAAATTTAGAAAATGCTTGTCTAATCATTGGTACTGTTGATAGGACTATTGCAATTTGTTCTGGTAATATTTCATTAAACTTAACTTCTAAAACCACTTCATTATCATCTATAATTTTATATGTAGTTAAATCTTCATCATATAAATTATAATTATATCTTCCTGATCTAATTTTAGAATCAAATGTAACTCTTACATCAGATACAGGATAAGTATAAGCAAGCCTCTTATAATCTACTATTATAGACGGTTTCAAATTTCTTGTTCTATAATCAATAACAAACTTAGTAAGTAAACTAGGTTTACTTATATCTAAATCTTCTATATTGCCATTTATAATTTTATCACAAATACTTTTATCTATCAATATTTGATCTTTAGAAGTTTTGTTTTCATGTTTATATTTACATTCTAATCTTATAAAACTCGTATCTGAGTTATATAACCTAATTCTATATTTCTTCCTATATTCTACTCCATCCATTTTTTCATAATATGCATTAGAATATAAATCATCAAAATATAAACTTCTTATAAAATAACTATTATCTTCACTTGTAGAGTTTGAATCTATATCCATTAAATGAGACAATTTATTTTTTAATATTTCAGCAGTATCTTTATTTATTACAAATTTAATTTCATTCCTATATTTTCTCATATTAATCACCAAAATATTCTTTCATCTCACTATTACTTAAATTGAAGAAACTCTTTGCTTGTTTAGTTATATAATCTCTTCTAAGTCTAGTATAATTTCTTAATTTTTCCACATTATCTTCCCAAGATTTATAAGTCATTCCCCATCTTTTTTGATTTCTTTCCATTTCTGGTTTTAACTTATTATATATATTATCTATATATTCTAATACTCTTTCTTCTGCCCATACCTTTTCTAACTGATAACTAAGCCTATTTAAGAATGTCTTTTTAAACTCATCATTTACTATTAAACTTCTCATAAGTAAAGTTGATACTTTTAATCTACTCATACCTTCCGGTTGTACTGAAAAATTAAAATAATTAAGATAATAATTCCACATAGCAAAATCTAAATCATAGAATATCATATTTATTCTACCATTATCTATATTAGGGTGCCAGTAAAATCTAGTATTTACTATATCATTATTTGTTACCCAATTTTCTGCTACCCAAAAGTCCACATAACTTTCAATATTTAACTGTTTCTTAACATACTCATAATTTTTACTGTTTTTCATATCATGCGTACTTACATAATTTAATAAATCAAAATATTTTCTACCATCACCAACAGTTATATCGTTATCTATTCTAACTATATTAGAACCTTCTTTAGAAACGTTAAAGTTATTAGCAATAAAATCATCATCTACTTGTTCTCTTATATTGTATACTCCCCAATAACTACCATTTATATATAGAATCACTGGTTTATATGCCTGTACCTTCAAATTAGCTTTACCATCTACCAAAGATGTCATAAGTATATCTCTAATAAATGCAGATTCTTGATCTTGTGAACCTGATCTTAATATTAAACTATTAAACCTAGAATAATCTCTATTTTCAAATACTTGATAATTTAAATTTGCTTCTCCATATCTTTTCTTGAATTTAAGAGCAAAACTTTTTTTAGGTAATCCTCTTGTTGAACCACCAAATAGTTTAAATCCACAAGGAATATTAAAACTTTTACCATCTTCATATAGTTCTGCATTAGCATCTACTACAAGTTCAGTATTCCAAGCATCACTTTGTACTCTTTTAAAGTTGTTTGGGTTTAAAGAAACCGACATAACAGGTAATGTATGATTTTCATTTATTATATAACTTCCTACTTTAACATCACTTATTATTTTACCTTGTTTATAACTTACAGCTTTAACTACAGTAGTCGAATTAAGAAAAATAGGACCACTATATACTTTAGAACTAGTTGTAGGTACACTACCATCTAAAGTATAATAAATTGTCCCATTTCCTGATATCTCTAAATTTATTCCATCACTATCGTTATATACACCAGGTTCTATATTAAACTCTGGAATATATGCGACACTTGAAGTTCCTGAACCATTTTCACCTTTAGGAGTTGGTTTTGAGAAATAATATAATCCATAATCATTAGATCTACCAAAACTATGTCCTAATGGAACATTAGCAATAACCATTGAATCAATTATATTATTATCTTTAGTTAAATATATTGACTCTACATCAGATATTTTAAAATTAATATGTGTATAACTATTATTACTTAAATTAGTATCCCCACTAGCCATCAATATGTAATACTCTCCTGATTTTAATTCAACATCAGGTAAATTATATTTTTCCATTGAATTAGTACTGTTAGTTAAATAATAATCTTTTAAGTTAATAGTTTTATTAGAATTGTTTTTTAACTCTATCCAATCATAATACTCATTACCATTATGTGGCATATATGAATAATTATTATTCATAATTTCGTTTATTATTAAAGTATCTGGTGTTTTTAATTTATTTTTAGAAAATTTCTTTATCCCTTCAGGAGTATTAGAATATCCCGGAGAAATATTACTTGTTTGATTAAACTTACCATCTTCCATTACCATAGCAAGTCCATTAGCTACATTTTTATATTCTACCTTATCTATTATCTTACCATTCGAATTAGTAAGTATAGCAGTTCCATTTTTCGATTTTAAATCAAAGTTAGAATAGATCTCTTCATCAGTATCGTGATAATCCCCCATATATATTACATATACTTCATCTTTACTTAAAATTACATCTCCTAAACAATATTTAAAAGGAGCATTTATTATATTAGATATACAATAATTTTTTAAATTAACCTTTTCTTTACCAGTATTGATTATTTCAATATATCCAACATAATTATCATAACTATTTTTAAAATTACCATCATTCTTAGGCAAGAACTCATTTATTTTGACATCACTTTCGGCTAATAATGATTTTTGATATTCTTCATATCCTTCTAAAGTATTTGGATATCCTGGAGTCGCTTTTTGACTTGAAAACCAATTACCTTCTAAATCTCTTACCATTACTTCATTGCTTTTTATAGGTAATATATCTACTGCATCTACACTCTCACTTTGTGTATTTACTAAGAATAGTTTTTCACTGCCATTACCATTTAATTTAAAATTAGCATATAATCCATTCCTAGTTTCTCCACTTAAATATACAACTATATATGATTTAGGTTTAATTGTCGTTTCAGGAAAAACCCATTTAGTTTTACTATTTATATCACTTAATCCATAATTTTTTAAATCAACTTCATAATCATTCGCATTATATATTTCTATCCAATCTGAAACAGTACCATCTGGGCTAGCGACTGCTCCATTATTAGATGTCATTATTTCCGTTACAACTAAACCTTCATATTTACCTTCACCGTTAATTGGCAAATCTTTTTCTATCAATGATTTATCAAAGTTACTAGAAAGAAAAATATTAAGCAAAGCAAAAACAATAATAGCACCTACCATTAAAGTAATTGTCTTAAAATTATTTTTAAAGAATTTCTTATTAAATTCCATACTATCTAACTCCTAGCACTAACACTCATTATAAATATATTTTATCACATATTAAATATAAATAAAATATATTTATAATTTTAATTAAAATAAAAACGTATACTTTACTAAAAGTATACATTTTTTATTATTTTAAATTGTCGCTAAAAATGTTTCCATCTATATCAATAAATATAGGTCCATGCACATTAGAAAGTCCATCCCCAAAAGTCCCATTTACTATACTTACAATATTTTTATATCCTAAGTCTTTCCTTATTAAAAGTTGGTTATCTAAAACTACACCATACTCAGTATCTGCGCTTCCAACAGATCCATCTGCATTTATAAAATATAACACATTTCCAACATCTTGACCAACGTTAATAGCATAAAAACTTAAAACATTATCTGCTATTTTATAATTACCATATTTATTATTAAGTTCAACATTATTATATTTTACAAATAGACTACCATTAGAATCTAAATAAACAACATAACCATCCTTGATTATACCATTTTCAATATATTGATAACTATAGTTATTTAAGTTATATTTTGAAAATTGTTCTTTCAATTTTTTTGAAAAGTTCTTATACGAATTAGTTGAAAGTCCTTGAGCGCTATCACCATTTTCATGGTTTCCATTTTCTATTGGAGTTTCTTCTTCCTTATCTATAATTTTATCATAAACCAAAAATCCCCCCAAACCTAATACTAACATTGCAAGTATTGTTATAACTATATTTTTCATTTTAATCCTCCTTTAACAACTACATTACAATACTATTATACCTCAAAAAAAAAACAAGTATTTTTTTACAAAAATATACTTCTTTATATTTATTTACAAAAAAAGAATCTTTCGATTCTTATTTAGTTTCATAAACACTAACTTGTTTTTTATCTTTTCCTAATCTTTCATATTTTACATATCCGCTTATTTTAGCATAAACAGTATCATCAGAACCAATACCAGCATTAACACCTGGATAAATTCTAGTTCCTCTTTGTCTATATAAAATAGATCCACCAGTTACATATTCACCATCAGCGGCTTTAGCACCTAGTCTTCTACCTTCAGAGTCTCTACCATTCTTTGTAGAACCTTGACCTTTTTTATGTGCGAATAATTGGATATTTAATGTCATCAACTTCATTGATGAACACCTCCCTATCTAATTTCTATATATTTTTTATAATCCTTTTCTAACTCTTTTAATAGATTAATCATATTATGAATTAATTTATCAATTATTTCGTTATGTTTTTTTATTTTTATATTCAAGTATCCATCATTTTCTTCATATTCTATACAGCCCTCATCTAAGCTTAATAAAGCATTTACTGTAGTAATACTAATACTTGATACAGATGCACAAACTATATCAGAGCCTTCTTCAGAATATCCAGAATGTCCCTTAATAGTTATTTCATCTTTACTTATATTTATCTTAATCATTATTTTACCACTATTTTTTTGATTTCAACTTTAGTATATGGTTGACGATGTCCTTGTTTTCTACGATAATTTTTCTTTTGGTTGTATTTGAAAACTATAATTTTTTTAGCTTTACCGTTTTTAACAACTTCACCTTCAACATATGCTCCACTAAGTTCAGGCATACCAACAGTTCCATTAGCCATTAAAACTTTATCAAATTTAACTTTTGATCCAGCTTCAGCATCTAATTTTTCAATATAAAGAACTGTACCTTCTTCAACATAATATTGTTTCCCACCAGTTTCTATAACTGCTTTCATATTCTTACCTCCTTTATAAATTACTAAGACTCACCATTAAGGTACTAATAATAGTTTAAAACCTTCTCTGTGTGGTTGTAGAATGAGGTCCTACACGTTTAAAATAATATCACAAAATCCCTCTAATGTCAAACATTTTCTTCAAAAAATATTTTTCAGTTAAATATTTACCATCTATATAAAAAAGATGCCTATAATCTTTTTTCATTTTATCGACACTTTTTATGGTCTTCTTCTTTTTAAATTTAAATTCATTTAAATATCTTTCAAGCAAAAATTTGTTAAATAATTCCTTTCTTTCTTTGTATAATCTATTTACTTCAAGCAATAAAAAAATAATTACAAAAGCAATAATTTTATTTATATTAAAAAACAACAAACTAAATATTATTATAAATATATAAGAAATTATTATAGTTAAAGATAAACTGTTTTTGAATGTTGTTATCAAATTAAAAAATATATTTAATATCTTAGATCCATCTAAAGGATATATAGGTATTAAATTAAATAGTATTATAAAATAATTAATCGCACTGAAATATTTATAGTATACGAAATCTTTTATCAATAAATAAAAAAGAAATTGAAATATAACACCTGATATTGCTATTAAAAACTCTTCTATTAAAGGTCTATTTATCATTTCATTATATTTAGTAAGTCCACCAAAAGGAAGTATTATTATTCTATCTATATTCCATTTAAATAATAAAGATATTATTATATGTCCTAATTCATGAACTAATATTAACATCATAAAATAAATTAAAAATCTAAAATAACCTATCGATACAAATACAAATAAAGCTATTATAAATAATGGATGAATATATATTTTATTTAAGATATTCTTCATAGTTCAATACTTTTCCATCCTTCTTATAAATTAAATATAAATTATTATAACATTCCCCTAGCAACTCACCTTTACTTACATAGTCATAAAGTTTTACATTTATATTTTCTATATTACCATACCACTCATCTATACCATCTATTCTTTGTATAATTACTGTATTTCCATAATTTTCTTTTGGGCCTATAAATACTACAATACCACTCTCATTTATAGGCACTAAATAATTACTACCTATATTAAGTTTAACTCCGTCTAAATAATTTTCGCTTGATTGATAAGTTAATTTTTCATTAAATACAGTTTCTTCTTTTACTACTTTATCAAATATATCAAAATTTCCTAAATATTTATTATAAATACCTTTTAATTTAGTAAATGATATATTAGTAGCAAAAACTTCTTTATAAAAATCATTTTTAAAATTACTACTAGATTTTATAAGAATTAAAATTATTAAAGTTATTACTATAGAAATCAATAATTTTATAAAAAAGATTGTCCCAATATTATTTTTTTTCATGGTATCACCACTTAATAATATTATTTTTTTATAAAAAAATAACAAAAAGTAAATAATTACTTTTTGTCTATATAATTTTCTATACAATATTTAAACAATTTATTATAGTAATTTATTGTTTTTTTACTCATTTCATTTTTATATAATTTTAACCTTGTATATAAATCTTTTAAATCTTCTATATTTTCAAAATTAATATTTTGAAAACATCTATCTATTAAATCTTTTTCTAATATTTGTTTATCTACATTACTAACGCTCTTCAATATATCAAAAAACAAATTAATATCTATAGTATTTTTTAATATTTCTATCTTTTTTTGATAACTATTTTCTTCTTTTATAAATTTTTCTACATTCTCTATTTTTTCTTCTTTAATTTTTTTCTTTACTATTTTTACCTTATTATATTTTATTTTTATTTTTTTCTTCTTTAAACGTTTTTTTATAACAAACAAAAGTAATAAGATAAAAATTACTACTCCAACTATTGGTATTGTATATGCCTTTGTTTCATATTCTATATCTTCTAATAATTTAACATCTATATTACTTATTAACTCATTATCATAATATATAGAAACACTTCCTAGTTTACTTCCTTTTTTGTTTAAATAAGTTATTTTATCTTTTCCTTTATATTTATAATTTATTAAAGATTCATCATAATCATTTTTTAAATATAAATTAGTATTAATATGTACTGTATATTTTTCTTGTTTACTATTTTCTATTTTAATATTAAAAGATGTTTTGAATTTTTTATATCCATAATTATTAAAGAAATATTCATAAATTTTAGAATTATCAGTTAATAATTCCTTATAATTATCAGCATAATCAGTAACTACAATATAAGTTATTCCATCCTTTTCTCCATATGAAACTAAGGAATGCTTAGCTAAAGATGTATATCCACTTTTACTACCTTTTATTATAGATAAATCTAAATTATAATTAATATCCTTTTTATATAGAGGTCCATTTATTTGAATATCTAATCTATCTATGTAGTGCATGGGGGTTGAAATAATTTCTTTAAATATTTGATTTTTTAAACAATATTCCATTATTTTAGCGATATCATGCACACTTGAATAATTATCTTTATCTTTACCTACAGCATTTGAAAAATATGTATTCTTTAAATTTAATTCTTTTACTTTCTGATTCATCAAATCAATAAATTCATCCTCAGTATCAGTAGTAACTCTAACAGCAGCATTAACGGCATCTGAGCCACTTCTAAGCAATATTCCATACAACAATTCTCTTATAGTTACCTCATGTCCCACTTGAAAACCTGTAGTGGTATATTCATACATATCCCTTAAATCCTCATCTTTTATTGTAATTACTTTTTCTAAATTAGGATTTTTTTCTATAACTATAATAGCTGTCATTATCTTAGTCATACTAGCCACTTTAACTTCTTCATTAGCATTCATCTCATACATTACTTTATCTAATGTATCATTATATACATATACATATTTCGAATTTAGTTCTAATGCATTAATAGTTTGAAGCATAAAAAAAGTTGTTAAAATTAAAAATATTTTTTTCATAAATACCTACTTCTATTATATAGACAAGGTAGATATTTCTATCTACCTTGCCAAACACTTAATACATTAACATTGCTTGAATGAGGAGCAGGATTTGGAAGTGGCATTTTAATTATCATAGGAACTTTAAATGCCCTACCAAAAGCAACACACATACCTGGTTGTAAACTCTTTTGCTTTTCCATTATTTCCGCACTCATATTAGGCAACATTTTCTTTATATACTCTAAATCTCTTGGATGCGTCATTTTAAATATTAAGAAATTGCTAATTTGAGAAATAACTGTTTCTGAAAGTTCTACAGGCCTTTGAGATACTAAATTAAGTATGAGACCAAATTTTCTTCCTTCTTTAGCAATTCTTTCAAATATATTATATCCAAGCAAAAAGTTATCACTATCATTTTGTACATATCTATGAGACTCTTCAAGAAGTATGTGGAATGGAACCGCTCCTCTATTTTGCAATCTCTTAGTAAAATTAAATAACATTTTACAGTATATTTTAACTATTGTTTTGGAAAGTCTATCATCCGTATCTTCTAAGTTGAAATTTATTATTTGGGATTTTCTATTATTTTTAGCTACTAAACTAGCTACATATCCCTTTAAATCTACATAATTAGGATAATTGAAAAACGCAGCACTATCACTTATAGCTATTGAGTGTAAACGAACTTTTAAAGTTACTGCTTCATCATATAATTTCTCATTTCTCAAGAAACCATCACTTATTAAAGTAAAATCTAATGCTTTTTGTAATATGTTTAAATCAAAAGCATAATCATTAGGCGCTTCATAATTATCTAAAGAATCATCTATAAAGCTAGTAATGTATTGAGTTATCAAAACACTTTCAGTAAATTCACCGCTCCTATCAATTGTAAAACACTCTCTAAATTTTCTCGTATATCCCACACCTTCTATAGGCGCTTCTAAATTAAACTGATTTGTTTGACATCCAGCTATTATTGTAAATATATCATTTCTTTTACTTGATGCAGTTTGATTAGTATACAAAGTATCAAGTATAGCTTTAGCTATTAAATGATTTTTAAATCTTACTGATTCTACTGTATCAGCAGAAATTATACGAGCAAGTTTTATCATCTTTTCAATTATTTGTAATTGAGAATGTTTTTCTGCTTGTAAAAGTAAAGCAAAATCATCTATGTCAAGCAACCATAACGGAATACATAAAAGTTCTCCATTTTTATCTTGTTTGTTTGTTGTATAATATTTAAATTGATAATTAGGATTAACCTCTGCAAGTCTTTCAAATGCATTGTGATATTCACCATATGCATCAAAAATCATATAATTAGCTCTATAAGGGTTAAAACCTTCATTATAAAATAAACTTTGTATAAAACTTGCTACACCATAAGATTTACCACTCCCAGTATTACCAAATATAGCCATGTGATTACTACAAATTTCATTTATATCTACATAAATTGGTTTATCATTATATAAAGGGCTAAAACCTAATTTAAAATTCCCCCCATCATCAGCACCTGTAATTAGATTTAATTCTTCTTCTGTAACCATTCTAATATTAGCTTCTAAAGTTGGTTTTCTAAGCACTCCACCTACAAACCTACCATCTTCTATAACTCCTAAGAAATGTACTTTAATTATTTCTTTAGAAACATCTTCTACTTCCCCTAATACTTTTCTTTCCCCATCTTCAAATACAACATGCATATTCAGAAGATCCATGCTTACAGGAGTGCCTTGCGGAATAGAAATGTGCGCAACACTACCACTAATATACACTATTTTACCAAACATAATATCACCCTAAATTAATTCTTCTATTTTTTTCTTCGTATCAACATCTACATTTTCTAATAATTTTTCTATTTTTTGTTTATTACTATATAAATTTAATTTTTCTTCATAATAATCTAATTTAGATAACATTTCTTTTAAATTTTTATGAACTGCATTTCTACTAACATTATTATTATCTGCTATTTCTTGTAAAGTTAAATTATTAAAATAATAATCTATAAAATATTCTTTTTGTTTATCTGTAAATAATTCGCCATAATAATCAAAAAGATAAGAATAATTTAAATTCATTAAAACACATACTCCACTAAAGTTGTTATAGCAACAAATAAACCAATAATAATGTAAATAGACGTCATATATCTTTTCTTATAAAATTTAACATTGTTATAAGCCATAGTAAATAAAATCATGCTTAATATAGCATAAAATGCAGGCATAAAAGCATCACTTATTAAGTTAATAATACCAAATATAAGTACAAGTTCAGTTAAAACCACTTGTACAAGTAATCCTACTTCTTTAGAACTATATTCTTTTAAATCTACTATTTTAGTACTCATACCATTATTTTCTTTCATAAATCCTCCTACATATCTTTAAATAATCCATATATATATTTTTCTATATCAAAAGTTCTTAAATCCTTTTCTTTTTCACCAAGACCAACAAACTTAACTGGTATATTAACATCTTCCTTAATAGCAAGCACAATGCCACCTTTAGCAGTACCGTCTAACTTAGTTAAAGCAATACCAGTAATATTAGTTATTTCTTTAAAACTTTTAGCTTGACTAATACCATTTTGACCAGTAGTCGCATCTATAACTAACAAAGTTTCATGAGGGGCATTTAGTATAAACTTACCAATTACCTTATTCATTTTTTCTAATTCATTCATTAGGTTAACTTTGTTTTGTAGTCTACCAGCAGTATCTATTAAAACAACATCATAAGACTCATCTATTGCTTCTTTTAGACCATCATAAACTACACTAGAAGGATCTTTTGATTCACTAGATATAACCTTAGAATCAGTACGATTACCCCATTCTATTAATTGTTCAATTGCGCCTGCTCTAAAAGTATCTCCAGCAATCATCATTACTTTTTTACCTTCATTTTTTAGCTTATAAGCAATCTTACCTATAGTAGTAGTTTTACCTACACCATTTACACCTACAAATAAAATAACAGTAGGTCCATTTTCACTATAATTAATTTTATTTACAACTATATCATTATTAACATATATTATAAACATTTCATCTATTATAATTTCTTTTAAATCTTCACTATTTATAATATTTTCTTTCTTTACTCTTCTTTTTAATCTATCAATAAAATTCATAACGGTGTTAACACCTATATCTGACATAATTAAAATTTCTTCTAATTCTTCAAAATAATCATTACTAACTTTCTTATATTTATTATTAAGTAATCCTATTTTATTAACAAACTCTTTTCTAGTTTTTTCTAAACCTTTATCAAAAGCCTGTACTTCTTCCTTTTCTTCTTTTTTAAATATATTTTTAAATTTATCAAAAAGTCCCATTTCCCCACCTCTATCATCATATCCATTTTACTACAAAACAGAAAAAAAACAAATAATTTATTAATTATTATTTAAATACTTATTTTTTTAGTCTTTAATTAACATTACTTCTATACCTACTACTCCGTATCTTTGTTGTTCTTCTTTTGAATAATATTTATTCATATCATTTGGATTAGCAATATCATTGTCTTTATATCCTAAACTAATCTTATCGAATTGTTTATATAATTCTTTGAAATTGTTAAATAAGTGCAGCTTAATTACACTAACACCTATTTTTTCATTTGTTTCTCTATTAGTAAACTCTATAATATCTCCATCATTAATTAATCTTCTTTTTTCATCATATAATCTCATTTCAATAGTTTTATACCCACTTTTAATACTATTAAACGGATTGTTATTTAGTTTCATTTCGTGTTTCATATCTCACCTTCATAATTCCATAATCCTAACTTACCTTTACAAGGTATTGGATCATCATACTTTTTTATATTTTCTAACTTCCATGCATAAGTTTCTACATGATTGCTTCTATTATATACTAAAGGGTTTATTTTTCTTAAACTTTCATTAAACTCTTTATCTACTAATATACAATCTACTATTTCCGCTTCTCCTATTATATATCCTAATTTATATTCTAAATTATATTCTTTAAACCTTTCTTTATCTTTTTCTAAAGAAAGTCCTGCATGTATTAAAATTTTACCTCTATAATTAGTTTTCCAACCTCTAAACTCATACTTTTTATAACCTTCTATAATAAGGCTTGCCCATGGTTGTTTGATTGTGAGAGTTTTCATTTTACCACCTACTTAATTATAGCACGAAAAAAGTAGTTTTTCACTACTTTTAAAAATTATTAAACATTTGTCCTGCGCATCCACCACAATCATTGTTTATAACTACATTTTCTTCATCGCAAGTATATTGTGGAGTATATGTATGTGTATAGATATGTTTATTAATTACGTGAGTATGTATAGGACAGCAATGTTGAACTTCATGATGAAATTCTTTTTCAACGCATTTTGTTATAGTTGGTTCCATTATAGGTTGTTCCATTTGTGGCATTTGTCTTCCACATCCACAACCACAATTTCTATTAAAAAACATCTAATACCTCCTATCTAGTTTATAATATGATTTAAACTATTTTTGGAGTGGTAGAATGTCTATAAAACAAACAAAAAAGCAATGATCCTGATAAAACCATTACTTTCGAGTTTAGAAAATTACAACTAACCATTATCAGTGGAAAATGTAACAAATCTACCTAGAAGTTTTCTTTCTTCTTACAATTGTAATGTTTAGAGGCGGTAGAAATTACTTTCGTATTTCTATTAACATCAAGTAAAATTTAATTATATAATTTTTATATATTATATAATTTCTTTTACTTGATATTAGTATAGATAATTGAAATTTATATTATTTTTTATAATTATTTATGTTTATATAATGTTAAACCAATGAATATAAACTAATAATTATTTTTAGTGTATAATACTACTCTCTTTTATCTATCTCTAAACTAACTACAATATACTACAAAAAGCAATATTTGTCAATATTATTTGAATAAAAAGATAGAAATTCCATTTGTGTCACAGTAATTACAAATAAAAAGTTTAAAGAATTTCCACATAAAACATTTAAAAAGGCAATTTCATATTTCCATTCTTCATCATTTTCATCATTTTTTTCATTTCTTCAAATTGTTTAAGCAATCTATTTACTTCCTCTACACTACGAGCACTACCTTTAGCTATTCTAATTTTTCTTGATGCTTTTAAACATTCTGGATGCCTTCTTTCATGTGGTGTCATAGAAAGTATTATTGCTTCTATATGAGCCATATCTTTTGGATCTATTTTTACTCCTTTAAGTTCTTTTGGAATACCTGGGATCATCTTAAGTAAATTTTCTAAAGGTCCCATTTTTTTTATTTGTTTAAATGTACTTAAAAAATCTTCTAAATCAAATTTTCCTTGCCCAATCTTCTTAGCAGTTTTTTCTGCTTCATCCTGATCAATTACCTGTTCTGCCTTTTCAATCATAGACATAATATCTCCCATGCCAAGAATACGCGTAGCCATTCTATCTGGATAAAACTCATCTAATCCATCCATCTTTTCACTTACACCAACAAACTTAATTGGTACATTAGTTAAATGACGAATAGAAAGAGCTGCACCACCTCTGGTATCTCCATCTAGTTTAGTTAAGATTGCTCCTGTTAAAGGTAATTCATCATTAAAACCTTCAATTACATTAACAGCATCTTGTCCAACCATACTATCAAGAACTAGCAATATTTCATCAGGTTTAACTTCGTTGTTAATGTTTTTTAATTCATTCATTAAATCCTCATCAATATGAAGTCTACCTGCTGTATCTATAAGTACATAATTATATTTATTTTCTTTAGCATAATTAATAGCATTTTTTACTATTTCAACAGGATTACCCTTGCCTTCTTCATATACAGGTATATTTAATTCTTTGCCAATAGTTTTTAATTGATCAATAGCAGCTGGTCTATATACATCACAGGCTACTAACAAAGGATTTTTTTTGTATTTTTTTCTAAGTAATAAGGCAAGTTTTCCTATAGTAGTTGTTTTACCACTTCCCTGTAAACCTACAAGCATAAGTATACTAGGATTTCCATTTGTATATAAATCCGCTTTTTCTCCACCTAGAAGTTCCACCAATTCATCCTTTAGAATTTTAACAAATTGCTCCCCTGGTTTTAAGCTTTTAGTAACTTCCTCACCTAACGCTTTTTCTTTAACGCTATTTATAAACTCTTTCACTACTCTATAATTAACATCTGCCTCTAGTAAAGCAAGTCTAATTTCTCTAATTACTTCACTAATATTATCTTCAGTTATTTTTCCATATCCTCTAATCTTATTTACAGCACTTTGTAATCTATCTCCTAAATTTTCAAACATTTTATCACCAATATATATTATATAAAAAAAAGAATAGTTTTGTCTATCCTTTTAATTTAATTATTTATCTTTTATTAAATGTTTATTAAGCGTGAAGTATTGTACACCTGATACAATAGATAATATTGTAGCAATAAATAACAACACACTACCTACTGAGACATTCCATAGTTCAAATGGTAAATTGTAGAATAGCGTTAAAACTATACCAACCATTAAACATGCTGTTTTAATTTTTCCTGATTTAATAGCAGCAACAACTTTACCTTGACTCGCAGCTAGCATTTTTATAGAGTTAACAACGCTATCTCTAATTATAACTACTACTGGTATAATTGGATGAATAAATCCTTGAGCAGCTAAAATTATAAGTACTGAATTAACCAATATTTTATCAGCAATAGCATCTACTAATTTACCAAAATCAGTAACTAAATTATATTTACGTGCTATATAACCATCTAAGAAATCAGTAATTGAAGCAAGAATAAACAAGAAACCTGCAATTATATATTTTAAATCTACTACTATTTCTTCATTTACAAATAATTTTGGTATATCAACACCAAATAAAGATACTATATAATCTCCACCAAGTAATATAATTATAATTAACACAGCCATTACTACTCTGGATACTGTAAGTTTATTAGGCAAATTCACAATAATCTACTCCTTCCATAACTATAGTTCCACCTTTTTCCTCATCTTCTTTTGTCACTAATAAAACAACTACATAAACAATTATAACAAGTACAAGTGCAATTCCACCTATTATTAAAAATCTAGGAATCGATTTTTGTTGTTGTTTTTCTACTGTATAAGGAGAAGCAATCTTAACTGTTTTTAATTTTTTTTCTTTTTTTCTTTGTTCTTTTTCAGCCTTTTTAATATCTTCTATAGATATTTTAGAAGTAAAATCGAATAAATATTCATTAAATTCTTCTACCATCTCATCATAATCTAAACCTAAGTATTTAGAATAATTTTTTATGAACATTTTTAAATAAAATACGTCTTTAAACGCTTCTCTATTCCCTTCTTCTATGTTTTCTAATTGCGATGGTCTAAGTTTTAAATCTGTAGCAGCTTCTTCAATAGTTACTCCCATTGATTCACGTGCTTCTTTTAACTTTTCACCTATTTCTTTCATATTAACCTCTATTCTATATTAATAAAAAAATAATATTTTATAAGCCATGTTCTGTTCCTCATAAGAGGCGACAAATATTTATCTACCTTTCGGTCCCAGGCATTGTTCTTATTTCCTAGCCCGAGTTCCCCTACCAAAATTTGGGTTTCTCACTCGCGGGGTTTACCACGTTCCACTTCCACCATTTCTGATTTTCTCGTCACTTTGGCACTTTTACACTTAATCTAACCATATCAAAGACTTAGGTTATTTCAGGGCCGTTAGCAAATCGCTACCTAGGGTTATTTTTTCCCCTAGCACGAACACTACAATCATCACAGACTGTGTGAGCATGGACTTTCCTCTACATTACAAGAATGCAGCATTTGTCAAAATATTATTCTTTACCATAAATAATTTTTTCTAATTTAGAAATTCTTCTTAACATATCAGCATTAGTAATACTAGCACCATCTGATTCAGCTAAAACTTCTATTTTAGTTTTTAAGTTTCTAACATCTTGTTTTAAACTTATATTGTCTTCCACAAGTTGTTTCTTTTCTCTTTCTAATTCTCTTATAATAGCATTCATTTCTTCATAATCTTTTATTATCATGTCAAGAAATCTATCTACTTCTTGTGGACGATATCCTCTAGTATCTATTTTAAACTCTTTTTCTAAAATATCACGACTAGTTAATACTATACGATCACGGTACATACTTTCCACCTCACTCTTATTCAATGTAATTATCTCAAAAAAAACTTACTTTGTCAATCATTACAAATAAAAACTACCTACCCTTTATTTGGTAAGTAGATAGTTTTATATAGCTTACATCATTTATCATATTATTAAATACATTTTCAATGTGAGAATTAGGATTCACATTATCACCTCAAATTTATATTAACACGCCTTTACACAGTTTTGTTGTAATTCGACAAAACTAGATAAAAATAGAACCTAAAATAAATATTATGAGTAGAAAAAATATTAAAAATATAGTATAATTATATAAGGTGGTTTTATGCAATATCCAAACGGTATAAAAAAAGAGTTTGTTAATACCAATTCACACAGTAATCGTGGCATGAATTTAGAAGCAGATTTAAATGATACTAATGAATATTATAGATATAATGATATTGCAATTATTTATAAAAAACCAACACCCATAACAATAAATAAAGTTGATTATAAATCTAGGCAAGATGCAATAATTAAAGAAGCTCATTTTAAAATACCATCTACTACAGATTATAATGGTGTTTATAAAGGTAAATATATTGACTTTGAAGCAAAAGAAACTAAAAGTTTAACAAGTTTTCCTTTAAGCAATATACATAAGCATCAAATATGTCATTTAAAGAACATTTATAAACATGGTGGAATGGGTTTTATAATTGTAAGATTTACAAAATTAAATAAAACTTACCTACTCTTTATAGAAGATTTGTTAAGTTTTTTAAATAATGAAAAAAGAGTTTCAATACCTATTTCATATTTTGAAAAAAAAGCTTATATAATCAAAGAAGGAATAAGACCTAGATTAGACTATTTAAAAATAATAGATACAAGGAGTTGATTTATGAAAAAGTTTATCATGGATATAGAAAAAAAATTAAAAAAAATATGGAATAAAGATCCAAAAGATATAATTGTACCGGGAATTAGTTTGCTGATATTTATAATTGCTCTAATACTCATTGGAATAGTTAAAGCTGCTATAGTATTAGTCTTAATAAATGTAATTTATTTTATAGGAAAAAGAATTATAAAAAAGGAAAAGAATATGAATAAAGGTCAAAAGAAAAGAAGAAGAAAGAAAAGATTTAAAATATTTTTACTTATAGTGTTAACACTCTTTATATTAGGAATAACTGCAGTAATAGCTTTCTTTAGTTATATAGTCGCGAATGCTCCTGAATTTAAAGAAGAATTATTATATGTAACTGAGCCAACTGTATTACTAGATAAAGACGGTAAAGAAATTGCTAAATTGGGTACAGAAAACAGAATTATTCTTACATATGACGAGTTACCTGAGATTTTAATAGATGCAATAGTTGCAACTGAGGATTCAAGATTCTTTGAACACAATGGTGTTGACTGGGCAAGATTCTTAAAAGCATCTTTCTATCAATTATTAGGTAAAAGTGATGCAGGTGGCGCTTCCACTCTTACTATGCAAGTTTCTAAAAACACACACACTTCTACTGAAGCAAGTGGTATTGAAGGTATAATAAGAAAATTTACAGATGTTTATATTTCAATGTTTAAAATTGAAAAAAATTATACAAAAGAAAGAATTATGGAATTTTATGTAAACTCACCTTATTTAGGAAGAAACGCCTATGGTGTTGAACAAGTATCCCTTACCTACTTTGGAAAAAGTACAAAGGAATTAAATCTTGCAGAAGCTGCTATGATTGCGGGTCTTTTTCAAGCACCTGGACGTTATGATCCATATAAATATCCAGAAGCTACAGAAACAAGAAGACAAACAGTATTAAAACTTATGTTAAGACATGGTTATATATCTGAGGATGAATATAATATAGCCAAAGAAATGACAGTTGAAAAAATCGTTATACCACAAGAAGAAAGCATTTACTCAAATGGTCAAGTATCACCTTATCAATCATTTATAGATACAGTTGTAGAAGAAGTTAAAGATAAAACAGGATTAAATCCATATACTACATCAATGACGATACACACAACTATGGATACAAGTTTTCAAGAATACATAAACGGAATTATGTCCGGTGAAACTTATGATTGGGAAAACGATGTTGTTAAAGCTGGTATTGCTGTTGTAAATGTTAAAGATGGTAGTATTTCTGCTTTAGGTGGAACTAGAGATAATTCTAGAATTGATAATTGGAATTATGCTACTGATGAAATAAATCAAATAGGTTCTACGGCTAAACCAATTTATGATTATGGCCCAGCTATAGAGTATATGAACTGGAGTTCTTATCAAACAATAGTCGATGAACCAGTAAATTATTCGGATGGTAAAAAAATCAATAACTGGGATGGTAAATTTCAAGGATTACAAACTATAAGAGTTGCATTAAAGGGTTCTAGAAATATTCCTGCGCTCAAAACATTTAAACAAAATAATAAAAATAATATAATTGAGTTTGCTACTAAATTAGGGCTTACTCCTGAAATATATTCTTGTAATGAAGGTTATAAATTAGAGAAAAAATATTGTGTAAATAGGGAAAATCCAGATGACGTTGTAGAAGCTAATAAAGCAAATACATTGCACGAAGCTCATTCTATCGGTGGGTATACCGGTGAATCTCCACTTACTATGGCTGCTGCTTACGCTGCATTCGGAAATTCTGGTACATATATAGAGCCATATACATTCACTAAGTTAATATTTGAAGATTCTGGTGAAGAATTTATTAATGAAATAAATAAAACTAAAGCTATGAGTGAAGAAACAGCCTATATAATTAGTGATATGTTAGCCACTACTGCAAGTTCTGCATTGGGTAAATATTATAATATAAATGGTATTAAATATGGGGCTAAAACAGGTACTACAAACTACGATGATGTTACTATGAAAAACAAAAAATTACCTTCTAATGCAGTTAATGACTTATGGACAGTTGGATTCAATACTGAATATGCAATTGGAGTATGGTATGGATATGATGACATAAGTAATAAATATTATAATAAATTTAGTAGTTCACAAAATTCTAGATTATTTAACGCAGTTGGAAAGAAAGTATTTACTAATAAATCATACTTTACTAAACCTAGTGGTGTTGTTGAAGTAGAAGTAGAAGCAGAATGTGTCGAACCTTCTCTACCTAGTCCATACACTCCTGATAATTTAAAAATTAAAGAATTATTTATAAAAGGTACTGAACCAACAACAGTTTCTACAAGATTTGCTAAATTAAGTGATGTATCCAACTTAAAAGGAACAGTTGAAAATAATAAAATAACACTTACGTGGGATGCCGTTGAAACTCCTAAAATAAATACAGAAAGTTATTTAAAAGAACATTATTCAACTGTATTTGAAACTGAAAAATATTTAAATGCGTTTGTATCAAATAGATTGTCTTATAACAACACTTATATAGGAAATATTGGTTATAACATTTACTTAAAAGATTCTAATGATAATTTAAAATTACTTGATTATGTAAGTACAAATACATATGAAACTACTATGGATATCGCTGGTGAATATACATTCATCATTAAAACTGCATATTCAATATATAAAGCACCTATGAGTGATGGTAAATCGGTTAAAGTTAATGTTACATCTAATTCAGTTATAATCCCTGAACCCGAAGATCCAACAACAAATACTGGAAATAATACCGATATATCAAATACTCCTGTTACAAATGGTTAAAACAAAAGGAAAGATTTAATTCTTTCCTTTTTCTTTACAAATGTTTTTTAATTCGCAATTTTCACATAATGGATTTTTTGCTTTACAATGATATCTTCCAAATAATACTAATTGGTGGTGTAATCTAGCAAGTTTTTCTTTAGGAAATCTTTTATTTAATTTCTTTTCTATAGTTAATACATCATCTTTTTCTTTAGCTATCCCTAATCTTTTACTAACTCTCGAAACATGAGTATCAACAGCTATACAAGGTTCATCATAAAGATTAGATAAAACTACATTAGTAGTTTTCCTACCCACTCCGTTTAAACCTTCTAAATAATCTCTATCATTAGGAACTATACCATTTTTATTCTCAATCAAACTTTTAGCAATACTAATAATATTACTTGCTTTCTTATTAAATGTTCCTATTGGTTTTATTATATCAACAATATCATTTATATCTGCACTAGCTAATTTGTCTAAATTATCATATTTTTTAAATAAGATATCAGTTACTATATTAACTCTTTTATCAGTAGTTTGAGCACTTAACATAACTGCAATTAATAACTCATAATCTTTTTTATAGTTTAATTCACATTTCGGATTAGGAAATAACTTATCTAAATAATCAATTATTTCAATCATTTAACCAATCATAATCAAATAATTCTTGATTTTTATTTGCATTATTATTTTTAAATTGTTTTCTGTTATTTTCTACATCCTCTTTAGTTTTTATTCCCTTTTTTCCCCATTCATATATAATCTTATCTATATATCTTAAATTACTAACACCATTATAAGTAGCTTCTTTTAAAGCAAGTTTTATAAGTTCTTCTGTATATCCATTATCTAACCATCCATTTATTATTTCAAATTCCATAGGAGATAGTGTTCTGCCAAACTCAGTTTCAAATATGCCATATAAATTAGAATCATTTTTTTCCTCTACTTCTGTTAAAACAAAGGCTATTTTTTCATATAAAGAATCTAAACTAATAACTTCACTTCTTATATTATTTATCTTCTTCATTTCTATTTTAATAATATTTTTTTCACATAAAGAATTAATTAATTCTAATACATTATTTAAATCTAATTTCAAATCATTACCTATTTGTTTAGGATTATAAATAGTACTAGATTGATTTATTAAATAAATAAGTATTATAAACTCACTATCTGTTATATTTAATTTTTTATAATTAAATAATAATTCTTTAGATACTTGATAATTAATATTCTTTAACAATTCTATTATTTGACTCATAAAACCACCTACCTAAATTATATATTAATTATAATATTAAATCAAGAAAAAGAGTGATTATTTATCACCCTTTATAACTTCAAATGCTTTACTAACTTCTAAATCATATTTAATATAATCTAAGTTATCTCCATATTGTTTTTTTACTTCTTCTTTAGTCATATTATATTTAGTAGCAAGTTCTTCTACTTTTGCATCTATTTCTTTATCAGTTACTTTAATTTTTTCAGCTTTAATAACTTCTTCAAGAATTAATCTATATTTAATTCTTTTTTCTGCTTCTTCTTTATATTGTTCTTTTAAAGTTTCTCTAGAAGAATTTGTAAATTGATAGAATTGTTCTAAAGATAAACCTTGCATAGCAATATGTTCAGCAAAATGATCTACCATTCTTTCAGTTTCATCATTTATCATAGTATCTGGAACATCTACTTCTGTAGTTTTAGCTATTTCAGCAAGTAAATCTTCTATATATTTATCTTCTGCTTGAGCTTCTTTACTAGCTTTGATATTTTCTTTTACTTGATTTTCTAGTGCTTCTTTAGTATCTATTCCTTCCATTCCTAAATCTTCAAAGAAATCTTTATCTAATTCTGGAACTTTAACTTCTTTTATTTCGTTAACTTTAACTTTAAATACTACAGGAGCCCCTTTTAAGGTTTCAGCATGATAATCTTCAGGGAAAGTAACATTTATATCTCTTTCTTCTCCTAATTCCATACCTACTAATTGTTCCTCAAATCCTGGTATAAATGTATTTGATCCAATTTCAAGTGAATAGTTTTCACCTTTTCCACCTTCAAAAGCAACTCCATCTTTGAATCCTTCAAAATCTATTATGGCAATATCTCCATTTTCAACTTTACCTTCTTTAACTACATTTTCTTTGTAGTGTTCTCTCATATGATTTACTGCTTCTTCTATTTCTTTTTTAGATACTTTTACTACTTCTTTTTTTACATTTAATTCTTTATATTTCCCAAGTTTAACTTCTGGTTTTAAAGTAAGTGTGAATACATACTCAATGTATTTTTCATCTATAGTTCTAATATCTAATATTGGTTGAGCTGCTATTTCTAAGTCTTTGTTTTCTTCTAACATTTGATTATAAGCATCTTCGACAGCATAATTAGAAGCATCCATAAATAATGATTCTATACCATAATTCTTTATGAATACGCTTTTAGGTGCTTTACCAGGTCTAAATCCAGGTATTTTAGCTTTTTCATTTGCTTTTTTAAATGACATATCTAAAGCTTTTTCCCATTTTTCTCCTTCTACTTTTATAACTACTTCTTTTAAATTTTTATTTTTTTCCATAAATCTTCCTCCAATACCTATCTAGTATATAATAAAATTTTAAAATTATCAAGAAAAAAAGTTTAATCTCTTAATTTTCTTAACGCTTCTTCATAATCTTGTTTTGTTATAAAACTTCCTACAACACATATATCTGCCTTATAACATTTTTTTATAGTAGTATCATTTATACCACCATCTACCTCAATTTTATAATTATAGTTTTCTTCTCTTCTTAAATTACATAATTGTTCTATTTTTTTTATACTTTCTTCTATAAATGATTGACCGCCTTTTCCTGGTTCAACACTCATAACAAGTACTAAATCTAAATATGGTAAATACTTAGCAATCTCATAAACATCAGTAGAAGGTTTAATAGACATACCTACTTTTATACCTAAATCTTTTATGTAATTTATAACACTACTAACTTCACTTACTGCTTCATAGTGGAATGTTAAAAATTCAGGATTCATTTTAGAAAACTCATCTATATATTTTTTAACATCACTTACCATTAAGTGAACATCTTTCGGTTTAGTAGTAAGTCTTGTTATATCATAGAATTCTTCGTAAGTATAAGTTTTATTATCAACAAATATTCCATCCATTACATCTAAATGTATATAATCTATATCTAAGCTATCTAATTTATTTAATTCTTCGACTTTTGGTTCTTTTATATCTAAAAAAGAAGCAGCTATTTTCATAATTCACCTTTTTCTACAAATTTCAAATAATTTTCGTATCTACTTGTTTTTATTATATTATCTTTAACTTTATCTTTTACTATACATTTTAATTCATTTATGTGCATACAATCTTTGTATTCACAACCATCTCTATATTCATTAAACTCTATAAAATTATCTCTTATATCAGATTTTTTCATACCCCTAAAATCTATAGAAGAAAAACCTGGGGTATCAGCAATAAGCCCGCCTAATACCTCTATTAACTCAGTATGACGTGTTGTATGCCTACCACGACCAAGTGCAATTGAGACTTCACCTATTTCTAAATTTAAAGAGTTATCTAATCTATTTAATAAAGAACTTTTCCCAGCACCACTTTGCCCGGCAAATACTGTTATTTTATTTTTAAATATATCTTTTAGATTAGAATCAGTATTACTATATACTTCATAACCTATTTTTTTATAATAATACATAATTTCTTTTATTTCTTCTAACTCTCTTTCATTTAATAGATCTAATTTAGTAAAGCATATAACAGGTTTTATATTATTAAACTCTATTATAGTTAATAATTTATCAAGTAGATTAGAAGAAAAATCAGGTATTTTAACGCTTGTTACTATAACTACTTGATCTATATTAGAAACACTTGGTCTATCAAGTTCATTTTTTCTATCCATAATCTCTAATATATAGTTATTGTTTTCATCTATTACCACATTATCTCCAACTAAAGGAGTAATACCTATATTTCTAAATTTTCCTCTAGCTTTACATACATATAATTTATTATCTACTTTTACTGTATAATCATTACTTATTTGTTTAATTATTTTTCCAACCATTATTCAACTTCATTTCCTTCTGTATTAGTTTCTTGTTTTTTATTTGTAGCGATTGTTATTGTAAGTTTTGTATTAGACTTAACTTCATCACCAACACCTCTAGATTGTGAAATTATTGCCCCTTCTTTAAAATTATTGTCTTCTTCATTTTTAAATACACAAGTAATTCCATTATCATCACAGAATTGTTGTATTAAATCTTGAGTATAAGATCCATCTGTAAAATCTGGATATACAGTTACAAGAGTTGCAAAGGTTAGTTCAATAACTCCATTCTCTTTATGTAGTCTATCTCCTACTTCTACACTTTGACTAACTATAGTATTTTCTTCTATTTCATCATCTTTAGTGACTTTCTTTGTAGTAGTTACTACTCTTATTCCTAAACTTTCAAGTTGTGCTTTTACTATATCAATTTTTTTCCCAGTATAATCTTCTACTTCTATAGTATCTTCAAAAGATGATACTGTAATCGTTACCCTATCTCCAGCTTTTAGTGGTGTATCAGCTTTAGGACTTATTTTAATTACAACATCTTCTTCGTAGTCCTTATCATAAGCATATTCTACTACACAATTTAAATCTGCTTTCTCTATTTTTTTGCAAGCGTCTTTTTCGCTTAATCCTTCTAATTCTTTTGGAACAGTAACATTCTTTTTCTTATCCCCACTAGCAATAAGTATAAATCCAAGACCACTTATTATTATGCTTACACAAATAATACCTACAATTATTAAAGCAATATTTAATCCTTTGTCTCTTTTTTCAGTGTCACTTAAATCTAAATCTTTATTTTTAATTTCTCTTGATTCTAACTTAGTAATTGTTTTAGAATTATCTGAATTGTGTTCTGGATATTTATAAACAAGTCTTTTTTCTTCAAATCTAAGTGGATCTAAACATGTTTTTAAATCTTCATACATTTCAGATACTGTTTCATATCTATTTTTAGGATTTTTAGCACATGCTTTTAAAACTATATTTTCAACACTTTGTGGAATTGTATTATTTATATTACATATGCTAGGTATTTGATCCTTCATGTGTTTAATAGCTATTTCAACTGCATTATCTCCTTTAAAAGGCACCTTACCAGTTAAAAGCTCAAACATAAGTATTCCAAGTGAATAAATATCACTTTTAATAGTTGAACCACTACCACTCGCTTGTTCAGGTGGTAGATAGTGTACACTACCCATAACCGAATTAGTTTGAGTAAGTTCATTATTATTTAATGCCATAGCTATACCAAAATCAGTTATTTTAACCCTTCCGTCTTCAAGTATCATAACATTTTGTGGCTTTATGTCTCTATGAATTATATAACTATCATGAGCACAAGCTATACCACTTGTTAATTGCATCATTATATCTATTGCTTCCGTTAAGTTTAAAGCTCCTCTTTTTTTAATTAAACTCTTTAAAGTTTTACCGTCTACATACTCCATAACTATGAAATGTCTTCCATCATCTTCTCCTACATCATACATTTCTACAACATTAGGGTGTTTAAGTGAACTTGCAGAATTAGCTTCTCTTTGAAATCTTCTAATAAATTTTTCATCTTCAGCTAAATCTCCTCTAAGTATCTTAACAGCAACATCTCTTTCAAGTATAGTATCCCAAGCTAAATACACATTAGCCATTCCACCTTCACCAATAGATTTAACAATTTTATAACGATTGTCAATTAATTCCCCTTTATTAATCATGAGAATCCTCCTTTACTAAATATGCAATTGATATATTGTCATTCCCACCACGATTATTTGCTTTAAATACCAGTTTTTCTAATCTTTCTTGTAAACTAGAATCTTCACTTAATACTTTAGCAATCTGATTATCATCTAGCATATTAGTTAATCCATCACTACATAAAAATATTCCATCTATATTTAATTCTACATTAAATATATCCATATCTATATTCGTACTACTACCTAAAGCTTTCATAAGAACATTTTTCTTAGGATGGTTTTTTGCTTCTTCTTCTGTAAGTTCTCCACTTTTTAAAAGTAAATTTACTAGAGTGTGATCCACAGTAATTTTATGAAGTTTTTTATTTTTATAAATATATCCTGAAGAATCTCCAATATTACCAATGAGCAAATATGAAGGAGTAAGTACTGATAAAACAATAGTAGTCCCCATACCTTGACTTTCTGGATGTTCAGCAACATATTTAAATATTTCTACATTTGCTTCACTAACTGTACTTTGTATCCAGTTAATAGCATCTTCTTTATTACCTAAACTACTAATACTTTTAAATCTATCACAGATAAGATTAAGAGCAATTTTAGAAGCAACTTCTCCGTCTTTATGTCCTCCCATTCCATCTGCAACTATTAGTAATTTTTCTCCTGCTCCATTTTCTACTATTGATACACTATCTTCATTTCTTTCCCTAACTTTTCCAGGATCTGTTATATAATAATAATTCATATTATACCTCCTCATAATGTGAACGTAATTGTCCACAAGCAGCATTAACTTTACTACCAAATTCTCTTCTTATCGTAACACCTATATTATTCTTCTTTAATACATCATAAAACTTAATAATAGATTCTTGACTACTCTTTTTATATTCTATATGACTAGTTTCATTATATGGAATTAAATTAACATAGCAATTTAATCCTTTAAGTAATCTACTTAACTCTTGTGCACATATTTCACTATCATTAACACCTTTAAGCATTATGTATTCAAAAGTTACTCTTCTATTAGTTTTAGCAATATATTCTTTTATAGCTTTTATTACTTCTTCAATAGGATAAGCTTTATTTATATTCATAATACTATTTCTTATTTCGTTATTAGGTGCGTGCAAACTTATAGCAAGATTTACTTGTTTATCAAACTCACTAAATTCTTTTATCTTAGGTACAATACCGCAAGTAGATACAGTTATATGTCTACTTCCTATAGCAATCCCTTTATCACTATTTACAATATCTATAAACTTAATTACATTATCATAATTGTCAAAAGGTTCACCTATTCCCATTAAAACTATATGAGAAAGTCTCATTTCTATATCTTCTTCAACCATAAGTATCTGAAGTACCATTTCATGAACACCCAAGTTTCTAACTTTTTTAAGTCTTCCACTTTCACAAAACTTACACCCCATATTACAACCTACTTGAGTGGAAATACATATACTAGTACCATAATCATGATACATAACTACTGCTTCTACTTTTTCTCCGTCTTCAAGCTTAAATAAATATTTAGCAACATCTATATCTTCTCTTTTATCTATTATTTCTAATCTATCAAAATAGAAGTCATCTTTCATAGTATTTATAGTTTCTTTTGAAACATTTCTCATTTCTTCAAAGTTTTTAATTCTTTTCCTATATACCCAATCAAAAACTTGAGTTGCTTTAAACTTCTTATCATTTTTTTGTATAAAATAATTTTCTAGTTCTTCAAACGTTATTCCATAAATATTCATAATTACACCTATATCAATTATACAATAAAAAGTAAAAAAATAATAGAAATATTCTATTATTTTATTATATTTATTAAGTTTATTTTACCACTTTACACTTTTTATAATTTTGCTCCACAGTGTGTGCAAAATTTAGCATCTTCTTTTATTTTATTTCCACAACTTAAACATATATCTTTTGGCATTTCTACTCCATCACCACAATTAGTACAAAACTTGTCTTTAGAACTTATCTTATTACCACAATTCTTACAGAATGACTCAGCAAAAGGTTGTGCGCTTTCGTAAGTAATTTCATCTTTAAAAGCAAGTATTCCTATAAATATTGGATATAAGAATATTAATCCAATTCCAAATCCAGTAGATTGTTTAAATCTATAAGCAAGTTCTAAATATATTTTTACTATTGCATATATATTAGCTCCTGGTATACATAATAAAGCAATATACCATATAGGTAATCCTGTTATTTCAAGCAAAACTATTATATTATAAATAGGTATAATGCATTCCCAACCTTCTTTTCCTGCTTTTTTAAAAACTTTCCATAAAGATACTATTGTAAATATACCAATTCCAATTGGTATTAAAAAGAAAATAAAACTAAAAATTAAAATGATTACTGCAACATTTGCCATAATACAACTCCCTCCTATTTAATTATATAATTCTAGTAATAAAATGTCAAAAATATTTTAAATATTTAATCATAATTAACATTTTTTTACAAATTATTCTTTATCTTACTTTACTATTTTTTTCTTGTTCATTACAATTTTCCATAAATGTTTGAATAACTTCATTAATACTCATATTAGGATTATTAATAGAAAGTATTTGTAAAACATCTCCATATATTACATACTTACTTAATCTATCTCTATTTTCTTTTTTAGTAAAATATTTTACTTCATTTTCATTTATCAAATGAAGTAAAGCTTGTTCAGCTTGATAATTTCCATACTTATTTAATGTATCTTTATATGCATCTTCTATTATTTGATACTTTAAAACGGGCGCTAAATTCTGTTTTTCTAAATTTTTACCCTCCCTTTTTGCTTTATATACCGCACTTGCTTCATACATTAAATTTGGATTATCTAAGTTGTGAATATCCTTATAATTAGGATTTCTATTAAGATCTCCTAATCTACCTTCCTTATCAACAGGTACATATCCATAAACAAATTCAGGTAATAATTTTGTTACATTATCATGTTTATAATAAATTGGTTCTATTGGTCCATCACTTTTTCCTAAATAAGATTTAGGTATTTTAACAATAATACAGCCTTGTGATCCTTTATAACCATGAGCTGCTTTTAATTGCCCATTTAACACTGTAAAATCAGGAAATATTGATACTGTTTTTTCAATATCAAAGTTACCTGCCATTCCACCTTGCATAATATGACCATTATTTATTAATCCTTTATTAAAAATATTATCTATCATTTGTTGATCCATATCATTATAGCCTGTACGATGTATTCCAATAACATAATCTTTATCTTCAAATAAACCATCAAGCTCCATACCCAGTTCTTCACTCATATATCCATATTCATCATATTGTTTAGCTAGCTGAAGAATAAAGTCATTTTCTTCTTGAATTGTTTTACTACTTCTAAGAAGACTATAACCATGATCATAAGTTAATTGCTTTATTAGTTTTGTTCTTAAAGACTCTATCTCTTTTTTATTTTTAAATAAATTAAATTTCATAGCATCACCTATTTTTATTTTAGCACAAATAAATTAAGTACACAAACAAAAAAGGTTAACTAACTGTCAACCTTTTGTAAACTACTATAGTATTGATATCTTTCTATAGCGTCGTTTTTAGTTTGTTCTAATAACTCTTTAAAATTATTATTTACTTTATTAAGCATTGAATATCTTGTTTGCAAATTTAAGAACTCTTCAAATAATTCAAAATCTACTCTCTTACTGTCTAGAGTAAATCCATTTATTGGATGCCTTCTAAATGTTGGGAAATATCCACAATCTACAGCAAGTTTTTCCATACTTACACTATTACTCATACCTCCTTTTATACCATGTGATATACAAGGACAGTAAGCAATTACTATGGATGGTCCTGGATAATCATTTGCTTCCTTTAATGTTTTAATTACTTGCATCATATTAGCACCTAATGAAATTTGGGCTACATAAGCATTTTTATAAGACATTGCGATACGAGCTAAATCTTTTTTAGATGTTCTTTTACCACTTGTAGTAAAGGATGCAATAGATCCAGCATTGCTTGACTTACTTGATTGACCACCAGTATTAGAATAAACTTCAGTATCAAGTACTAAGATATTTATATTATCATTACTTGCTAACACATGGTCAATACCACTAAAACCTATATCATATGCCCATCCATCTCCACCTATACACCAATAATTTCTAGATGGAATATACTCCTTTAAATCTTTTAATTCATTTGGAATATCATCAGTTAAATTATCATAAATATTTTTAGTTATTTCGTAATTATCATAATTTTCTAACCAAGACTTAAATAATTCACTATTAGAATTATCCATGTTATTTTGCATTATATTTTTAATTCTATTTCTAATTAAATTGTTACTTATAAGCATACCATACCCATATTCAGCATTATCTTCAAATAATGAACTTGCCCAAGGGATATTATATGGAGTTGATGGAGCGGATCCACCATATATAGATGAACACCCAGTAGCATTAGCTATTACTAAATTATCTCCATAAAGTTGAGTAAGTATTTTAATATAAGATGGTTCACCACATCCAGCACATGCTCCACAATATTCAAATTTAGGTTTATTAAACTGTAATCCTTTTATTGTAGATTCATTATGTTTGTTCTTATTTTTAATATTAGAATCTAAATAATCAAATACTTCTTGTTCCTTATTTTTTAACTCATCACTTAAAGAATTAAAAGTTAAAGCTTTCTCACCTTTCATTCCAGGACAAGTCTTAATACAAAGCCCACAACCTGTACAGTTTTTAATACTAATTCCAACAGTAAAGTAATAACCTTCTAATCCCATAGCCTTTTTACATCTGTTCTTCACTTCTTGTGGAGCACTATTGTACTCTTCTTCATCAAGTAAATAAGGTCTAATTACTGAATGTGGACAAACAAACGAACATTGATTACACTCAATACAATTATTAGTTATATAATGTGGGACTATTTCACTTATATTTTTTTCTTCTAATTTAGTTGTTCCAGGTTTAAATATACCACTTGGCATTGATAGAAATGCTGAAGTTGGTAAACTATTACCTTCTCTTTTAAACATTGCTTCATATAAATCCATATATCTGTTTTCTACAACATCAATATTATTATCTAATTTTATTTCTTTAACATTTGCCTCTGTCATATCTAAAGCAGTTATATTAGCATTTACTATATCATCGCCTTTTTTACTAAACTTATCTTTTATATAATTAACTAGTTCTTCTTTAGCAAACTTATAATCAATTAAATTAGTTAAGTAAAGAATAGCACACTCCATAATCATACTAATTTTATTACCAAGACCTACTTTGCTTGCTATATCATAGGCATTTATTGTATATATTTTAGTATTATTTTTAAGTAATAAATTTTTTAATTTATTACTTAAACTGTTTTTTAATTCTTCTTCAATTTTAGTAGTATTTATAAGCATTATAGAGTTTGCACTTATTTTATTAAGTATTTCAAATTCGTTAAAATAACTATCTTTAGATACCACTACTATATCTGGATTTTCTACATAATAAGTACTTCTTATTTTATTATCACTTATTCTCAAATGAGAAGTAGTTACTCCACCACTCTTTTTAGAATCATATTGAAAATATCCTTGAACATATTTATCAGTATTATCACCTATTAATTTAATTATAGATTTAGAAGCACTTACCATTCCGTCAGAACCATATCCATATATAAGTATTTCTTTACTTGTTTTTATATTATAATCTGATATTTCCAAGCTTAAATTAGTTACATCATCAACAATCCCTATAACAAAGTTATTTTTAGGATTGTCTAACATATCATAAACCGATTTTATTTGTGAAGGTGTTGTATTCTTACTAGATAAACCATATCTACCACCCACTATATTTATATCTTTATCTTTTAAACTAGATACAATATCTAAGTATAGTGGTTCTCCATTAGATCCAAACTCTTTAGTCCTATCAAGTACAGCAATATTTTTAACACTTTCAGGTAATACATCTAATAAGTATTTAACACTAAAAGGTCTATATAAATGAACTTCTATTAAACCTATTTCTTCATTTGTAGAATCAATATATTCTTTTATAGTTTCACACACTGACCCCATAGCAACTATTACTTTTTTAGCATTCTTACTTCCATAATAATTAAAAGGTTTATAATTAGTGCCGGCTATATTATTTATTTTTTCCATATAACTATTTACAATATCAGGAACTTTATCATAGAATATATTTCTTATTTCTGTAGCTTGAAAATAAACATCATCATTCTCAGCAGTACCCCTTGTATTAGGATTATTAGGATTTATTGATCTATTTCTAAACTTATTTAATGCATTATAATTTAATAATTTTTTATAGTCTTCTATTTCTAGCATCTCTATTTTGTTTATTTCATGACTTGTTCTAAAACCATCAAAGAAGTGCATAAAAGGTAAACTAGCGTCTATAGCAGATAGATGAGAAATACCACTTAGATAAGCACTATCTTGTACCGAAGATGATGCAAGCATACAAAAACCTGTACTTCTTGCTGCATATATATCTTGATGATCACCAAATATACTTAACGCATGAGTAGATAAAGAACGAGCTGCAACATGCATAACACATGGTAACATTTCTCCAGCCATTTTATACATATTTGGTATCATTAAAAGTAATCCTTGGCTCGCTGTAAAAGTTGTAGCAAGTACCCCATTTTGTAAAGTTCCATGTATAAATCCCGCAGCCCCAGCTTCACTTTGCATTTCTACTATCTTAACTTTATCATTAAATATATTAATTTTATTATTACTACTCCATTCATCCATATGTTCTGCCATAGGACTTGAAGGTGTTATTGGATAAATACCTGCAAGCTCAGTAAATATATACGAAACAGCAGCACATGCTTCATTCGCATCTATAGTTTTTATTATCTTCATGAACATCACCTATTCTAATTATACTACACTTTTTGAAATAATAAAATAAAAAGACACTTATTATGCCTTTTTTTGAAAGACTATTAGCTATAAAGTTAATAGTTTGGGTAAAGGATAAAACTTTACATTATATGTTTTTTATTTTTAATAATTATATAAAAAGAAAGATTTTTTAATTCTTTCTTTTTTTTGTGTTTGTTGTTATGAAACAATCTTCTTTTATTGTGATAATTAAACTTTTAACACAGTTATCTTCTGTTTTATTTAGATTCTTATTTTTAGATTTTAATATTCCTATAAAAACCATCATTATTGATAATATTAGTGAAATAATTGAAATACCTATCCAATCTATTTGTATTAAAACATTCTCATCAAAACATTCATTTTCATACTCATTTATGTATTTATTTGAATACTTTATAAATGTTGATAATTTATCTTTATTATTATCCTTTTTTTCTACTTTGTTTATTATTTTACTTAATTCATTCGCACTATATAAATCAGTTGCTAATCCATATGTTTTTATACCAATATCTTGTTTTTTAAAATCCATTGTAAACATTATACCTGATTTGTTATCCCCTACACCAAATTTATTAGTATCATAAAATAATTCCATGTACTCTTCTAATGTATTTTGATTATAATGTTTAATAGTAACAAGTACCATATCTATATTATGTTTTTTAATATATTTATCCACGCTTTTCTTTAAATCATTTTCTTCTTTTTCATTTAGTACTTGTGCATAATCATATATTTTAATTGTAGTATCAAAAGTTCTTTCTGTAGTTGCTTCAACACTATTTACCCCAATAATCAATAATAATATTATAAATATTTTTTTTAAATACTTCATGATATCACCTTAAACAAATTTAATAAAAATAATAAGGCAAATATTATTATGAAAGTACTTATCCATAAAAATACTATTCTTTTTTTATCTATTGGAGTATTATCATTTATTTTACCTGTTTGTCCATTCATCACAAACATATAAGTTTTATTTTTATATTTTATATTCAAAAACCATATTGGTAATAAAACAAATGAGACCTTTAAATTATATAAGTTAATAGAACTATCTATTTCTTTTATTTTATTAAATCCTTTTATATCTTTTTTCATTTCTTCTTTAAAATATTTTTTTGTTTTTTCATTCGCTTCTTTTATTAATTCTTCTTGACTTTTATTATTTTTTTCAATTAAATATTCCTTATAACTATCTTTATCAAATGGTTTTACTTCTTTAAAGTTATAAGGTTTTATTGATTCTAATATTTCATCTGTAAAATTATTAGATGTATTTACTAATATATTTTCAAAAGAAATATTTCCACCTCTTATTGCTTTATATTTGTCTATTTTTGTATATTTATATCCACCACTATTCCAAGTACTAATATCATCGCACTCTGTTTCAAACACTCCAGTTGTATCATAATCACATATCATAAACGGAATATATAGACCTTTAATTTCCCTACATTTTTTATTTATATTAAATGACTTAGGCATAAACCATTTATCTTTACATAATTTTTTAAATGCATTAATTGCGTCTTTCTTAGTTTTTTCAAATGGTATTATATAATCTATATTATGTTTTGATTTAAATGCCTTATTTGTTATTTGTTTACTGTTGCAATATATACATTTTTTTAATTCAACACTTGAAATTATTTCAGCACCACAAGAACAAATATATATTTGTTCTTTACTTTCTTCTAAATCAAAAGCAGATCTACAATATTCACATTTTAATTTATTATTTTTATTATCTAAAATTAATTCAGCACTACATTTAGGACATTTACTATTCACAGAATCACCTACTTTACTACATTGTATCATAGAAAAAAGAATAAGTAATACTTATTTACTTATTCTTTTCATTTACTTTACTTAGAGTTTACATCTCTTACTTTTTCTAATATAAAATATCTACATTCATAACTGCATAAATTTTTTATATAATCATCTTTAAACTTAATATCATTTATTTTATTACATATTTTATTTAGTCTATTACAAAAACCTTTTAATCTAAGTTTACCGTATGACCAATCACCTATTATATAATCATAAGGTTCAAAATAATCAGTATATTTTTCTTTAAAAGCAGTCTCATCATAACCATCTTTATATTCTTCAATTATTTTATATTTAACATTTTCTATTTCTATCATTCGTACACCTTCCTAAATGCATAACTAACCTCTTTATATTTTACCAGATTTGAAGAAGAATTCCAAGTCATATATCCACCATTTAATCCATTATCGTATAAAGCCTGTATTTGTTCGGATATTTTTACATCATCATAAACTACACTAGGTTGTTTAGTAGTGTTGTAAGTTTGAATCCAAGTTCTAACAATTGCTGGAGTTGGAATTATTTCTTGCTTAGAAACAACATACTTACTCCAAGCATCTAAAAGTTTATACGGAACCGTCCAAACAACTTCTTTAATACCATAATCGTGTTTATTAAAATGATCTGGATATGGCATACCACTTATTACATCAGCGACGTTTGATATAGCTGGCCAAAATTGTCCATAAGCAGTTACATAATTAGAAGCACTCTCTCCAAAAACATCTATTGATACATATCCGCCAACACCATGTATTTCATCACAAGCATACATAACAAAAGACTGGAGAGCTTGAGCTTTCTCTTCATTATAAGTATTATTTAAAGTTATTACACCTTCTTTTTCTAATTTAGTTGTTCTATCTGGAAATCTAACATAATCAAACTGTATTTCATTAAATCCTACATCAGTAATAGCTTCCTTACCTAATTCTACAACAAATTCCCATACAAGTCTATTATAAGCACTTGGCCAATAAGATCCATTATGACTAAATGGTTCTCCATTACTATTTTTTATTGCTACTTCTAAATGATCATTAACAAAATATGAATCCTTAAAAGCAGTTATTCTGCCTATTACATATATGTCAGCATCTTTTGCTCTTTTTACATATTCTTTATAATCTTTATATTCATTAATTGCCTTATTGTAATTTGTTGGCGAATATTCTTTCATAACAGGAGAATTATATGCAGGTGAAGTGTTATCCTTAATATCCATAACAAATGCATTAATATTATTTTCTTTAGCAAAACTAATATATTTATCAATATTTTTAACTGAACTACTGTTTATATATAAACTTCTAACTTCCTTAGGCATAACATTATCTTCAAAGTTAGCTTTCTCATATGGATAATAATCTAAATTATTAGCATTACCACCATTTAAAGTATCTCCCATTTTAGACATATATTCTTGTAGACCATTATTATCATATACTTTAAGACTTTCTTCTAAAGTACTAACTAAATATTTACTATATACATAACCTTCTATATCATTATATTTAATTTTATATTTATTAACTTTACCTTCTTCAAGTTTATCATATCCCAGTATTTCTACTCTTTCTCCCTTTTTTATATAAGATAATATCTCAGAAGAATCACTATTCTTATAAACAGTTAAATTAGTTCTTACAAATAATTCCTTTTCTTTAATTATTTCCTCTTTTTTTATAGTTAAATTATTTTCATTAATTAAATAAAATTTATCTTTATATTTTATTTTAATATATATATCATCTTCTTTTTGTTCTTTAAATTTATATGTATCTACTTCTTCACCTCTGTTTATTTTAATAGATTCTTTATAGTCTAAATCATATAAAGTAACATTAACAACTTCACTTGATATATAATTTTTATTAATTTCTTCTTTTATTTTTTTCTTATCTAACAATAATAAAATCATTAAAGAAATTAATAATATAACTATTAATATTAAAGGTATTCTTTTTATGTTTCTAAATCTTCTTTTCTTCACATTATCCACCAGTTATAGTATAACACAAATCATTATTTTTTTTCATTCAAATTAAAAAAATTCAAATTAAATTTGAACTTTTATTTTTGTCTAACTATTTCTTTCTTAGACATTATCCAATCGTAATTATCGTTTACTAATTTTGATTTGCAGTATTCACAAATACCATTAGAATTACCATGGACAGGCGCTCCACACTGTGGACATTCATTTACGTTATTTGTTTCATCCTTTGTTCTTATAAATGTTAATTTATAAATATTATTTAATTTTCGATTTGGTGTTCCTCTTAAAATCATACCTGTTTTGATATTTTCTACATAGTCATAAAATTTAACATTTAAATATACTTCAGCAATATACCTATCATTTTCTTCTTTTAAATTATTAAGACAAATTTCTATTAATTCAAATTCTTTCATAGTATTTTTATGATTTTTTAATTTTAAAGCATCTAGTTGCATTACATAATTATTATATAGTTCATCAGTTAATAATTCCTTTAATTTATCATATTCAAAATTCATCCAAGCCATTTGAACATCATAGAATATTTGATATGCTTTAAAATTAAATTCTTCTATATTAAAATTAGGTATTATTTGATTCACTACTTCTTGATTCATTGGTTTAAACAATTCTTTTATTTCTTGTTCTTTTCTTTGTCTTCTGATTTTTGAATTTTTAGTAGATAAAACTACTAATAATATTGGAATACCCCAAAACATTCCCATTGTTATTAGAATCCCAATAAAAGCTCCAACTTTACACTCTGTTGTATCACAGGAACTACCACTATAACCACTTCCACCTGAATAATCATAGTCATAATCATTATCCCGATCATAATCGTTATCCCAACTAGAACCTCCCCAATCTGATCCAGAATCCCAACTACCGCCACTATCATAACTAGAATCCCATCCACTATCTGCTTCTATATTTTCTATATATTTAAAAGATAATAAAGTTATTGAAATTAATAAAACAATTACTGAAGCTATTTTAACTATCTTTTTCATTTTACCACCTATTATAATTCTACAAAAAAAAGATTGAAAAATCAATCTTAATATTATACAAAAATACAAAGTATAAAGAAGATAACTCCAAGTATAGCAGTTGTATAAGTAACTACTAACTCTCCTCCTCTTTCTTTTCTATTTTTAAATAAATCACTATTTCCACCAGTAATAATTGAAGAAGCACCTTCAGCTTTACCACTTTGTAAAAGTACTATAGCAATTAATAATATTGATACTATTACTAACAATGTAGTCATTTTATGTCCTCCTAACAATAAATAATTTATCATAAATTACAGTATAAATCAAGATTTATTTATTATATATACTGTTTTATTATCTAAATTTATATGTTTTATTATTTTTTGCATATCTTTAATATTTAAAGAATCTATTTTTTTATAATCGTCTAATATAACTTTGTTATAATTTATTATATTATTCATTATTTTATTATTTATAGAATATATACTATCGCTTCTATAAATACATCCACTTTTTCTTACTCTTTTCTTTCTTTCTAAATCTTCTTCAGAAATAGTTAAATCTTTTAATTCTTCCTCTATTAACTCTTGAACTTTTTTAGTTTCATTAGTTTCAACCACAACAATAACTAATATATGTTTATCTGTATTTAATATTGTATAATCAACATCATGAGTTATTAAGTTTAACTCTTTTAATTTTTCATTTATAATTGATGTGCTACCTAATTTTAAATCAAATAACAAACTTATATAAGTTTTTATATCAGCAATCGGTTTGTCTATTTTAGAACAATCTATTTTATAACCTATTCCAAATTTAGATATTTCTATATCCATAGTAGTTGTTTCTTGTTTTTTTTCTACCTTATTTGGCTCATCATACACTTTTGTTTCTATACCAGTAAACTTATCAAACTTTTTCTTTTCTTGATTTATTTTTATAAGATTTATAGTTTCTTTCGGATCTACATTACCAGTTATTACTAGAAACATATTTGATGGGTGGTAGAACGTGTTGTAACAATTGTATAAATCTTCTTTGGTTGTTGATTTAACTGATTTAACTGTACCAGCTATTGGATATTTTATTGGGTGTTTTATAAATGAATTATAAATTATTCCATCATACATTTTAAAGAAAGGATCGTCATCATACATGTTTATTTCTTGCTCTATTATACCTTTTTCTTTTTCTACATTTTCATCTGTAAAATAAGGTTCTTGTACATAATCAAGTAAATAATTTATATTTTCTGCAAATGAATTAGCTCCACTAAATAGATATGTTGTTTTAGTATTTGATGTATTGGCATTAGAATCACATCCTCTTTCACTATAGAAAGTAAATGGATCTATATCATCTTTTTGCTCAAACATTTTGTGTTCTAGAAAATGAGCTACACCAAGTGGCACTTTAATCATTTTCTTTTTGTTATTAGGAACAAACTCAGTTTCTATAGAACCAAATTTAGTTGAAAAAGTAGCATATATTCCATTTACATTTTCTTTAGGTACTATAAAAACTCTAAGTCCATTATCCAATGTTTCTTCATATAGTTCTAAATCTAATTTTTCTAAACTACTCTTCTTCATTATCTTCACCCTCTAATAAATATATTGTATCTAAATGTATTTTTGAAGCTAGCTTAATTACATCTTCTTTTGTTACTTTATTTATTTTTTTAAATCTGTTATCTAAATTATCACTACCTAAATATTCAATACCTGCATATAAACTTATTAAACTATCTTGACTATCTTCTAATTCTTTTAAACTATTTATATAAGTAATTTTAGCTTTAATTATATCGTCATCAGTAAATCTACCTTTTCTCATATTTATTATTTCTTTCTTTATTAGGGAAATGGTCTTTTTAAAATCTTTTTTATTTATACCTGCCCTAATAGTCATAATACTATTTAAAGGATAAGTTACAGATGATATATAGTAACACAAACTATTATCCTCTCTTACTGTTTTAAATAATTTTGAATCAGGACCGCCACCAAGAATATAAGAATAAACAGTTAAAACATATCTAAGTTCAAAATTAGTCATCTTATCTATTTTATATCCAATAACCAATTTACTTTGATTTATCTTTTGTTGTTCTCTTACTACTTTTGGTATTAATCTATGTTTTTTAGGTGTGATAAAATGGGATTCCGATGGTTTCTTAAATGTCTTTATGTTAGAAAAATTATTTTCTATTACTTTCTTTATATGTCTTTCATTTATATTACCTATAACAAATATATCTAATATATCACTATTTAATATTGATTCATAATATTTATATAATTTTTTACTATCTATTTTTTCCAAATCTTCTAAATACCCAACTGATCTATAGGAATGACAAGAATTAGGCTCCAAGTATTCTAACATTCTTGTTTTAGAATATGCATCTGGATTTTCTTTTTGAGATATTATATTATCTTTTAATAAATTATAAGCTAGCTCAAAATTATCATTGTTAAAACTTATTTCATTTCTTTTTCTTTCTATATTAGGTTTAAATATTAGGTCAGATAAAAACTTAATAGACTCATCAAGCAATCCTTTTTCTGTATAATCTTCATTTAAGAAAGTAGCAGCAAAATTCATAACATTATATTTACCAGATATATAATTCATACCTCTATAACCTAGATCATATAAGTTTTCGGTTTGAATAGTCATAAGTCTTTTGCTAGGATAAATACTATTAGATTCACATAACATATTTACAATCATATTTCTATAAGTTATTTCTTCTTTTTTTAATTTTCTTTTAAAATTAACTTGCACAGTTACTGTTTTAAATTTATTAGTTTTAATGATGTGCAGATTATATGAATAAGTACTTATTTTTTTATATTTCATGATATCACCTCTATCCATTTTAGTATGTGTTTATATTTAATTTTTATAACTCTATTGCAGTATCCAAAGCAAGCTCTATCATTTCATTAAATGAGTTTTGTCTTTCTAAGGATGTTGTTTCTTCTTTTGTTTCTAAATTATCTGAGATTGTTAATAAACAGGCAGCATTTTTATTTAATTTTAATGCATTATAGAAAAGCGCAAAAGATTCCATTTCTACACATAAACATTTTTTATTGTTATATAAATCACTTATATCAACATTACTATAAAAAACATCTGATGAGTGAATTCTACCTTCAATAATTTTTTTATTTGTTTTTAGCGCTACTTCCTTTATTTTATTATTTATAGTTTCACTCGCATTTATAACTTCATTATCATATCCTTGTACATTAGCAAAACTACTCTTAGAATATGCTTCTGTAGTTAAAACTACATCATATAAATTTATATCTTTTGAATAAGCACCTGCTGAACCTATTCTAATAATATTCTCTACATTATAAAAATTATATAACTCATAAGAATATATCCCTATACTTGGCATGCCCATTCCACTTGCCATAACAGTTACATATTCACCTTTATATTTTCCTGTATAAGCAAATATATTTCTAACTGTATTAACTAATTTCACATCAGTTAAATATTTTTCAGCTACGTATTTTGCTCTTAAAGGATCTCCAGGCATTAATACCGTTTTTGCAATTTCATTTAATTGTGCTTCTATATGTGGTGTCATAATATTCCTCCATTCTGTAATATATTATACCATATTTTACTAATATATAAGAAAAAAAGATATTTAAATATCTTTTTTTGTTACCTTTTGTAGTAGTCTGTTGTACTCGATAACTAAGTACATTACTATTATAATCAATCTTCTATCTTATATTCATAAGATTTAACATTAATTGCTATACCTATTACCAATATATACGAAATAATATATATCATTAACATAAGTATAATTATATTAGATAAACTTCCATAAAATAAGTCATAATTAGAAAAATGATTTACCCAGAAAGAATATACTTGTACAACTAATATCCAACTTATTGTTGTAAATATTGCTCCTTTAGTTGTATGTTTACTCATAATCTTCCAATCAGGCGCTATTGTATATATCAATTTAACATTAAAGAATATTATAAATAATGCAAATGGCCATTTTAATATTACAAATAAATTATATATAAGTTTAACAAGTGTTGGGTCATTTATATAGTTAAGTAATAACGTAACTATTTTATTTCCGAAAGCTAAGAATAGCATCATAAATATAAACAATAATATTATAAGCACAATTACAAACATAGCTTTTATTCTTCTTTTTAAATAATCCGAATTAGGAAAACCATATAAATTATTACTTGCTAGTATTATAGCATCTGCTCCATTACTCGCTAAAAAGAAACCAATAAGCATAAATATACCTATATTGCTATCAAACCCTTTACCTTGAATAAAGGATGCTAATAACTCTGATAAATTACTAGGTAAAACAATTTCATCTAAATCTATTATCGTTGATAAATCTAAAGAAAACTTAGACGCTATAACACCTATCAATGTTAATATAGGGAAAATCGAAAGAACCAAGAAAAATGCTATATTTCCTGGTAAATACGACATGCTTGGTGTCATTATTATTTCATATAATCTTTTAAAATAAAATTTTATTTTTTTCATACAATCCTACTTTTCTTTTATATGTACTAATCCTTTTGAAACTTCTTCTAGTGCTTTACCTATATTTTTATGTGATTTGTATTCACTTAATTGATAATAATCTGCATCTTCCATTTGTTTAGCTCTTTTTGATACTATATTGACAAGCAAAAATTTAGAACCTACAACATTTAATAATTTATCTATTGAAGGATATATCATATTATTCACCATCCTTTTATTATAACCTCTGTATTTAGCATATAACATATTTTTTTCAAGTTCAAGCAAAAGTCTAAAACTTGACATTTTTTTACATTACTTTATTATATCTAATATTAATTTAGGATTACTTTTTAATTCTTCTTCTATAGTAAAACACTCTAATATTTCACTAATACTAATATCTTTATCTTTCAAATAAACTTTAATCAACTCTTCTTCTTTTTCTACATAGTCTCCTACCTTTTTATTCAAAACAAGACCTACTTCATAATCTATTTTATCATCTAACGCATTTCTACCAGCACCTATCTTTTTAGCAATCTCACCTATATGAAGAGTATCTATATTATTAATATACCCTTCTCTATCACTTTTTATAGAAAATACTTTATCAGATGTTTTTAAACTATTTATTTTTCCACCTTGTGCTTTTACAAGTTCTTCAAATTTCTTATAAGCTTCACCATTATTTAATTGTTTAAATAATAAGTTTTTAGCTTCATCATTAGATATTTTATTTATAGCACCTATTATTATTGAACAAAGAGTAATTACTACTTCAAGTAAATCACTTGGACCATTACCTTTTAATGTATCAATAGCTTCCTTAACTTCTAAAGCGTTTCCAACTGCATTACCTAAAGGTTCCTCCATATTTGTTATTAAACAAATTGTCGGTTTTCTATAAGCTTTACCTATTTTAACCATTAATCTAGCAAGTGCTTTTGCAGAATCTATATTTTTCATTAAAGCTCCATTACCTACTTTAACATCTATCATTATTATATCAGCACCACTAGCAATCTTTTTAGACATAATACTAGATGCGATTAAAGGCAAAGATTCTACTGTACCCGTAACATCTCTTAAAGCATATATTTTTTTATCTGCAGGAACTAAATCAGCAGTTTGACCAACTAAAGCAATATTTATATCGTTTACTTGTTTTATAAATTTTTTTTCAGATATTTTTGTATTAAATCCTTCTATTGACTCTAATTTGTCGATAGTTCCACCCGTATGACCTAATCCTCTACCACTCATTTTAGCTATCTTAATTCCAAGTGAAGCTAGAAGCGGTCCAAGTACTAGTGTTACTTTATCTCCTACGCCACCTGTTGAATGTTTATCAACAATTATTCCATCTATTTTACTTAAGTCTAAAACATCCCCACTTTTTATCATTATATCTGTTAAATCTATAGTTTCTCTAGCTGTCATTCCGTTTAATACAATAGACATTAAAAGTGAACTCATTTGATAATCTTTAACTGACCCATCTAAATATCCATTAACTGCATACTCTATTTCTTCTCTAGTCAATTCTTTTCTATTTCTTTTTTTATTTATAATATCTATAATTGTCATACTATCACCTATAATAAGTATATCACAATAATTTGTATTTTAATATATTATTTTAAAATATAATTAGTTTGATTTATATCTTTTATTGACATCAAAACTATATAATGACTCCAACTTAATTGTGTCCCCAATGGGGACACTTTTTTATTACTAAATAACAAATAAAATTATCTCATCCTAAATAAAGTTCTTTTGTTATATTTTTTCCCAACTTCTAACATTAATTTATCTGAATATTTTTGAATAATATTTTGACCATACTTACTGCCCATTCCATAAAGTCCTTCCCTATTTCAAAATAAATTTTAACTCTTTATATTCCTTTTGAATATATTTCATTATCAATTAATGCTTTTTAATTGTCTGTTTTTGTTGACAACTTCAAACTACTCTGCTTCTTCTTGTTTCTTACTAGATAAAAATGTAACTTTTTCTACTATAACTTCTACATATTTTTTATGCGTTTTATCTTCAAGTTCTACATCTCTTGTTTGAATACGATCTTTGATTCCTACTAATGACAAATGGTGATACAAACTATATCCTTTTATGCTATAATAGATTTATAAGAAAAGAGGTGTTATTATGAAACTAAATAAACTATTTATTGGTGATATATATACTCTAAACAAATCTAATTTAAATTATGGACCACATTTTGCACCACTATCATTATCAAATACAACGTATGATATAAGTTTTAAAAAACGCACTTTACTTTATAAAAGAGAAAATGATACTTTTATAGATCTATTTATAGAAGATAGTAAAAAAGAATTAAAAGATAGTAAAAATATAATAGATGTAAAAATAAATGAAGATTTTGTAATGATAGATAACAATTTAATTTCTTTTGAAAATGTGTTACTAGAAAACAATATAAAAAGAAAAAATGTAAGTAAATGTTTTGTAAAAAAATTAGTAAGAAAATTTAAATAATTATATATTCTCTAGTTAATAATCTTTCATCACTACAATATTCCATTATATATTTATCATCTTTTCTAACTATTATTATTCCTACAGTTTTATTTTCTTCCATTGTCCTTATGTTTTTATCAATATAGTTCATATAGGTTTGTATTTGACCTATATGTTCTTTTTTTAATTCTGTTATTTTAAGTTCTATTACTACATAACATTTAAATTTAATATTATACAAAAGTAAATCTATATAATTATATTTGTCACCTATTTTTATTTTATATTCACTACCTATAAAACAAAATGAATTACCTAATTCATTCATAAAACATTCTATATCTTCAAGTATTAGTTTTTGTAATAATTTCTCAGATATAATTCCATAGTTATTTTTATTTTTTATAATTATAGGATTTTTAACAAAGTCGATTACACTATAATCTTCTTTGATAATTAATTTGTTTTTAGTACTCTCATCTAATCTTTCATATTCATTGGATTTAATTCTAACTCTTAATTGCCTAATAGATAAATTATGTTGTGCACTAATATTAATATAATATAAAATTTTGCTAATATCATCAAACTTTAAAATTTCATCATAATGACTCCATCATAATTTTGCCGACAGTGTCGGCAATTTTGATGCTTTGATAAAATTATAATATTTTAAAATTCTATATAACAGCCTAACACTATAGTTCTTACCTAATTCATTTTTTAGTTTTTGAGAATATTCTTTTATAATTCCTTCACCATAATGCTTACCTGCTTCACTAAGTATTTTCCCAACATTATAATAAGCATTCAAATCACTTTTATTTATTGAATAATTTTTAACTTTTCTATTTATTTCATTGTTTATTATTTCGTTTCTAATTTCATTATAATAATTCATAAACCTCCTATAAAACAAGAAGCAGATTATTCTCTGCTTCTTAATCTTTCTTACTAGATAAAAATGTAACTTTTTCTGCTATAACTTCTACATATTTTTTATGTGTTTCATCTTCAAGTTCTACATCTCTTGTTTGAATACGACCTTTGATTCCTACAAGGTCACCTTTTTTACAATATTCAACAGTACTCTCAGCAACACCTTTCCACAAAACGCAAGAAATAAAGTCCGTATCATATTCTCCATTTGTGTTTTTAAACGATCTAGGAACAGCTAAAGTTATATTTGTAACCTTACCTTTTTCTGTATCTTTTAATTCGGGATCTTTAACAATTCTCCCAACTAAAACTGCTTGATTAAGCACAATCTTTCCTCCTTTCGCAACCATAATAACACAATCAAAAATGTGAATCAAACACACGTTTTTGGTTGATTGTAAAAGGATTTTTGCAGTAATTTAAAACCTGCAGACAATTTACTGTTTCCTGTATGTTTTGAGTATACAGAAAAGAAAAAATAGTAAAATTTTAAAAAAATGTAAAAAATTTTAATTTTTTACATTTTTAAAAATAATTTTTAAGTAAAGCATTTAATTCAACTGCATACTCCATAGGAAGTTCTTCTCTGAATCTATCTATAAACCCCATTATTAGTAATTCTTTTGCCTTTTCTTCTGTAAGTCCCCTACTCATCAGATAAAACAATTTTTCTTTACTAATTTTAGAAACTGTTGCTTCATGATTTATATTTGATGAATCATTGCAAACTATATTATCAGGAATTGTATCACTTCTAGATATATCATCTAAAATTATCGTATCACATTTTATAGTACTCCTAGAGTTTATAGCATCCTTAGATATTTTAACCTTACCCCTATAAGTAGCATCTCCACCATTGGCAGCAATTGATTTACTTATGATTTCACTAGAGGTATGAGGCGCAAGATGAATCATACGAGCACCTGCGTCTTGTATTTGATCTTTAGTAGCAACAGCAATTGATATACATCTTCCTTTAGCGTATTCTCCGTTTAATATACAAGATGGATACTTCATGTTAGTTTTAGAACCGATATTACCGTCTATCCACTCCATTAATCCGTTTTCTTCTACTATAGCTCTTTTAGTTACTAAGTTATACACATTATTAGACCAATTTTGAATTGTTGTATATCTACATTTAGCATTCTTACCTACAAAAATTTCAACAACTGCAGCATGTAGTGAATCTGTTGAATATGTAGGAGCAGTACATCCTTCCATATAATGAAGTTCTGAACCTTCATCTATAATTATTAAAGTTCTTTCAAACTGCCCCATATTAATACTATTTATTCTAAAATAACTTTGTAAAGGTCTATCTAATTTAGTATTTGGTGGAATATAAATAAAAGTACCACCACTCCACACTGCCCCATTTAGTGCAGTATATTTATTTTCGTCATATTTAACAAGTTTATTAAAATATTTTTTTAATATTTCTGGGTATTCTCTTAAAGCAGTATCAGTATCACAAAATATAATGTTTTTATCTGTTAATTCTTTTAACATATTGTGATATATAGATTCACTTTCTACTTGAGCTCCTACGCCAGCCAAATATTTTTGTTCTGCTTCTATTATACCAAGTTTATGAAAAGTATCTTTTACCTCTTTTGGAACTTTATTCCAATCATTTTGACTTTGACCTACTTTTTTATAATAAGTTATATCATCAAAATTAATTTTTAGTTCTGGACCAAAAGAAGGGTTACACAACTCCTCAAAACACTGATATGAATTAATTCTAAAATCAGTCATCCATTTAGGCTCATTTTTTATTTTTGATATTTCTATAACTTTAGATTTGCTGATACCTTTTTTTCCCATGTTATTCACCTATATAGTATTATACTAAATATTTTTGTAAATAAAAAGAAAAAAGTGTTATTTTTTTCTTTTTCTAAACACTTTTACTTTATCATTTATATTTTGTTTTTCTCTTAACGCTTCTTGTTTTAAAAATTCTAGATATGATTTATTATCATACACTTCGTTACCATCTTGGAATTTTTCATTGCTTTTTAATTGTTCAATTATTTTTCTTGATTCATTCATGTCGCAACCATTATATGAAATTGATGTATATGGAAAAATAGCGACTCTATTATCACCTTTTATTTTTTTATTTGATTGACTTGAAAAATACAAATGACTAACAGTTTTTACATAATCATATTTTAATTTTGTTTTTATGTCAATTGCAATTTGTTTTTCTTCGTCTATAACACAATATCTTGTAGGATATTCCATATCTGGAGTAAAACTATCTCCTACTTTGTAAACTGGACATATATGTATTTTAGTTACTATAAATTTTTCATCCATAAATACTACCTTCTTTCTAGAACTTCTTTTGTTCCTTCCCAAGTTAAAAGTGCACATTTTTTTCTATTAGGTTGCTTTGAAATATCACTGTATACAACAGCATCTCCAAGTAATTTTTTATTATATTCTTTTTCATCTATCATGTTTTGAAAATTATGTATTATTTCCAAAGCCTCTTCCGTTGTTTTCCCTATTAAAGTATTAATCAATATTGATGTTGAACTAGTACATATTGCACAAGCTTCACCATCAAACCTAATATCTTTTACTTTATCATTTTCTACTTTTATCTGTAAATCTATTTGATCAATACAACTTTCACTATTGGTATTTTTTTTTTCATAAGAATCATCCTCAATAAGTCCTCTATTTTTAGGGTTTTGATAATTCTCAAGTATTATAGTTCTTTTTATTTCTTCACTCATTTCAATCACAAAATATATTATATTATATTTAAATAATATTGTCAAACGCAAGAATATTTTTCATTTATATGAATAAAGTTTATTATAGAAAGAGAGGAAATAATTATGGAAACACTTAAAGTAGGAACTAAGTCAAATCCTAATTCAGTTGCTGGAGCGCTTGCTAATGTATTTAGAGAAAAAGGAAGTGTTGAAATACAAGCAATAGGTGCCGGAGCATTAAACCAAGCAATTAAAGCAATCGCAATTGCAAGAGGATTTGTCGCTCCTAGTGGTAAAAACCTAGTTTGCATCCCTGCTTTTACTGATATCGTAATTGAAGGTGATGAAAGAACTGCTATTAAATTAATTGTAGAGGCTAAATAATAGTCTCTTTTTTCATTTTTCTTCATATAATATATAAATGACATTAGTACTACGATAAATTAGCATTAATAATTTTAATTTTTTTCAAAAAAATGTTGACATCCATAATTTTTAATAGTATAATGTTAATTGTCTACGAATTGCGGGTGTAGTTCAATGGTAGAACTCCAGCCTTCCAAGCTGATAACGTGGGTCCGATTCCCATCACCCGCTCCAGATTGATAGGAAACTCGAACTTTTCGAGTTTAAGTAATAAATGCTAACTAGAAATAGTTAGTTTTTTTGTTATTTAAGAAAGGAAAGTGATTGAGTATGACAATAGAAACTAAAGAACTTGTAATAAGTGAAGAATTAAAAAGAAAGGTTGAAATGATTTGTAGATTTGCTTATGTAGACTACACTATCACAAATGGGAATGTTAAAAGTATTAAAAATACAAATATTGCTATGGTTAAACCTCATATAGTTAAAATTAAAAATACTGAATTTCTTATATTTGATAATTGTGATGATATATTTATAAATGGTTATAAAAAGAGAATAAAATTCAAAGATTTTGAAGAATATATCAAATCTTGCTCGTAATAAACTACAACTGATACAAAAATATTGACAAATCAAAAATAAAAGTTTATAGTATAAAACTAATAAAAGCAAGCAGTATCGCTTTTTAGAAAGTGAGGTACTACTATGATTAAACAAAGACAATTACATATAAATATTTATTTAAGAGGAGTCAAAGGTATTAGTTGAACTAGTGCTTTTGTCTCCTCTTTTTTTGAAAAAAGGAGTTGATGTAAATGATTGAGGAAAAGAAAAAAGCAGGTATCTATATTAGAGTTTCAACATTCGACCAAGCCCGTGAAGGATTTTCACTAGGAGAACAAGAAAAAAGATTAAGAGAATTTTGTGATTTTAAAAGATACGAAATATTTAAAGTTTATAAAGATGCAGGTATAAGTGCTAAAAATGATAAAAGACCCGCATATCAAGAAATGATACAAGATATAAAAGATAAAAAAATAAATGTAATTGTTGCTTTAAAACTAGATAGATTAACTAGAAGTGTTTATGATATAGAAAAACTTATGAAATTCGTAAATGACTATGATTGCGATATTGACTGTATGGCTGATGAATCTAATACTACTACCTCTAATGGTAGAATGGTTATGAGAATAATGACTAGTGTATCTCAAAATGAAATTGAAAAATGTTCTGAAAGAACAAAGTTTGGTATGGTAGGTGCTATTAAATCAGGACATATTCCAAATCGAAGTCCTTTAGGTTTTACAAGAGATAATAAAAAATTAGTACCTGACCCACTTACAAAAGATATTGTTGTTAGAGTATTTGATTTGTATTTAGAGGGTAAATCTCATCAAACCATTGCTAATATATTCAATAAAGAACAAGTTTTAGGTAAAACAAATTGGTATGACTCTACTATTCAAAAGATACTATCTAATGAACTTTATAAAGGCGATTTCATAAATGGTAAAAGAACTAAACACCCGACATATTATGAAAATGTTGTTGAGCCAATAGTATCAAAAGAAAAATGGGATAATTGCCAAAGTCAAAAATTAAGGAATGCTAGACACTATGAAAGAACAGGAACTTATCTTTTCACAAATAAATTAAAGTGTTCTAAATGTGGTAGATTTTTAGGTGGTTGTGCAACTACTAAAAAGAATGGTAATAAGTATTATTACTACAAATGCGAACATTGTAAAATAACTTATAAAGAAACTGATATAGAACAAGAATTATTATTTGCTGTTATTGAACTTACTAAAACTGATGAACTTATAAATGACTACTACACACCTTTTATTAAATCTAAATTTGATAATAAACAAATTGATTATGAAAAACAATTAAACGAATTAGATAAACAACTAGACAGAATTAAAACCGCTTATATTAAAGGTATTTTAAAAATAGATGATTTTGATAAAGAAATTAAACATATAGAATTTCAAAGAACTGATTTAAATAAAAAATTACAAGAGCAAAAACAATATGAAAATTTAAGTTTTACAGTTGATGATTTACTTATATTGCAAGATAAACATAATATTGATAACTTTGTTAAACCTGAAAAGTTTTTATCTAATATCTATGGTTGGTTAAATATGCCTAGAGAAAAGAAACAAAAGATAATAGCTACTTATATTGATAATTTAGTTGTAGAAAGAAAAAGCAATAAAACAATTATTAAAGAAACAAATTATAGAAGTAGTTTTATTAGAGATATGATTATGTTTAATGATGAGTATGGACTACCTTTAAATTGGTATCTATTTAAAGATAACTATGGTTATTCACTTCCTATGAATAAAGAAATAAAAACATCACAACAAGTCCAAAATTACTTTAATAAATTAGTAGAAACTTTAGGTAGTGATTATAAACTTAATTACTATGAAATTGAAACAAATGATGACTTAACTGATTTAGGATTTGATAGTACAAATGAAATAGAAAAGATAATAAGAGTAATTGCGATTAACAACAAAGAAAAATTTAAAGATGATAATTTAAAACTTGGAATTATAACTATTGATTTAACTGATATAATCGCACCTGATGGCGCACAACTTTATAAAGGATTCTTTGAAAAAGTTAAGGAGATGCACGATAATGAGTTATGCGATATTTAGAGTTGAACCTATAAATAAATTATCTGACCTCGCCCAAATCGGATCGCACAACAAACGAGAGAAAAAAGCTTATAAATCTAATCCTGATATAGATATTACTAAAACTAAAAATAATATTGAATTAGTCCCACTTTCTGAAAAATACATAAAAGGTTTTTATAACTTAACTAAAGAATATAAAAAAGAACACGACAAAAGAATGGGAACTATGAGAGATGATAGAAAGAAAACATTTAAACAAATGGTAGATGATTCAAATAATGTAGTTGCTGATGAATTACTATTTACAAGTGATAATGATTTCTTTAAAGGTATGAGTAAAAAACAAATAAGAAAATGGGCTGATACTTGTATGGAATTTGTTTATGAAGATTTAGGTTATACAAAACAACAAGTATTACACGCAACTCTACACCTAGATGAAAAAACACCACATATCCATTGTGTAGTTGTACCACTAATTAGAAAATATGATAAAAGAACTAATACTGAAAAATATACCATTTCTAAAAAGCAATATATCAAAGATAAAGGCCATTTAAGCCATCTTCAAGACAAATACTATCAAAGACTAATAGATAAAGATTTTGACCTAGAAAGAGGTATTAAAAACAGCGATAACGAGCATATTTCAATAAAAGAATTTAAAAAAATTACAAGAAAACTAGATAATAGATTAGAACAACAAAATTATCTTATGACTAGGGATTTTGAAGAACTCCAAGAAAAATTAAAAACTTCTAAACCTACAATAACAGGTAAAGAAGTTAAAATTGATAAAGATACTTATGATACATTAAATAATTTTATGAATACATCAAAAAGAGTTATTAAAGATATGCCTAGAAATCAAGCACTATTTAAAGAACTAACTGACTACACACAAACTTATAAAGATTTAGAAAGCGAAAAAAGAAATATTCAATATGAAGTTAGAAGACTAGAATATAAAAATAAAGAACTACAACAAGAAAATAATAAATTAAAAAGTTTATTAAATATCATAGTTCAATCACTAAAACAATTCTTTAGAAAATTACTTAAATTAGGTACTGAAAATGATAAAGATAAAGTTGTACAAGAAATAACTAATTATCACAAATTAGATTTATACACAAATAAAGATTTACACGATATAGCAGATAATACAACTAAAGAAGATGAAATAAATGATTACTTATACACAAAAAATTATGAAAATGATGGCAGAGATTTTGATATTTAAAAAACGAGCTACAGCTCGTGTGATAAGACTAAAATTCCATTTTAGTAACACACTACGCTATTGGCAAAGCCAATAACGGTGTGAAAAAGGGAAAATCCCTTTAAGCATAATTTTAGTAAGGCATAAAGCCAAGCAAAAATTATATTTTTATTTTCATAACTTCGTAATGAAAATAATTAATATAATATAGTGTTATCTATATATGGAGAAGCAGTTTCATTACCTACTTTACCATTATCATTTTTGTAATATTTCCCACATTTATTACAACTAAATATTGCGCCATCTGGCATTAATTTTGATAAACGTTCACTGCAATTAGGACAAATAGAAATATTTGTATTTTTTGAATTTGTTTCAAAAGTGGAATATTTAATATTTATTTTTTGTTGTAATTCTTCTGGAGAGATAAAAGTAACTTCACCTTTTTTTAATGTTATTCTATCGTTGTACTCTTTTTCTAAATTTATTTGATTTAAATTCAAATATTTTTCGTATAAAGTATTTGAATTATAATCTTTAACTAGTTCTTTTGTAAATTCATTAAAAATATCTTTATTATTTGCTAGTTTTGTTAAAAATACTATTTTTTCATCTAATGAAATTGTTAAAGAATCAAAAAATTTTTTAATTGTAAGAGCCCAGAATGAATCAAAATCAACTAATGAATTTATCATTTTATCTAAAGTTCCTTCTTCGAAAGATGATGCTGATATTTCATTTTCAGGCATTTCTCTTTTTAAATTGCATTTTGAACATTGATAAACATTATAATAAACTTCAACCTTTTCATCATTTGAATTTACAACCCATTCTTTTTCTATTTTAGGACGTTCATTTGTTTTAATCCAATTATGTACGCATTCATGCATATTATCACTACCTTTCTACTTTATTTTAACATAAATTCATATAATTTTGTTAAATATATTAAAATTTCTTAAAATTTATAAACATTAAAAATAAAAATATGATAAAATAAATATAGAAATAATAATATTGAAAATAGTTTGGAGGTTTTTATGACTCTAGATAAATTAAATTTAAGCGAAGAATATTCTAGTGCATTAACACAAATGCTAAAAAATGAAGGTTTATCTGATGCAGATATTAATGAAATAATTAATGGTTCATATCATCAATATAATTCTCCTGATGATTTAATTTCTTCTGCACCATCAATATTTAAGAATGAAGAATATATGGGAATTATAACTGATTTAGCTGATGGTTATACTCTTGATGAAATTGGACAAAGAGGAACTAGTATTGAGAAAATAGAATCATTTAAAAATGTATTATCAGAAAATGATTTAACTATTGAGAATGTTAAAGCTCTTAACAAATATAGTTCTGGAAGTAATATGATTTTAGGAGCTAAAAGGGGTGTTCCTAGAGAAAGCATTATGCAAAATATTAATTCTGAATTAAATTCAAGGCTTACTGAATACGGATTTGAACAATCACAAATTTCACAAATTCAAGATATGGTTAATGGTTTAGATTATCAAAAACCTGTTCACGAAAATTATACTGCAACAAATGAATTTCTAGAGCAAATGCAAATTCCTAAAAAATTTAAACCTGTTGTAAATTCAACTGTTAGAAATTTAGATTCATATTATCATTTAGACGAAACATTATCTCAATTAGATGATGGATTACAAACACGTTTGTCTGAATCTACAAAATTAACAAGAGCAGTTAAAAGTGATTTTTTAACAAAACGTTTAGCAGATGGACAAAGTTTAAGTGATTTAGTTGGAAGAAGAATTGAAGAAAATGGATACTCAAGTACTTCTCCTTTATACGATTCATCTTTCGCTAAGTATGATGATTATGATGTAGTATTTGATATTTATGCACCAAAAGGGACTCAAGGTTCTTCTATAACACCTTTTTCAAGTTATGGAACTGCAGAAGAAGAAGTTTTATTAAATTCTAATGATTTATATATTACAGATGTTATTCCTGGTGTAATTGATAAAAACGGAAGAACAAAAACAGTTTTAAAATCTCTTGCATTAAGTAAAGATAAACAATGTTATAAAGGAATTGGCGGACTAAAAAAAGAACAAGAACAATCAACACAAATGCCTAATTTAGATAATGCAACAAGAGAGGAATTAATTGAAATGAAAGCACAAGCACAACAACAAAGTGAATTTCAACAATATAGAGAATCATTATCACAAGCATATATGCAAGAAAAAGATTCAGATACTCTTTTACATTCTTCGTTTACTATTAGCAATGATGAAAAACCACAATGCAATCATCGATTAGAACAAATCAAGGGAGAAGAAAGAAAAACATTACAACAAGGAACATTCGATTATAATGAAAATTTTAGAAAAAATATGTTAGAACCATCAATTGTTGATTTTGCAGAAAGAAACCCAATAATGTCATCTGATACTAGACAAAATACACAATCACAAAATAACAATTCACAAAAAGCAGATTATAGAGCAATATCTGAAACTAATAATGTATTAAGTGTAAACAATGTAGAACCTGAATACGCGAATACAATAGCAAGTGCAGTACAACAAGTTGAACCAGTTATTTTTCAACAACAAGCAAATCAAATGGCTATGCAACCACAAATGGGTGGTCCACAAATGACTTTAACTATGGGTGGATTTATTCACACTTTAGGAATTGCTGTCCTTGTTGGATTTGGAGTTGGATTGTTAATTTCTTTAGGAATTATGATATTTAATGCTATTTTATAGCACAAATCAAAATTTTTGTGATATACTTAATGTAGTTAGTAGTTATTACTACCTAAAAGTTTGTGCCTAGTGGTTGTTGTACTTCCACCAAAAGGGCTCCATTTGAAAACAACTTACGAACCAATAGGTTTCGTAAGTTTTTATTTTGTCTTTTAATCGGACCTTATCTGCTTGGAAGACATATATATATAAAGTGTTCTCTTTCTAGGAAGGAGGACATTTTTTTATGCTAGAATTTAAAACTATAGAAATACTTAAACCTAATAAAGAAATTATTGAAATTATTAAAAATTATAATTACAAAACAAAAAATGGAAAAATCAAACATTTAGAAAAAACAAATCTACAATTCATAGAACCTACTGAATATAGAATTATAAAACCTTTTACTCTTACAATACACGAATATAAAGTTAATGAAATAAATAACAAACCTTTCTACATTAAAGAATATAAACAAAAGTATAATCTAAAAGAAATTAAAGAAATATTGATAAAAATTAAAAATTAGACTACACTTTTTAAGTTTAAAGTGCCAAACATATAGAAATCAATAAATTTAAAATTTTAGTTTGAAAAATCAACTTTAAGTGAGGTATATAGTGAAGTAAATTTTTTTAAGTTAAGACTATACTTTTTAATCCCAAAATGCCAAACATATGAGAAAAGTAAAAAAAATTATTTTTCAGTCTGTTTTTTTGCAAATTAGTGAGGTATATAATGGGAAGAAAATTTAAAATTTAGTCTGCAATTTAGTGCTTGAGTAAAGTATATAGTGGAAGTAAAAATAATTTTATTTAAATTATACCCGAAAAAAATGCATTTAAGTGAGGTTATTTATAGAGAGTTAAAAATATAACTTCGTAAAATGCCTTCAAAAGTGCCAAACAAGTGAAAGATGAATTTTTTATTAATTTATACCCTAAAAAAATCAATTTAAATTGCCAAACATATGAAAGAATAAAAATTGAATTTGAGGGGTAACTTTTGGCATTTTAGTGAGGTATATAGTGAGGAGATGATTTTATGAGTAAAAGAACTGCAGTATATGTGAGAGTAAGTACGGACGACCAAAGAGATAATGGATATTCTATTGATTCTCAAATTCGTATGATTAAAGAATATTGTGAGAAAAATGAATATTTAATTGTAGATGTCTATAATGATGCTGGACATTCCGGTAAAGATTTGATGAGACCGCAAATGCAAAGATTATTGAAAGACATTAAATCTAAAAAAATTGATAAGTTAGTAGCTATTAAAGTTGATAGGCTTACAAGAAATAACTATGATGGATTTTGGCTACTTAACTATTGTGAACAGAACGATGTAAAAATTGAATTAATATTAGAACCCTATGATGTTGGAACTGCTAATGGTGAAATGATATTTGGTATGAATTTAGTATTTGGACAAAGAGAAAGAAAAGAAATTGGAGCGCGTACTAAAAGAGCCATGGAAGAAATGGCTTTAGAAAAAGTACACCCTAGTAAAGCACCTTACGGATATACAAGAAATAAAGAAACAGGACATTTAGAAGTTAATCATATTGAAGCTTTAGTAGTTAAACAAATATTTGAACTTTGTAAAGATGGACTATCAACAAGAAGTATTGCTTCTTATTTAAAAGAAAATAAAGCATATTTAAATCAGGGTAAATGGACTGGAGATAGAGTTTATAAACTGCTTACAAATGAGATTTATATAGGCATATTTGCCTTTGGAAAGTATAGGAGAAAGCCACAGGACATTTTATATGTAAAAGACTATTGTGAGCCAATTATAGACCAAAATTTATGGGATATAACACGCACTAAACTAGAAAAGAATAAGCACCCTAATTATGGTGAATATGTGCATATATTCTCTTCAGTTGTTAAGTGTCCTGATTGTAATAATATTTTATCTTCTACACTATCATTTAAGAATAATGGAAAACCTAATCAAAAAACTTATTATCACTTAACTTGTAAAAATCCTAATTGTAAATCTAAAGGACTACATTACAATACCGAGAAGATAGAAAAGAAACTATCAAGAGTATTAAATGAACTAACTAGATATATGTATGATAACTCTAACGAAATATTAACCTCTAACTCAACTAAAACAAAAGAATTAAAAGATATAGATAGTGCTATTGAAAAATTAAAATTACAAGAAAAAAGATTAGTAGATTTATATTTAAGTTCTAACTTAAATGTAGAAGCTATTAATCATAAAAATGATGTTATCAAAAAAGAAATTGATAAATTAACTAAACAAAAAGATTCAATAGATCCTGATGATGAATATAAGGAATACTCTGTAGAATTATTAAAGATGTTGGATTGTACTAGAGAAAATGATGAAATACTATTTAAAAACAATTTAGCCTTCTCTTACATTTGGGATAGTTTAAATAGAAAAGCAAAAAAAATATTAATAAGTAGATTAATAAATTCTATAGAAATTATTAGAGATGAAAATTACAATATTGAAATTGAAAATATAAAATTCTCTGATGAGTTTATATCTAGAACAAATACAGGATATATAGAATATCTTTATGAAATATTAAGAGATAATGAAATTGGAGTAATTTACAAAGAACAAGTTGGCCCAAACAAATTAAAAGAATTAATGAAAGATTATCACGTTTTCTCTCTTGAAAAGTTAGAACATAAAGAATATTCAAAAGAAGAACTAGATTATTATAATGAATTAATACACGACCATTTTTACTTTGATGGAATTATTCATTGCCCTTACACAGATGGCAAAAATATAATTGATAATTTAATATTAATACCTAAAATTGAACTCTATAATTTGTAAGGACACTTCGTTTTTTCTAGTACATAACTGTACTAGCAAGCACTGAATTTGTACTCCCACAAATTCTAATATGGGAAATCCCATACCCTCTATTTAGAAAGGATTAAAAAATGAGAAAAAGAAATATTTTAAAAACAATTTATTTAAATAATAAAGAAAATAATATTTTACAAGAAAAAACAAAAGGGACAAATCAATCAAAATATATAAGAGACTTGATAAAGTATTATGAACCTAGAAAAATAAATATTGAAATTTTTGATAAATATAGAGATAGACTTTTAATGTTTGAAAAAGAATTAAAAAGAATGATGCCATATTTAGAAAAATACGGAATTATAGATAAATATAAATATAGAAGAATTATTGATGAATTGAATATTATTATAGAAGATATAAAATTAAATTTACACAAATAGAAAAAAAGTGCAATTTTTTGCACTTTTAAAATGGATCTTTGATTTCAAATTCTACTGCTTCTTGATTTAACAATTCTAATTGTTCCTTTGATAAATACTTTTTATTAATAATTGCCTGTAAAACAAATTCATCAAAATAATTATCATTCATCACATAATAACCATTAACTTTTTCACTTGTTCCATAACTATCTTCTATTTTCCATCTTTGAGGTTTATTATTATCGAGTAGATTTACTCCACATAGCGACATACAATGATGAGGATATATATCATGAGTATTCATTGCTTCTTCTTTCGTTAATAAATCAAAGCCAAATGTATCTTTATAATTATATATTCTAGTGTCTAAAACTCCTGATCTTTTATCTCTAAATTTTCTTAGATTTATTCTTATATAAACAGGCATATTATCCTTAAGTTGCTTAATTGCTAATTCCTTTATCTCATTTATAGGTAAGTTTAAGAATTCAACATAACTATTTTGATAAACATTTCCAAGATATTTTTCTCTATATATCTTATAGTATTCTTTATTATACATAGGTATATCGCCCAAAGAAACAAAATCATCTAAATTAATACTTAAAAACTTATCTCTAAATTCGCAAGGTGTAATATTTTCATATTTTATATAGTTTGAATCCTTATCCTTATATTCATAATCAAACTTCATTTTAGGTTCACCTAAAATCTTTGATAAAAATATATAATTTTCTTCCAAAAACTTTTCTTTTATTTTTCTTAACTCATTAATACTTGTATTTATGTTTTTTGCATTTAATAATTTAATACAATCCTTTTTTACTTTATCAGTAAATAAGCCTGTTATATTCTGTACTCTTAAACTTTCAAAGACATCTGGCATATACTCATAAGGTATTAAACCATATTTATTTACAATAGATACAAACCATTGCCAATGCCCACCTTCGTTTACACAATATTGCAATATATCTTCTTTATCTATATATTCCCAATCAGTATTTTCTAAATTTATAACATTTTCATAAACATTATTGGATTTTTCTAATTTATCAAAAAACGCAATATAATTATTAGACAATGAAAACTCTTTCAAATCAATATTTAAGTTTTTTGCCATATCATATTGAATAGTATTTAATCCACAATAAATCCAACATCTATAATTATCTTTTTGGTCATATCTTTTACCATCTGGTAATTCAATATTAAATATTGGTTGATTTTCTTCAATTATTCTTCTATCAATGCAACTTTTTTCTAATCCATTTTCAGTTATTGCATTTTCAATAATTTTATTTATTGAATTGTTGTTATAAGATTTACTAAAATTATTTATTAAATCAAGTGTTATTTGTTTTTCCATACATACCTCCATATTTATTTTAATTATACTATGTATATAAAAAAATTTCTATATAATTAATTAAAAATATTACTGAATAATTGATTTTATTAAATATTTATGATATATTAAATATGTCAAGGAAACTTGCATATAATAAAAAAGGATACATTTGATTGGGGAATCAAATGCAATCCCTTTATGGGTACGCATCTGAAATCACATAGTTGTGAAATCAGATGCTTTTATTATTTAAATAGTAAGGTGATTACTACAAAAAATAATAGTAGAATTATAATAAATTGAGATAATTCTCTTTTTGTCATAATTAACCACCACCTTTCTTTTTCAAGAAAGGGAAAGCATCTGATGTATTTCAAACGTATCCAATAACATTATATCAAACCAATGTTCATATATCAATAGTATAAGTTGCAATTTTAATAAATTTATTTTATAATGTAAATAGGAAGAGAACCATAGTCCGTAAGGTGTATTAAAACCGCTCCAGTGACGAATCTGTTCGAACTTTAGGTTTGAACTTGATATAAATGAAAGAACTTGCAAAAAGTTCTTTTTTATGTTATTATGAATATGTCAAGGAAACTTGCATATAATAAAAACGAGGAACATTCAATTTTGCAAGTGAATGTCGCCTCTTATGATCGATTTGACACTCATCTAAGAGTGTCTATTTTTTTATTGCTAGTACCAGTAAGGTAGAAAGTAATAAAATGATAGCAATGAGGTTTAAAACTTTAACAATGAAAGTTTTAGTTTTCATTAATATCTACCTCCTTTCTTTATCAGATTGGAGGACGACACTCACATTAAATGTTCCTATATATAATTATACTATTTGTATATCTCAAAAACAAGGTGCAAAGCGAAAAAACATTGATAAAAATTTTTTTAATTAATTAGGATTGTATACCACCTGTATTTTGATAGTTGTGTCAAAATACCTAGGGGGTTAAATATTTTGTCATAGCAAAATATTTGACTAAAATTTGAATAAATTAATAATTATGATATAATATATGCAATTTTGAGGTGGTGAAATTTCAATGGTAGTCTATAGAATTTGTAAGAAAGAAGAAATAGAACACATATTTAATGATAAAAATTTTAAAAACGTAGGAAAATCTTTTGAAATAAATAAAAATACTAATACACATTTGTATACAGCTGACAAAAAGTATATTCATTTTTTTAAAGATAAAGACAGTATATTTTATTTAGATACTTGTGCCGATATGTATATTTGTACTTATTGTATACCAGATTCTTTGTTAGAGAGTCATTATGGAGTAGGTTTTTATCTTGATAGAACTGATTTTAGAACTCTAGAAAAAGTAAGTGAATATGCAATAGAAAATGAATTTATTAATTTCAATCAATTATTAAAGATAGAAAGAATAAAAGAATATATAGATATTGAAGATTATATATATTATGACATTACATCAAAAATTGAAACAATTTATTTAAGTAATGAAATAGTTAATAAATTATCTAGTAAAGTTGATTTTAATAAAATATTAAATTTACATCATATATTGATGGATTCAGATATAGCTGCATCAATTAATTCAAATTTAAATTTTCTAATTGAATTAATTCCAGAAATCAAAAATATGATAGGGTTTGAACATAATCATCCACATCACCATTTAGATGTATGGAATCATACTTTATATGCACTAAGTTTGTCAGAAACTAATTTTGATATTAGACTTTCGTTATTATTACATGATATAGGTAAACCTTTTTCATATCAAGAAGGTGAAGTTAGACATTTTCATAATCATCCTTATGTTTCTGCAACAATGACAAAAACAATATTAACAAGGTTGGGTTTTATTAATGAATATATAAACAAAATTTGTTATTTGATAAAAAAGCATGATACACCAATTACAAAAAAAGATATAGAAAACAATATTGATTTAGAATATATGAGATATAAAATACAAGAATGTGATGCTTTAGCCCATCATCCTGAAAAATTAGAAAAAAGAAAAAAATATTTAGAATCAACTAAAAAATTAATATTAAAAAATAAGCTTTAATAAAAAAGTTGTAGATAACTACGACACTTGCTCCATTGATATGAATCGAACTAGTAATAGTTCGTTTTTTGTTTAACAAAAAATATAAATTAAAATATTAATTTATATTAATTATATAACTTGTACTATAACCATCTTTTGTTTTGTAATTAACAATATCCTCTTTTCCACCATTTTTAAGAATTATTTTTTTTGATGCCATATTTTTTGTGTCGCAATTTATTCTAATTTTTTTGAAACCTATTTTCTTTGCTTCTTTCAAAGCTAAATTAAGTATTATATCCCCATATTTTTTACCTCGTTCTGAAAGTCTTATTTTATAATATATTTGGCTACCTCTATTTTCCCAATAATCATTAATTGTTGTTCTTATACCTACTTCTCCTACTGGCAAATTATCTATATATAATATATATCTTTTAGTTGTTGTATTAAACTGTTTGTTTATATTTGTTTCTTCATCAATATATTTTTTAGAAATTTTTAAAAATTCCTCATAACAAACACCTTTTAACTCATTTATTGAACCTATTTCTTGAAAGGGTATATCTTGATACATTTCATATAATTTTTGACCAATACATTCTTTAAAAGGAATTAATTTTTTATTAAATAAATTTTCTTCTATTAATTTTTTCTTTACTTCAAAACTTTCAGTTGTTGAAGCATTAAACTCATTATTTTCTAAAGTATAATTAACCCAATTAATAGCTATTTCTCTAATATGTTTAATTTCGTTTAATTTTAAAGATAGGTCTTTACCATAATAAGAATCAATAAATACATTTAAACCTTCTATATCTACACCCCTATTTTTAGAAAAGAATAATAGAGCTACTAAGATTGCAACATCACAAACTGATGACCCATATTTAGCATCATCAAAATCTATAAAACCAATTTCACCTTGATTATAAAATATATTACCTTTAGTTAAATCAAAGTGTAATAAAGATTTTCTTTTTAAATTATAATCATTAAAAGGGACTTTATTTAAATTATAATTATTAACTTTAATGAAATCATGCATTCTTCTTAATTCTAAAGCAATTTTCTTTACTAATTCGCTATCTAAAATAAGTTTTCCTATTTGTATACCCTCTAAAAAAGAGTATAAAACTAAATATTTAGAATCAAAAAAAACATATGACTTATTATCTTTGTTCTTTATAATATTAGGTACATTAAATTTATTTGATATATCATTATGTAATTGTGTCATAGATTTAACATGATTTATATCATAATATATTTTTAATACATATTTATTATTTTTAGTATATATTATATAAACATTGCCTTGAGTTGATTCAATATTTTTTTCTATTTTTAAAACATGAATTAAATACTCATTACTTATTATTTTTTTTAATTTTTTCATCATATCACCTACAATTCCATTATAGCATAAAAAATAGATTAACCATTTAGTTAATCTACATCTATTCCCTTTTTAAATAATTTAACACCTATTACATAGTAAACTATTATATAAAGCATATAAAGGATAATTGCTCCATGCATTATAATTTTTAATATATCAATATTTATAATATTACTAGTTGTAAATAAATTCATAATATCCTTATTAAAAAGTCCGCATATAAACATAATTATTAAAGTTAATGATTGGGTTAATATATAAATAGTAAATCCATACACTACTGATTTTAACATTCTTTTATTATTACTTCTATGTCCAAGTAATATACCTATATAACCTGTAAATATTGTAAATACCATTTCTAAGAAGAATACTATAAATATTACTAATAATAATTTTACAACTGTGCTATTATAAATGCTAGCAAGTATATTCAACGATGTTTTTATCCACTCTATATTTTCCTTAGAATAATAAGCAATAAACAGTGTAAGCAATATTACAAAAACACTTACAAACATTGTTATTATTCCCATCAAGAATTTAGATGCAAATATTGTTTTTTTATCTATTGGAAGTGTATGAGTTAAGTAAGATTCATCCCCATATAAGTTTTTTGTAAATCTAGCCCAACATCTCATTATATTATTTATAAGTATATTAAATATAAAACTTATTGTAACACCACTACATATTTTACCTAATACATTAAATACTGTAGAACCATCTATACTTAAAAATATTCTTGTAAGGATTGAAAATACTAAGGCAATTGAATAAAATACTATTAATAATTTAAAGTTCCACTTTAAATCATATTTTAATGATTTTTTTAACATTTAAACATCCTCCTAAATATTTCATCTATACTTGTATTCTCTTTTTCTCTTAATGAATCAGTATCACTAGTTAAAATTATCTTACCTTTATCTATAAATATTACTTCATCCAATATTCTTTCAATATCTGATATTAGGTGTGTTGAAATAATTACGCTTGCACCTTCATTAAAATTAGAAAGTATTGTATCTAATATGTAATCCCGTGTTGCTGGATCTACACCACCTAAAGGTTCATCTAATATATATAAATCTGCACATCTAGACATAACAAGAACAAGTTGAACTTTTTCTTGCATACCTTTGCTCATGTTAGATAATTTACCATCTAAGTCTAAATCTAAATCTTTAATAAGTTTCTTTGCTTTGTTAGAGTCAAAATTATCGTAGAACTCCTCAAAATAATTTATAACATCTATTACTTTCATAGTTTTATCTAAATAAGTTCTCTCAGGTAAATACGAAATTATTTTTTTACTTTGTACACCTATGGACATACCATTTATTAATATTTCACCACTAGTTGGAACAAGTAAATCATTGATAAGTTTTATTAAAGTAGTTTTGCCACTTCCATTTTTACCAAGAAGTCCAATTATTTTTCCTTTTGGTATAATTAAATCAACATTTTTGAGTGCTTGTTTTGCTCCATAATTTTTGCATACATTTTTGCATTCCAACAAATTCATAATTTATCTCCTTTCAAATAATCTAGTGCTTCTTCTTTATTAAATCCTAACTGATACATATTTTCAAAATAATTTTGAATGTGTTCTTTAGCTAAAGAGCTTTTATATTTTTCTATTAACTTTTTATCATCAGTTACAAACTTTCCATTAGTCCTTTCAGTATAAATTAATCCAATATTTTCGAGCTCTTGCAAAGCCTTTTGTACTGTATTAGGATTAATTTTATACTCAAAAGCTAAATCTCTAACAGAGGGTATTCTTTCACCTAACTTAATATTACCAGACACTATCAAAAACTGTAATCTATCTAAAAGTTGTATATATATTGGTCTATCATTATTAAAATCCATATCATCACCATTGTGTTACTTAACTAATACAATAATACAACTTTTTTATAATTTTGTCAATACCAAAAAAGATTACTTAAAGTAATCCGTTTTTTATTCCCCTAATTATTACAAATAATCCAATAAGTACAAAATATACAACAAGAGTTAATATAAAATAATATTTATTGTGTTTATGTTTTTTTAATACGCTTTTATAATTTTTTGAATATTTTTCTTTTATTTTTTTTACTTTATATTTATCTATTAAAAGACATATATAGTTAGAAAATATGACATAAAACAATCTATTTATAAGCATATATAATATAAACACAAATGTAGGTCCAAATATAAAAATAACTATATCTAATACATTATTCATCATGTAATATAGAAACAAATAATCTACTATACCGAGTATTGTTCCTAATAAGAAATATCCTCTATATGAGAAATAAAGTGGTCCAAATATAAATATTAAAAATAAGTTTTTATTTTGATTTATTATATCAAAATCTTTATTAAATAATTTTAAATCTTCATTTTTATCTACTTCTACCTCCATAATTTTATTTCCATTTTGAAGTGCTCCACATTTAGTACAACAGCCACCTACTATTTTACCATTACACTTTTCACATTTCATATTATCTTACCTTTCCTTTGATTAAGTAAGTATATATAATTAGGAATACTAAAGAAAAACTAAACGCTCCCACTACATCTGTAAAAAAATGTACTCCCAAATATACTCTGCTTAGGCCAACAACAAGTATTATTATAGAAAATAATATTGTATATATATTTTTACTTCTTCTATTTAAGTTTGATGTTCGTATTAAATAAATTATAAACCCATAAAATGCCATGGCAGTTAAAGAATGACCTGATGGAAAACTATAACCTGTTTCCTCTATTAAATTTATATCGACAGGTCTAACTCTTAAAAAAGTAAGTTTTAATGCATATTGAAATATTGTTATTAAAATTAAATCTATTGCCATAAAAATCCCATATTTTTTATTTTTATGCAAAACAAAGACCATTAAAGTTATTAAAATAACTATAAATGCTGACGCCAAATGGGTTAAATTTTTTACTATAAATGTTAAATCGTTTGATATATATTTTGATATAAAATTGTAAACAACATAATCTAAATATATATCATTTTTAGTTAACACTAATACACCTAAAAACATAAAAATTATTAAAGATATAAAACATATAATCCATTTTAAATACTTCTTCATATTCACCTACTCAAATAAGAATATTTTATTTATTAATTTATTTATAATTTTAATTTTAGATACGAAATATATTATACTTGCACCTAGTACATTTAAAATTAAATCATCTATATCACAAGAACCCGACATAGTAACAAACTGTAATAATTCTATTACAACAACTATTAATATCATAATTATTAAAAAATTATAATACTTTCTCATGTTTTTAAATATGATTGGTAAAAATAATCCATATGGCATAAATGCAGTTAAATTACCTATAACGTTTATACTAAAATTTTTATAACTTACAATTCCGTCTATATATCCTTTAATAAATAAATGGATTGTATGAAAAGGTTTTAAATTAAATGAATTAGTTAAATAATTATTTAATAAGTTTTTATCCCAATCTATTATTATTAACCCTTGTCTACCATATATTTCATCAAATAATGTTAATGAAAATATTGTAACTGTATATATTAAAAAATATATTATCAAGTTTACTCTTAATATTTTTTTTGTATAGTTTAATTTATTTACAAGTATATATCCACTTATATAAATCATTATACATACAATTGAAAGTAAGACTAATCTACCTTGTGTATTTAAATAAAAACTAGGTATTAATTTTACATTTATACAAAAAAGCAAAATTAAAAATGATACTACATAACAAAAAACAGATAAATAACCATATACTTTGTTTTTCATATCATCACCTAATTCATTATACCATAAAAAGTACAAATAAAAAACCCTATAAAAGGGTTTAAATCCATCTGGCGGAGCAGGAGGGATTTGAACCCTCGCACCAGTTGCCCGGTCTACACCCTTAGCAGGGGCGCCTCTTCAGCCTCTTGAGTACTACTCCATCGCCATATATAGATTATAGCATAAATCATTTTGCATTTCAATACAAAATCAATATTTTTTCTCTTATTTATAAACATATTGTTTTTATATTGATAATTGATTAACTTCTTCTGCCTTATTTAAAATATTTAACTGATATTTAGCAATCTGACTTAATCTATCAAATCTTTCCTCTTTAGTTAATCCTTCTTTTATTAACTCAGCATTATGTGTTTCTAAGTTCGATAAAACTGTTAATTCATTTATAGTCCCAAAATCTCTTATATTTGAAGTTTTAGATAATTCCGGATTTAACTTTCTCCATTCTTTTGCAGTGGTATTAAATATTATTACATTAAGTATATCCGCTTCTTCTGCATATTTTAACCATTTTTTATTTTTATAATAATCATTGTTTGGTAATATATAATTTTTTATCGCATCAGTATGTATTAAATAATTATTCTTTGTCAGTAATCTTTTTGCACTCCACTGTATATTATTACTTTCTAAATTTTTTAACCTTTGAAATTCTTTTATTAAATATAATTTAAACACAGGACTTATAGCAGAAGCAAACTCGAATGCAATATCTTTGTGAGCATAAGTACCACCATATTTACCTCTCTTTACATAAATACCTTTTGCATTTGTTTTTTCTACCCATTCTGTTACACTAAGCGTAAAAGTATGTAACCCGGATTCTCTTATAAACCCGTCGAATTCGGCGGGTTTAAAATTTAAATTATATATTTTTTCCCAGGTTCCTAAAAATTCTAAAGTACTTCTGTTCCTTAACCAGTTCCTAATTATATCATCTATTTTTGATTTTCCTATTTTTACTTTAGCTATATCTGTTATACAAATATAATCTTCTTCATTTTCAATTGATATATTTATTGGTATATCTTGTACCACAATTACATTATTCGTCATTTTTCTTATCTCCTTTATATAAAAAGCTTAAAGTTAATTTAAGCTAACATCTTTTGTTTTAGTTTTTGTAATACCTTTTGTTCTTTTCTTGAAACCTGTACTTGACTCATCCCTACTAACTTAGATGTTTCACTTTGTGTATAATCTTTCATATACCTATTATCAATAATTGCTTTTTCTTCATTATTTAACCCTTGAATTAGTTCTTTTAACATAATTAATTCATCTATATTTTCACTTTTACCAATTACATCTTGTAAAGTAAAATCCCTACCTTCGTCATTTACAGGTTCATCAATACTTTTAATTTTATTTAAACTAAGTATTGCTTCTGCTACATAGAATTCAGGTATTTCTAAAAAGCGAGCTATCTCTTCTACGCTTGGTTCTTTCATTAGTTTTTGAGTTAAAAGTACATACGCTTTTTCTATTTTTAAGTTTAATTTAGTTATTTCCCTACTTATTTTTAATCCTTTATCTTCCCTAACTAGTTTTCTCATTTCTCCTAATATATAAGGATAAGCATAGGTTGTAAATTTTGAGTTCATATTAGGATTATATTTTTTATAGGCAGTAATAAGACCTAAACACCCAGCTTGATACAAATCTTCCTTACTATTATAGTTTTTAAAGTAATTAGCAATACTATATATTAATCTTTCATTATTCATTATTAAATTAGTTATTTCATCCATACTATCACCTCAAGTTTAATAGTTTTAAAGCAGTTAATTCACTACTTGTTTCATATACATAATTAATTAATCTACTTCTTTTTAATTTTTTTCTTATATTATCGTTATTACCACACATTAAACTTCTACCTTCATTTCTTTTGACTAGTTCATAATTATAAAATATAGCATTTATTCCCTTTATATCTATTGATTTTAAATTACTAAAATTAAATACTATGTTTCTTATTCCATTTTCTTTTACAACTTTAGTAACTCTTTTATTTAATTTATCTATAGTATCTTTATTTAAATGGCCTTTAAGTCTTACAAATAAAATTCCTTTTCTAAATTCAATCCCTACATTAAGCATATATTCACCTTCCTATTTAATTTAGCACATATTTATTTCTTTTTATACAGATTCGACAAAACTAGAATATCTTTTACCCTTCACATATATTATTCGATAAAACTTTTCAATTTCCTTTTTTTCATCAAAAAAAAGATCAAAATTGATCTTTTATTTGTAAATATGTAGTTATTTCATCTTGGTTATTAAGTCTAAATTCTCTTATAAACGTATTTCTACATTTTATAAGTTCATTCTCTAAGTCTTTAATTTTTAATAGCAGTTCTTCATTTTTATCTAGATTGTAAAGTTCTTTTAATTTATTTAATTCTTTTTTTAATTTATTGAATTTAATAAGTTCAAAAGACATACTTGGAGTTAGATTAAATTTAACTAACTCTAAATCTTTTTTCATATAAACCTCCAATCCGATTTATATCTTCTTTTCTACAAGTTAATTGTATTATATATAACTTTTTAAGTCAAGAAAAAAAGTTATATGTGCATAACTTTTATAATCTCTTTGATAATCTAGAATGTCTAGTTAAATTTTCTCTATCATATAAAGCTGCTGTATTGGCTTGTTTAATAGTTCCATAAGCAACATCTAAATCTTCATGTTCAAAACTAAAATAGTTTGCTTTACCATTAGGTATTTCTTTCTCAAAGTCTTCTACTTCTTCTTCTGTCTTTAATCCTCTACTAACTAAATTAGCAAACATACTTCCTTCAAGAGTAATTATTTTAGCTAATTCATCTTTTGTTAAAGCACCGTTCAATTTAGCAGCATTCATTCTATTTAAAGATTCTAATATTATATCACTTGGTCTATCTTTTACTATACTTGTCATATCAATCCAACCTCCGCATCTTGCATAGCTTTTATAATAGGTTCTCCATTATTTGTAAAATATGAGTTAAACATAGTATCTTTGCCAACAATATGACTTAAAAGATTAGTCACTAACATTTCTTCTTCTAAATCAGAATCCCCTTCATTCCCAACTATGTAATTAGCAAGTATTTCTGTATAAGCTAAATTAAGAGCTCTTAATCTATCATCAGAATTAAATCCTGTAAATGTTTCTGTACTAGTACTCATTTGAAGTATAGCTTTAGTAAGTAAATGATCTATATCATAATTACTTTCTAATTCTTTAGAAAATAATATTTCATTTTTAAATACGTCGTAATAATATGTACCTTTTCTTTCAAATTTACTTAATTTACCTAATTTAACTGTTTTTAATTTTTCATTTAATCTAGATAAGTTAATATCTGGTATTTTTTTATTAAAAACAACAATAAGTTCAAATAATTTATTTCTTATTTCATCTGTTAAATTAGGATTGCTTTTTAAACTCATTCTTATCTCTTCTAAAAAGCTCATATCATCACCCTAATATTTATTATAGCATATTTTGAAAAAAAGAAAAGCATTTCTTTTCTTTTTTTGTAAAATATTATTTCAATTTAGTTAAAATTGCTTCTAAGTTTTCTTTTTCTAAACTTAAATTTTTTCTTTCTTGCTCTACTATATTAGCAGGAGCTTTAGATACATAATTCTCGTTAGATAATAATTTTTCTCTTCTAGTAATACTATTTTCTAATCTTTCTTTTTCTTTTAATAGATTTTCTAATTCTTTTTCTTTGTTATTAGAACCATCATAAAGAATTGAAACATTTTTATCTATTACTATTTCATCTAATTCATTTTTTTCAGTAATAAAATTATTATTATCTAATTTTAACATACTAGAAATTATTACTATATTATCTAATTCTTTATAATAAATATAGTATTCTTTAATATTATTTTCTAATTTAATTTTTCTAACTTTAGTAATTAAATCTAATGTATAATCTAATTCAACATCAAAATTAATTTCTTTTTCATATTTAGGGTAACTACTTAACATTATAGAACTTGCCTCTTTTATTGGTAACATAGAATATATTTCTTCTGTAACAAATGGCATAAATGGATGGAGTAATTTAAGTATATCTGTTAAAACTTTTAAAAGTACACTCTTAGTAGTATTATTCATGTTATGTTTAGCAAGTTCTATGTACCAATCACAGAAATTATCCCACACAAATGAATATAGTTCACTACCTACTACATTGAATTCATATTTTTCCATGTGTTTTCTTGATAGTTTTATTAAATTATTTAATTTATTTAATATCCATTTGTCACTTATGCTTAAATTATCTAATGTATAAATATCAGTATTTAAATCTTCTATATTCATAAGTACAAATCTAGATGCATTCCAAAGTTTATTAATGAAATTCCATGTACTTTTAACTTTTTCTTCATCATATCTTAAATCCATTCCAGGAGCACTTGAAGTAGCAAGGAAATATCTTAATGAATCACATCCATACTCTTCTATAACATCCATAGGATCTACACCATTACCTAAAGATTTACTCATCTTTCTACCTTGTTTATCACGAATTAACCCATGTATTAAACAATCCCTAAATGGTCTTGTATCAGTAAAGTGTAATCCTTGGAAAGTCATTCTATTTACCCAGAAAGGTATAATATCATAACCAGTTACAAGTACATCATTTGGATAATATCTATCCAGGTCATCTGTTTTTTCTGGCCATCCTAATGTCGCAAAAGGCCAAAGTGCACTTGAAAACCATGTATCAAGCACATCGTTATCTTGTACCCAACCTTCTCCCTCTGGAGCATCAATGCCTACATATATTTCATCATCTTTGTACCAAGCAGGTATTCTATGCCCCCACCAAAGTTGACGAGATATACACCAGTCATAAGTTATTTCCATCCAGTGGTTCATAGTTTTTTCAAATCTAGAAGGAACAAAGTTTACTTTAGTATCTTTATCTTTTTGATTATCTAAAACTCTATCAGCAAGAGGTCTCATCTTAACAAACCATTGTTTAGAAAGATATGGTTCAACTACTGCGTCTGTTCTTTCACTATGACCTACACTATGAGTCATTTTTTCTATACTAATAAGTATTCCTGATTCAGTTAAATCTTTAACTAATTCTTCTCTACATTTTTCTCTTGTCATACCAACATACTTACCAGCGTTTTCATTCATAGTAGCATCCTCATTCATAACAATTACTCTTTCTAAGTTATGACGATTACCTACTTCAAAGTCATTAGGGTCATGAGCAGGAGTTATTTTAACAACACCTGTTCCAAATTCCATATCAGCATGTTCATCACCTACTACTGGAATTAATTTATCAAGTACTGGAAGTATAACATTTTTACCAATCAAATGATTATATCTTTTATCTTCAGGATTAACAGCTACTGCAGTATCACCAAATAAAGTTTCAGGACGAGTTGTAGCTACTTCTAAATATTCATCACTACCTTCTATAAAATATTTTAAGTGATAAAAAGCACCTTCATCATCCTTATAAATAACTTCTTCATTACTTAAAGCAGTTTTAGCAACCGGATCCCAATTTATTATTTTTTCTCCCCTATATATTAAACCTTCATCATATAGTTTTTTGAATACATACTTAACTGCTTTAGTTAGATTTTCATCTAAAGTAAATGCTTCTTTTCTATAATCTAAAGCTAGTCCTAGTTTAGCCCATTGTTTTCTTATATTATCTGAATATTCATGAGTCCATTTCCAACATTCATCAAGAAAGGCAACTCTTCCTAATTCGTATTTATTGATTCCATTATCCTTAAGTCTAGCAACTACTTTTGCTTCAGTAGCGATTGCTGCATGGTCCATTCCAGGTAACCATAATGTGTCAAAGCCATCTAATTTTTTATAACGAATCATAATGTCTTGTAAAGTGGTATCCCAAGCATGACCTAAGTGTAGTTTACCTGTTACATTAGGTGGTGGAATAACTATACAGTATGGTTTCTTACTTAAATCGCCTGCTTCAAAATATCCTTTTTCTTTCCAATTATTGTATTTTTCTTTTTCTACTTCAATATGATTATATTTTTTATCTAACATAATATCACCCTTTCAAATAAAAAACTCACATCCTAATATAAGGACGTAAGTTACGTGGTACCACCTTAATTTGTATATTTCTATACCTTAATATTTTAACGGAATAACCGGAATGCTCTATTTACTTAAGTATTCAACTCCCTTGCTACCTTCATACATCTTTCATTAAGAAAAGTTCTCAGCTAATACTTTCCATCTCTTGTAACTACTTAATATATTACTCCTCAAGTTCAAAGTTTTTATATATTATAAAACAAATTTAATTTTTTTACAATACTAAAGTTGTTTTATTTTTTGTATTACAGTGAATTCTAGATTAGTAGGTTTTGTCTTTGTATCAACAGATAAAATACTATCATATCCTAAACCAGTCGGAATTCTTGGTAAGTCAATTTCAATAGACGAAGAAGCCTTTAATGGATATTGGACTTTTACGGGATTTCCACTATTATATAAATTTTGTAAATTTGTAACAAAAGCATCTACATAATCTTTACCCGGATAATTAACATCGCTTATAGCAATATATCCATAACTACTAAGATCGGTAATTAATCTTACATGATCTGCCCTTACATTTTTAGTATTAAAATAAGGGAAATAATTACACATAGCAATAGTCTTACCCGGGATTCCAACTGAATTTAATACGTTACTCCTAATTTCATATCCATATCCTCCAGAGTATGCCCACTTATGAGATATTTCACTTTCTTTCCCCGTTATTATATATTCATTTATCTTTTTAATATATATATTATTTGAAAAATCTATATAATCTTCATATTCATCTATTTTCCTCAATGGATTATCTAAATATATATTAATTGTAGTTCCTATATAAGGTTCATATTGAGGCATTGTATCTTCTGTATATTCGCCTTTGTATAAAGAAATTTCAAATGCATCCATTATTTTATCCCAATTTTGTTGTGTTCCAGGATATACAGATAAGCCAACTCCATATTTTGTGTTTACATCATTAGAAGTTTTAAAATTATACTGCAGAACACCATTACTTATTAGCCAAGCAGCACTCGCCTGAGTAGCATCCTGTGAATTTTTATAAACTAGTCCAAAATATACTCCATTAGGCACTTCCTTATTATCTTTTAACTCGATTCTTAGTGAATAAGGTTCCTCCATACCCGTTAAATCTATTCCTAAATAGAACTTTAATGGAACAGCGCTTAATTTAGAATTTGGATCAAGTAAATTGTTCCCACTTATTGTAATTGGAATCTTATATTTGCCATAATTATCATCTGATTCATCTATTACTAAATCTCCTACACTTTCAATTTCAACAGGAGAACTAGATGTAGGCACACTTCCCTGCACACTATTACCATAAATCTTATAATCTACTATATCAATTAAATTTTCTACTTTTTGACTAACACTAGTAACAATATCACTTTTTCCTAAATATACATCATAAGAACTATTATTTCTTGATAAAGTTAAATATTTTTCAGATAATTGATAAGCATCTAAAATTTGTTTTTCTATAGAGGAATTTAAATTTTCTATTTTTATACTTTCTTTTTCTATACTATTTTTAGATGCATAAGCTATAGCCTCACTTTTTAATACATTTAATGCTTCTCTATATGAAACATTATATACACTATAAATATTAGTTCTCGCTTCTTCTTTTGATTTATCTAAAATTAATTTCCTACTACTTAAAAGTGTGAGTGTTAAAGTTATTAATATTACAGCCATTATTAATATCATATACATTATTGTTGATATTGCAAAGCCTTTATTATTAAGTTTCATCTCATCACCACCTATTATACTAAAATAATTATATATTATTATTAAAAATAATTCAATAGTACCTTGTTGTTTTTAATTACTTTTTATTGTATAATTGTTATGGTGATACTATGGCTATCAAAAAAGTAAGAATAAGAAAATGGGTAAAAATTATATCTTTTTTAATACTTGTCATTAGCTCTTTTTGTCTTTATAGTAGATTTTTAGGAACTAATGGTCTTGTTATTAAAGAAAGAGCGATTATTGATTCTAATCTACCTAAAAACTTTTATGGATTAAAAATAGTACAAATAAGTGACATTCATTATAAAGTCACCACATCTAAAGAAGAATTAAAAGAAATCGTTGAAGAAATTAACCTACTTAAACCAGATATTGTCGTACTTACTGGAGATTTATTTGATAGCAATATTAAATATAAAAAAAATGATTACGAAGATGTTATTAAATTACTTAATCAAATTGATTGTAATATTGATAAATATGCAATTAAAGGGGAAGATGACCTTAAAACAAATAGATGGGAAGATGTTATTAGCGCAAGTAATTTTATTGATTTAAATGATAAACACGAACTTATTTATAGCAATGGATTAGACCCATTACTTCTTGTAGGTATTAGTTCAAATTATAAAAAAAATCATATAAAGAAAACATTAACTTCTATTTATGAAGAAATAAATGTTGAATATAAATATTCTATATTATTGACACATGAACCTGATGTTATTGATGATATAGATTATTCTAAATTTAATTTAATACTTGCTGGACATACACATGGTGGTCAAGTAAAACTTCCATTTATAGGTGGAATTATTAAAGATAAATATGCAAAAGTTTACACAAATGATTACTATGATTTAGGAAATACAAAACTTTATATTTCAAGCGGTATTGGTACTAGTAAATATAAGTTTAGACTATCAAACAAACCATCATTTAACTTTTATAGATTAAGAAATAATTAATATTTCTTAATTTTTTTATACATATAATTATAATGGTGATGCTATGTCCAAATACCACAAAAATCAAGAAACAGAAGCAATTAATATACAATTAATAGCACTTTTCTTTACTGTTATCACAGCAATTATTTCTATCATTATCACCTATAATCAAAAGCTAGAAATAGAAGAAAAAGAACCTTTATTTACTCCTAAAGATTCCTTAAAAATAACTCTATTTAATAGAAAATTAATACTAATTCTCTCTTTTGTTTTTTTATATGTAAATATAGTTTTACGTAAAATTTCTGAAGAAGAAGGAGAAGATTTAAAACCATATAATCTACAATTAATTGCTTCTTTGTTTATTATTATAAGTGGAATTATTGCTCTTTATGTTGTTAGTTTATCAAATACTGAAAATGTATCCGATGTAGAAAATCCAATCGTATAAAAAAACGTTAAATTCTTTTAACGTTTTTATTTTACTAATTCATAAGTATCTTTTACGATCATTGCTTCTTCATCAGTAGGAAGTACAATTACATCTACTTTAGAATCATCTGTACTTATTTTGCCTTCTGATATTTCTAAATATCTCGCAACTTTATTATTCATTTCTTCATTTTCATAAATACCTAAAGCATTTAATTTTCTAAGTACTACACTTCTGAATTGTGGGCCATTTTCTCCTACACCTGCTGTAAATACTATAGCATCTACTTTACCATCTAATTTAATGAAATATTCACTAATGTATTTAGCAACTCTATCAGTATACATATCGTATGCTAAAGAAGCTTTTTCATCTCCACCGGCCATAAGCTCTTCTACATCTCTACAATCTGCTTGACCACAAACACCTAAGAAACCACTTTTCTTATTTAATTCATTTGTTATTTCTGATACATCTTTACCAGATTCTTTACAAACAAATTCAAGTATAGATGGATCTATAGCACCACTTCTTGTTCCCATCATAAGCCCATCAAGTGGTGTTAATCCCATGGTTGTATCGTAGCATTTACCTTCTTTAACACAAGCAATACTAGATCCACTACCAATATGACAAATAATTAAGTTAACATTTTCTTTTCCTAATTTTTCTTTCATTTGTGTAGTTATATATTTATGGCTTGTCCCATGGAAACCATATTTTCTTACTCCATATTTTTCATACCACTCATAAGGAGTTGGAAATAGAAAATGTTTTTTAGGCATTGTTGCATGGAAAGCAGTATCATAAACAGCAACCATTGGAACATTTGGGAATGCTTCTTTCATAGCTCTTATACCTGCTAAATTACCTGGATGATGAAGCGGGCCTAATTTAGTTAAGTTTACTACATCTTCAATAACTTCATCTGTGATAATAACTGAATCAGAATATTTTTCTCCACCGTGTAATACTCTATGTCCTACACCTTTTATTTCATCTAAAGATTCTACTACTTTATTTTCTAATAATTCATCTATTAAAACTTTAGCAGCTTCTGTATGATCTTTTAAATATTTAGATCTTTTTATTTTTTCCCCATTAACTTTAACTGTCCAAAAACAATCTTCAGCGCCTATTTTTTCAATATATCCATTTATTAAAACTTTTTCTTCAGGCATTTCATATACTTGAAATTTTAATGATGAACTACCTGCATTAACACATAATAATTTCATAATCTCTCCTTTTTTATTTTTTATCTTTCATCATTGGGAATAATACAACATCTCTAATAGATGGTTGATTATATATTAACATCATTAATCTATCTACACCAAAACCTAAACCAGAAATTGGTGGCATACCTTGCTCCATAGCCCCCATAAAACTTTCATCAAGTTCCATTGTTTCTTCATCACCTTGCTCTTTTGCTTTTAATTGATCTTCAAAAGCATTTCTTTGTTGTATTGGATTTACAAGTTCTGAATAAGCCTTACAAAGTTCTGTACCACATGCAACAACTTGAAATACATCTATAATTCTTTCATCTTGATCATTGCGACGAGCAAGTGGTATTAAAGCAGACGGATAATTATACATTATAGTTGGTTGTACAATTTTTTCTCTTATAGTTTTTTTATAGACAAAATCAACTATTTGACTTACAGATTTATATTCATCTAATTCTGCATAAGTAAATAATCCTTTATTAACAATTATATCTTTAAGTTCAGATGGTTCTTCTACACTTAAAAAATCAACTCCAAGAATTTCTCTCATCTTTTCTACATAATTTACTCTATCCCAATTTTCTTTTCCAAAGTCAAGTGTTACACCTTGGTATTCAATTGAAGTAGTTCCTACAAGATCCATTAACAATGCTTTTATAAAACCCTTATAAAATTTTATATTATCTTCAAAATTCCAATAAGATACATACCATTCAACTTGAGTAAATTCTTGTAAATGTTGTGTATCCATTCCTTCATTTCTAAAACATTTAGCAAGTTCATAAACTCTATCAAATCCTGCTGCTATACATTGTTTTAAATAAGTTTCAGGTGCAATTCTTAAATTAAAATCTACATCAAGTGCATTATGATGTGTATAAAAAGGTCTTGCTGCAGCACCACACACAGCATTTTGCATAATAGGTGTTTCTACTTGTAAAAATCCATTTTCTCTTAAATATTTATGTAAAAAAGCATAAAATTTACTTCTTCCTAAAAATACTTTTCTTGATTCTTCATTGGAAATAAGATCAACATATCTTTCTCTATATTTCATTTCAGTATCAGTTAATCCATGAAACTTTTCTGGCAATGGTTTTAAAGCTTTCCCTAAAAAAGTAATTGTACTTGCTAATAAAGTTTTTTCTCCTGTTTGAGTAGTAATTATTTCTCCCGTAGCACCTATAAAGTCACCTAAATCTACTAATCTTTTAAAGAACTCGTAATCTTTTTCATCAGTAGTATCTGCCTTTAATTGTATTTGAATATCTGCTTCTAAGTTTCTAATGCGTACAAAGCTTAATTTACCCATTTTTCTCATGAAAACAATTCTACCTGCTATACTAACATTTTTAGTACCGTCCTCTAAATCTCTCGCTTCTTTTATAGAATGAGTTTTTTCAAATCTTTCTGGATATGGGTTAGTATATTCTCTTATTTCGTCAAGTTTTTCAATTCTAACTCTTTCTTGTTCTGTTAATTCTCTCATATTTTCACCTCGATATAAATATAATACACTTTTAATAAAAAAAAATCAATGTTTTAGAAACACTTTCCTATTTATTGATTTTAAAAATTAAGCCTCTTCTTCTCAACTTTCTTAAAGCTTTTTTTATTTTTGATTTTTTTATTTCACATTATTTTGATATTTTAAAAACACTATGAATTCCATCACAACTAATCAAATATATCCAAAAAAATTATTTAAAAAAATTATTTTTTTATCATTCAATATAAGTTCGTTATTCCGACATTTCTAATTATATATATAATTCCTTGTATATATTATTTTTCTTGCTATTTAAAATTCTCTTACATCTATATATTTACTATATAATACTATTTTTATTTTTATTTTTAATTGTCAATTATATATTAGATAATTTCTCTTTAATTGTTTTACTTACAAAACTCATATCTGCTTTACCTTTTAATCTAGGAGTTACATATCCCATTAATTTTCCCATATCAGATTGAGTTTGTGGATTAAGTGCATTAAAAGCTTCATCAATTACTTTAAGTACTTCTTCTTCACTTAATTGCTCAGGCATATATTTATTTAGTATTTCTATTTCTTTTTTTGTTTGATCTACTAAATCAGTTCTACCTGCTTTTTCAAATTCAGCAATTGATTCTTTTCTTGTTTTAATTTGTTTGCTAACTACACCTATAAAATCTTCATCAGATAATTCACTTTTTTTATTTATTTCTTCTAATTGAATAGCTCCTTTAACCATTCTAAGAACACTTAATGTTTCCTTATCTTGACTTTTCATAGCAACAACCAAATCATTTAATAAATTCTGTTTCATACTAGTTACCTTTCTAAAATTAAAGAGCTTATAAAGCTCTTAATAATTTTCTCTTTGTCTTTTTCTAGAATTTTTAATTCCTTCTTCTTTTTTCTCTCTACGTTTAACTCCTGGCTTTTTATAACCTTCTTGTCTCTCTCTAACTTTTTTTAGGAGGCCGTCTCTTGCATTCTTTTGTTTCATAGTACGTAAAGCACCATCAACATTACCATTTCTTACTATTACCTTTGACATATAATCCCTCCTTTCACAAATCTATCAGTATTATAACACCTAATTTCAAAATATACAAGAAAAACTTTTATTTTTAAAGCATTTTTATCATTTTTAATCTTCTTCAATTAAAATAATACCTATTTTATTGTTTTTGGATACTATTTTTCATTTAATTTCTCCTACTTATTAAAAAGAGAGATTTATAATCTCTCAAAATAAACACATACCTCCTTCACCAACAAATCTTATAAATGTTCCTATAATTCTTCCTGCTTGAATTAGAAAAGAAAAGATATAAGATAATACTGTTAGCCATAAAGGCATTGTTATTGTAATTAGTATAGCTTGTACAACTTTATTTTTAAACAGAGCAAACTTTTCCACTAAAAGCTCTTCTTATGGCAGAACCCAAACTTCTACCTACATTCATTAATGTATCCATAGCGCGCGCAGCAGCATTAAAGAAAGAAGCAGTAAGCCAATTAGACCCACCTTCTATATTCATTAACTCTTTATCTTTTAATTCTCTCATAATACCTCCTAATTACATCTTAATGGTCTAAATAAACCATCAATTATTCCTATTATAAAAGTTACACCAGCAGCTATACCAAAGGCGATTCCTAGTTTTATTGCCCCGCCTTCTACATTCATAAGTTCTTTATCATTTAAATTTTTCATACACCAAATCCCTTCTTTATTTTATTTCTTATTATTTTAAATATTGTAGTTCTATTTTTTAAAACGTTCACATTCACTATGTTGTTTTGTATTTTTAGACTTTCATCTAAATTTATATCAAGCAATAAAATATTATCTTCTATACTTACAATTTTATAATTATATTCTTTATTTCTTATATATAATTTATTATAACGATTAACTGGAAAACCACTATAATTTAAATCTAATTCCAAAAAAGTTTTATTGTCGGTGATATTTACTTTACCTATAACAGGTTTATAAATATTAAAAGGTACCATTGAAAACACAACTAACAAAACAAGTAATATAACCAAAATTGTAACCCAAGAAATAATTTTTTTATGAATCTTTTTTTCTAAAATTATTGACGAATCATTATAAACATCTAATTTATCCCCTACATACATTATCTACAACTCCATTCTCTATTTTTATTAAATTGTCAAATAAATCTAAATTATCTAATCTATGAGATATAAATATAATAGTTTTATCTTTAAATTTATCAAATATATTTTTTAATATTTTTCTTTCCATATTTACATCTACTTGACTCAATCCTTCATCAATTATAAGTATATTAAACTTTTTTAATAACGCTCTAGCAAGTACAATTCTCTGCTTTTCACCGCCAGATAAATTAAATCCATTTTCTTCTATCATCATATTATATCCTAAATTAGAATCTAAAAGTTCATCTACAAAACAAATTTTTGAAACATCTAAAACATTAGAACTTTTACTATTACCAAATACTAAATTGTTATAAATGGTATCATTAAACAATATCTCATTTTGACCTACATATAAAATATTATTATTTAATATATTTATATTATAATTATTCAAATCTATATCATTTATAAACACTTTATTATTTTTTGATTTATAAAATCTCATAAGTATTTTAAACAAAGTACTTTTTCCACTACCACTCTTACCTACAACAATAACTTTAGAACTTTTCTTTATTTTTAGGTTTATATTTTTTAAAACATAATCTCTATCATTAAAAGAAAACTCTAAATTTTTGAATTCTATATCTCCATTACAAAAATTACCTACTAAACCACTTTTTTCTTCTTTATAAGTAATGATATCTAGAATTCTTTTTAATGCATTTTTGGCTTCTTTTATTATAGTATCTAAATTAATAATATTTTTTATAGGTTCTAGAAAATAAACAAGTAAAGATGTAAATGTTAGAAGCTTTCCTATATTCATACTATCATTTATAACTAAAAGACAACCTATTAAAGTTATAATTATAAAACCTATATTATCTATTATTTCTTTAAATAAATTCTGTAAGAAAAATAAATTTTGAAACTTAAAAACATCTTTTAAGTATTTAACATATCTTTTTTCAAACTTGTCTTTAATATAGGATTCAATATGCATTCCTTTAACTGTTTCAAATCCGCTAATAGACTCAATCATTAAAGATGTTGATTCTCCTTTTTTTACTTGTATATTTTTAATATAATCATTAAAAATTCTTCTAAAAATGATAATTATAATAAAATATAGTACAAATATTATTAAGCTTATTGTAAATAAAGTTTTATTAATAAAATATAAAACAATTAAAGATATTAAAGTTAAAGGTAAATCTACAAAGATAGATAATGCTACTTTACTTATCATTTCTCTTACTGATTCTAAATCACAAATACGGGATATTACATCACCAGTAGTTCTATTTTGGTAATAGTTATAAGGAAGTTTAATAATTTTTTCAAAAACATCCAAAGTAAGTACAAGATCTAATTTTTGATTAATAAATAATAATAGTTTATTTCTAAAGTAATCAGAAAATATTTTTAGTATATAAATAGAAAAGAAGATACAAAATATAAATAATAAATATTTTCTTGAAAAATAATTAAGCGAGTTAAACATATACTCTGTGTAAAAAGAAGTTATTATAGAAAATAAGGTTATAAAAATCGATAAAATAAATATATTAATTAATATCTTTTTATGTGGTTTTAACAAATTAAATATAAAAGTCGATTGAGATACTTCTTTTTCTATAGTTAATGTTTTTATAGGGTAAAAGATTAATAATATATTATTGAATATTTTTATAAAATCTTCATATTTAATTTTCTTTACTTTGTCTGCAGGATCACCTATTACTAAATATTTTTTCCTAAAATTAATTTCATAAATAACTATGAAATGTTTATAGGAATTGTTAATAGTTACACTAGCAATGCAAGGTAAAACTATATTATCTTTATTTATATCATTTAAATCACATTTAATGCCTTTGCAATTAAATCCTAAATTTATTAAAGTGTCTTTAATATTAAAAGCGGTTGTTCCCTTTTTACTAGTTTTTGTCATTTCAAGTAAATTAGATTTTTTCACATATCCACCATAATATTTTAAAATCATCTGAATACATGATACTCCACAGTCTTTAATTTCATCTTGTAAAACTATTGGATATTTTTTCATATTATCACCTCCTCATATATATCATTCTACAAAACTTTTAAATTTCCTTTTTTTTTGAAAAAATTTTTTGAAAAAATTTAAATTTTGACAAAAAAATCGTTCTTAAGAACGATCTTCAAAATAAATTATATAATTTTTAATGGGCATGTCCTAATAAAACACTTATCAATAATAACAACACACCTATTACTGTTCCTATAATAGCTATCTTTTTATTTTTCATATGATAGATTTGGTGTAATAATTCAAATATAGAAATATATATTAACATTCCTAAAGTAAGACCTAAAAGTATACCTTCTACTAATTCATTTACACCACCTATTACAAACATAAGCAATCCCCCTATAAAAGTAGCGACTGATACTATTAAACTAATTTTTAGTATTTTGTTTTTACAAAAATTAGATGATGTAAGAGTTGAAGAAATTACAAGCCCCATAGGAATATTGTGCAACCCTATTCCAACGCAAAGCAATACACCTGATATTAAACTAGTACTAGATACTAAATATAAACTCATACCTTCTATTATGTTGTGAGCAATAACCCCTATCGAAGACATTATCCCTATATGATATAAATGATTATTATGGCATTTATCGCTACTATGTTGATGCTTATGATGTGATTCGTGTTCGTGGTGTGGTACAAATAAATCTAATAATTTTAACAAAGTTATTCCTATCAAACAAAGAATTATTATTACAAATATTGTTCTAGCTACACCTATCTCACCATTTAACACTTCAAATGTTTCAGGTAATAATTCAAACAATATTAAACTTATTATTACTCCAAAAGCAACTGATATACTAAAATCAGTAAACCTTTTATTATCTTTATAATTTAAACCTATAAAACTACCTAATAATATAAACATTCCTACCAAGAGTGTTAATAAAAGAGCAACAAAATTCATATTTCCTCCTACTTAATTATTTTATCTTTATATTTAAATATCTTTTTCTCACAAACATTAGATATAAAATCAAACAATCCTACATCTAAAATTGCAAATAACACTATAAACACAATAAATATTTGTTTCAATAATACTAATTCAAAAAGTTTTGATAAACCTATAATACAACTTAAAAATATAATAATCAATAATATATACATAATTTTTCTTAAAAGATTAAACTTATAACAAATCTTATATAATAATATAAATCCTGTAATTGCTACTAATATTACTGATAAAGTAGAAGTCGTTTCTTCACTTAGCCCAAATATTTTAGAAACAATCATTACACTTATTATGTTAATAACTATTGTAAGTCCTCCTGGAATTGATTTTTTTAATACATTCAGAAAGAAATTACCATTTATTCTGTTTTGATTTGGTTCTAAAGCAAGTATAAAAGCAGGTACTCCTATTGTTATTGAACTAACTAAACTAAGTTGTATTGGTTGAAATGGATAGTTCATAGGGAGAAATAAGAATATAATTGCTAGCAATGTTGCATAAATAGTTTTAGTTAAAAAAAGCGATGCTGATCTTTCTACATTATTTATTGTTCTTCTACCTTCTTCAAGTATCTTAGGCACTGCATCAAAATTGGAATCTAACAATACTATTTCTGATACATTTCTTGCAGCATCTGATCCGCTTGCCATAGCAATACTACAATCTGCTTCCTTTAAAGCAAGCACATCATTTACTCCATCACCTGTCATTGCTACAATATGTCCATTATTTTTTAATGCTCTAATTAGATCCCTTTTTTGCTCTGGACTAACTCTAGCAAATATATTATAATTTTCCACTATTTGATGATTCATGTTAGTATGATTTTTAGACATATCAATACATTTAAGATTTTTAAGTCCTACCCTTTTCGCTATTCTAGTTATGACATTTTCATTATCTCCACTAATTATTTTTATATCTACATTTTCATTTTTCAAATATTCTAAAGTATTTTTGGCTTTATATCTTATTTTATCTTTCAAAAGTATTAAAGCTATATTATCTTTTTTATTTTTTAAAAGTATTAATCTATTATCACTATATTTTTTTATTAGTTCTTTCATCTTAGTACTAGTATCTAATATATCTGGCGCACCTAATACATATTTACCTTCTTTAAATGTCACGCTAGAATATTTTTTTTCTGATGAAAAAGGCTCTACTTCTAAACACTTAAAATTAGATATTTTATTATATTTTCTACTTATAGCATCCATTGTTGGAGTATCATCAGATAATTCTTTTGCTATTGCACTTAAAATTTTTTTATAATCATAGTTTTCATTTAATACAATTACATCTTCTACTTCCATTATTCCTTCTGTAAGGGTTCCTGTTTTATCTAAACATATCGTATCTACACGCGCTAATGTTTCTATACAATATAATTGCTGAACAAGTACTTTTCTTTTAGAAAGTCTAAGTACACTTACAGCAAGCACTGTACTAGTTAATAATACTAATCCTTCAGGTATCATTCCAATTATTGCAGCTACTGTATTTATAATTGATTCAGAAATATTTTTATCTAAACTATATTGTTTTAAGAAAAGTAATATTCCCAAAGGAACTATTACTATAGAAATTATTTTTATTACTTTTTTTAAAGTTTTCATTATTACAGAATTAACTTTTTTTATATATTTTGCCTCTTTAGTAATCTTAGTTGCATAATTATTGATAGAAACTTTTTCTACTTTAGCGGTACATTTCCCACTTGCTACAAAACTTCCAGAGTATAGCATATCTCCTGCTTTTTTTAATATTAAGTCTTCTTCACCACTAAGTAATGATTCATTGACTTCAACAACACCTTCTTTTATTATAGAATCAGCAATTATTTGGTTACCCCTTTTATAAACAATTATATCATCTAATACTACTTCTTCAATATTTATTATTTTACTTTTACCTTCTCTAATTACATTAGCAGTAACGCTTGATACTATAGATAATTTATCAATTGCTCTTTTAGTTCTTATTTCTTGAATTATACTTATTAGAGTATTACATATAACTGCTCCAATGAATAATAAGTTTTTATAAGATCCAACACAAAACACTAAAAATCCTAAGCATAAATTTAAAATATTAAACAAAGTAAAAACATTATAGAATAAAATTTGACCAATGGTTTTAGTTTTAACATCACTGTTATAATTATAATCGCCATTTTTAATTCTATAATCTACTTGCTTTTGATTTAAACCTTCATCTATCTTTGGATTATATCTTATCATAAAATACCTCTCTATATAAATAATTATATCATTTATATAAATAACTTAAAAGAAAAAAATGTAGAATGAATCCACACTATTTTATTTTGTTTTTTTCTAACTCTACTAAGCCCTTCATAAACTCTACTTCAATCATACTAGGACAAATATATCTATTAACAGTTCCCATAAGTAAGTTTTTACTATCTATTTTAGTATAATCTAAATCTAAAGGGCCACAAGACATATTTTTACTTTTTTCTAAAACAAAGTCTCTAATAAACACTCTAATGCTTCTTCCATTTCCTTCTCTAAATGGATGTGTATAAATTAAATCATAATAATAACTTCCTAGTTTAAAAGCAAACTCCTGAATTGATGAAATATCCTGACTAAACACATCGTTCATTTGGGTCAATACTTCTTTTAAATGATGTTCTATTTCCTGTGGATTACAAAACTTTGTATTCTTTTGCATAGAACATGTTCTAAATTCTCCAGCAAAAGGATATATTTCATCAAATATAAACTTATGTATATTTAAAAGGTGTTCTATATTAAAATTACCATTTATAGGTTTTAGATAGAGATAAGCTAATTTCTTTCTTACTAAACTTTTTTCTTGCTCTTTTAATTCATTATAATTTGTAATATTTAATTTATTTTTTAATACATTACTACCAGGTATTAAATATGAATCCCAATTAATTTGGTCTTGTATTTCGTTCATTTTTAAATTCCTTTCTTAATACCTTATTATTAATATTAATTATATTAGGTATTATTACTTCTTCAAAATTTATATTAGCATCTGCTTGTTCTAATGCTTTTTTTATTTCTTCATTTGTAAACTTATCTTCCATACTATGCACCTATAAATATTATAGCAAAAAAAGAATTACTTGTTCAATAATTCTTCTAATTTTTTGCACTTTTTTTTATCCATATCTGGAGTATCTAGTAATCTATATTTTATATTTAGTTTTTGATATTTTTGTATACCCATTGAGTGATATGGAAGCAATTCTATTTTATCTATATTTTTAAATATTTTTATATAATTTTTTAATTTTATAATATATTCTTCATTGTCGTTTATATTAGGCACAATTACTTGTCTTAGCCATGTTTTATTATTATTTTCATTTAATCTTTCTACAAAATAATTAAACTCATCTATTTCTTTAGATGTCACTTGTTTATAGCTAACATTGTCTATGGCTTTTATATCTAATATAACTAAGTCTGTATATTTTAATACCTCATCTAAATATTCTTTTGAATACCCCGTTCCTGATGTGTCTATACAAGTATGAAATCCAGCATTTTTACACATCTTCAACATTTCAAGTAAGTATTCTGTTTGAAGTAATGGTTCTCCACCTGAAAATGTTACTCCGCCTTCTTTTTCTATGTATGGTCTATACTTTCTAACTTCATCTACTATTTCTTTAGATGTCATTTTATTATTTGATTTTTTATTCCATGTTTCTGGATTGTGACAAAATAAACATCTAAGTGGGCAACCTTGCATAAATACTACTACTCTAATACCTGGACCATCTACAAGACCCATTGTTTCTATAGAATGTATATATCCACTTTTAAATTTGTTCATGGAACGTCCTACTTATAACTTCTTCTTTTTGTTCTTGAGTTAGTTTGTTAAAATTAACTGCATAACCAGATACTCTTATTGTGAGATTTGGATACTTAGTTGGATTATGCATTGCATCTATAAGTAAATCTTTATCAAGTACATTTACATTTAGATGATGAGCACCACTTCCAAAATACCCATCAAGTATTTTAGCTAAATTATTAATTCTTTCGTTTTCATCATTGCCTAAAGCATTAGGCACGATTGAGAATGTATTTGATACTCCATCTTGGCAACAATCTTTATAAGGTATTTTAGCAACTGAAGAAAGCGAGGCTAAAGCACCATTTTTATCTGCTCCTTGCGAAGGATTCGCCCCTGGCGAGAATGGTGCTCCAAATTTTCTTCCATCTGGTGTAGCACCTGTATGTTTACCGTAAACTACATTAGAAGTGATTGTTAAAAGTGAAAGAGTTGGAACTGCATTCTTATATAAAGGATATTTTTTCAATTCTCTATAAACTCTTTTTACCAAGTTTTTAGCAACTGTATCTACTCTATCATCATTATTTCCATATCTTGGATAATCAAATTCAACATCGAATGAATTAGTTAACCCTCTTTCATCTCTTTTAACTCTTACATGTCCAAATTGCATAGCTGAAAAAGAATCAGCAACTATTGAAATACCAGCAAGTCCAAATGCCATTAAATATTCTAAATTAGTATTTAAGAACGCCATTTGACTACTTTCATAAGCATATTTATCATGCATATAGTGAATTATGTTTAAAGCATCAATATATATTTTTACAGTTTTCTTTAATACCTTATCAAATTGTTTCAATACTTCATCTACATCTAAGTATTCTCCTTCTAACTCATCTATACCCTCAATAACTAAATCCCCAGTAATTTCATCTCTACCACCATTTAAAGCATATAATAATACTTTAACAAAGTTAATGCGAGCACCAAAGAATTGTGTTTGATATCCAAGTTTTAAAGCAGACACACAACAACTAATTGCATAATCATTACCATATATAGGCTTCATTAAATCATCATTTTCAAATTGTAAAGTATGTGTCTTAATTGACATTTTACTAGCAAATTTTTTGAAATTATCTGGTAATTTTTTGCTCCATAAAATTGTTAAATTAGGTTCAGCTGACTCACCTATATTATTAAGTGAATTTAACATACGATAAGCAGTTTTAGTCACTAACGATTTTTCATTATCTAGCATACCACCTATAGATTCTGTTACCCAAGTTGGATCTCCAGCAAATAATTCGTTATATTCGGGAGTTCTCAAATGTCTAACAAGTCTTAATTTAATTATAAATTGGTCTATAAGTTCTTGTGCTTCTTGCTCTGTAAGAATACCGTTTTCTATATCTCTTTCAATATATATATCAAAGAATGATGTATTTCTACCAATACTAGTAGCTGCGCCATTATTTTGTTTAATAGCTGCTAAATATGCGAAATAAGTCCATTGTATTGCTTCTTTTGCATTGCCAGCTGGCCTAGATACATCAAAACCATATCTTGAAACCATTTTCTTTATTAATTCTAAAGCCCTTATTTGTTCTTTAACATCTTCTCTAAGTTGAATAGTTGACACATCATTTATATCAGTTAATTTACTTAAATCCTCTTTTTTCTTTTCTATTAAGAAATCTGCCCCATATAAAGCAAGTCTACGATAATCTCCAATAATTCTTCCCCTACCATACGCATCAGGAAGACCAGTAATTAAATGATTATGTCTTGCTTTTTTTATTTCTTCTGTATAAGCATCAAATACTCCATCATTATGAGTTTTTCTAAACTCTTTAAAACTTTCCTCTAATTCTCTTTCTAAATGGAATCCATAAGCATCTAATGATTTTTTGACCATTCTATATCCACCATATGGATTAACTATTCTTTTTAAAGGTGCATCAGTTTGAAGTCCTACTATTACTTCATTATTTCTATCGATATATCCAACTTCAAAATTATCAATACCACTCATTATAAAAGTTTCTACATCAAGAACCCCACTTATAGCTTCTTTAGCAAGTAATTTTTTACACTTACCCCATATTTTAGAAGTTCTTTTACTTACACCAGTTAAAAAACTATCGTCTTCTAAATATTCTTTATAGTTTCTTTCAATAAAGTCACTGACATCTATTTCTTTTTGCCATTTAGTTCCCTTAAATCCAACCCACTCATTCATCTTATTACCTCCTACTATTACTTATAAATTCATCTTCATTCCATATAGTAATACCAAGTTTAACTGCATCATCATATTTACTACCAGGCGAATTTCCTACTATTACTACATCAGTCTTTTTACTTACAGAACTAGTATTTTTACCACCTAAAGTTTCTATTAAATCTTTGGCTTCATTTCTAGTCATTCTTTCTAATGTACCTGTAAGCACAAATGTCTTATCAACAAATAATTCATTTATATTTTTCTCTTTACCAATATAATTCATATTTACATTATTATCTTTTAAATCATTTATAAGTTTAATATTTTTTTCTGTATTAAAATAATCTATTATACTCCCCGCAATTATATCTCCTATATCAGGTATAGTAGATAATTCTAAAATATTAGTATTCATTAATTTATCTAAAGAATCATAACATTCACTAAGTATTTTAGCAGTTTTCTTCCCAACATGTTTTATACCAAGTCCAAATATCAATTTTTCTAATGAATTATTTTTACTATTTTCTATATTTTCAAGTAAATTACTAATACTTTTTTCTCCAAATCCCTCAAGTTCCATTAACTCTTCTTTATGAGTATATAAAGTATAATAATCACTTATAGTTTTTAAATATCCCATATTATAGAAATCTTCTACTATTCTTTCTCCAAAGCCTTCTATATTCATAGCATCCCTAGAAGCATAATGAATTAAACTTTCTATATTTCTCGCATCACAATTAGTATTTAAACAGAAATAAGCAACTTCTCCTTCTTTTTTTACTAATTTAGATCCACATATAGGGCAGTTATCTATCATCTTAAATGGTAACTCATTACCTGTTCTTCTTTCAAATTTTACTTCTACTACTTCAGGAATTATCTCCCCTGCTTTTCTAATAGAAACTATATCCCCAATTCTTATATCTTTTTCAGTAATATATTCTTGATTATTTAAAGTAGCACTTCTAACAACACTACCGGAAAGTCTAACGGGATCAAGATCTGCTCTTGGAGTAATTTTACCAGTTCTACCTACACAAAATTCTATATTATTTAATTTTGTTAAAACTTCTTCAGCAGGAAACTTATAAGCAATTGCCCACTTAGGTACTTTAGCAGTTACTCCTAATCTTTCTTGATCAGCATAATCATTCACTTTTATTACTATTCCATCTATATCATATGGAAGTTCTTTTCTTTCTTTTTCCCAATAATTTATATAATCAATAACTTCTTTTATATCATTAACTTTCTTTATATTTGGATTAACTGTTAAAGTTAATTTTTTCATAAATTCTAAGGATTGGGCTTGTGTTTTTAAATTATAATTTTTAGGAGTTGGTATGTGATACATAAAAGTTGATAAATTTCTTTCGCGAGCCACCCTGCTATCTAACTGTCTAACTGATCCTGCAGCAGCATTTCTAGGATTAGCAAACTCCTTTTCCCCTTTTTCTCTTCTTTCTTCATTTAGTTTTTCAAAAGAAGATAAAGGCATATATATTTCGCCTCTAACTTCAATATCAATATCTTCAGGTAAAGATAAAGGAACATTTTTTATTGTTCTAACATTATGAGTTATATCTTCGCCAACAGTTCCATCTCCACGTGTTGCAGCCCTAACTAATTTTCCATTTTCATAGATCAGTGAAACACTTAATCCATCTATTTTAAGTTCACATACATATTCAGGATTACTAACTACTTTTTTTATTTTTTCATCAAAATCTATAAGTTCTTCTTCATTAAAAATATCACCTAAACTCATCATAGGTACTTGGTGTGTTACTTTCTTGAATTCACTTATAACTTCCCCACCTATTCTTACAGTTGGAGAATCAACTCTAACTAAAGATGGATTATTTGTTTCTAATTTTATTAATTCATCCATTAATGAATCGTATTCTTGGTCTGTAATACTAGGATTATCAAGTGTATAATATTCATAACTTGATTTATTTAATATTTTTACTAATTCATCAATTCTTTTTTTAATATTATCCATCTTTATCACCTTACATTATTATAACATGTTTTAAATAATTTTTGAATAAATAATGTTTTAAAATCAATTTTATTTTTATTGAAAATTAGATTTTTTTAATGTATAATATCTGATACAGGTGATGGTATGAAATTTTATGATGCAGAGAAATTGTTTATAGGAAATGTAGGATATGCTAGAACAATATATAAAGATAATAAACAATATATAAGGTTTTATGGAGAAAGAATTGCTATTACCAAACAAGACAGTTTCCATCTTGATTACTACTACTTTGATGTTTGTTCAAAAAAGAAATATACAGACTTTTATAGCCCTTGGTGTGGTAATGGAGATTCAGCTATATTTGAGCCTTGTTCTTTAGCGTTATCTATTAAACAAAATTTTAAAAACGATCAACAAATTGATGACATTCCTAAAGTAGTTAAAAAAATATTAAAAGACAAGAAAATATCAAACAAAGATATTAAAGAATTTGTATTTTTATTAAATAACCGAATGATGGTAAAAAACAATCAATATAATTTAGAAAGTGACAAAAGTTATAACAACGAAAATATTATTAAAAATAACAACAATATAAATACCAATTATAGTACTTTGCTCACTGAAAAAGTTTTTAAAAATGAACCTGCTATAGGTAGGGATGATGAAGTTAACGAACTAATAGTTGCTCTTGCTCAAGATAAAAAGAGCCCTGTTTTAGTAGGTCCGAGCGGTACTGGCAAAACTACTATTGTAGATCAACTCGCATATAGGATACAACAGAATAATGTTCCTGAATTTCTAAAAAATAAGAAAATTATTGAAATAGATTTAATTAGCCTTCTTTCAGGAACTAAATATTCAGGTACACTTCAAGATAAAATTACTAATTTAATTAATATTGCTACAAAAGAGAATGCTCTAATTTTTATTGATGAAATACACACTACCTATGGTGCTGGAACGCATGATAAAAGTGATTACGATGTTGCTGCCATGATTAAACAAGCTATTGATAGACAGGGTTTAAAAGTTATTGGCACAACTACTACAGAAGAATATGAAAAATATTTTTCTAATGATTCTTAAAAAAGAAGGTTCGAAAAAATATTAGTAGATGAACCTAACGATGAAATGCTATATAAAATAATTAATAAAGCATTTAATGATTATAGTAATAATAACAATATTAAACTTTTAGACTCGATGGACAATATTATTTACACATTAACAAAACTAACAGATACTAAACATAGAACTTGGAATGATAAAGTTTGTAATCCCGATTTAGTTATAAGTATTATAGATAGAATATTTGCAGACGCTAAAGTAAATAATCAAAAACAATTAACCATTCAAAATATTATATATGGAATTAATTCTTGTAATAGAATTTATGATAGTTCTAAAGAAGATGCTATTAATAATTTAAATACAATAGAAAAACCTAAAGCAAAAATTCTGCAATTAAGAAAAGGAAGATAACTTCCTTTTTATTTTACTATTTCTACCTGTTCATTTAGATATATTATAAATAAGTTTATATGATTTATTATGTTTAATTTAATATTTGTTTCTTTATGGTTTTTATATTTATATTATATTCATTGTCAAGTATATAATTTATTATTAACATTTCTAAATCATTTTTTATTATTTTACTTATTTTTCTAGCACCATATTCTTTATAATTAGATTTATCTATTATTTCGTCTATTACTGTATTATTTATTTTCAATTTTATATCTTTTTTCTTATATTTGTTTTTTAATTTTTTAATTTGTTCTTCTACTATTTTTTTTATATTATCATAAGTTAAATGATCAAATGTAAGTACATTATCTATTCTATTTATAAAAGGAATACTAAAAGTTTCTTTTAATTCATTACTAATTTTGTTTTTATTATTAAAACCAATACCATTATTATTAAATCCTATATTAGATGTCATTATAACCATACAGTTATTGAAGTAAATATCTTCTCCTTTAGAATCTTTTAATTTACCTTCGTCTAATATTTGATAAAAAAGATTTATTATGTTTGGGTGTGCTTTTTCTAGTTCATCTACAATAATTACTGAAAAAGGATTATCTTTAACACCTTCTAATATATTTTTATTGTCATCATAACCTACATATCCAGCAGGAGAACCAATTAACTTACTTATAGTATGAGATTCACTATATTCACTCATATCTATTCTAATAACACTATTACTTATTTTTTGCGAGAAAAGTTTAGCAAGTTCTGTTTTACCTACTCCACTTGGACCTACAAAAAGCATAGAATAGCACATATTATCATCTTTAAAACCTAGTTTTAATTTTTTATATATTTTAATAAGTTCATCTATATTTTTTTTATTACCAATTATATTTTCCTTTAAATTTTTTTCAAAATTAATTATATCTTTCTTATCTATTTCTTTAAGTTCAAATATAGGTACATTACTTTTTCTACTTACTACTTTAATAACATCTTCCTTAGTTACTATATTTATTTTTTCTTTTGTTATTTCTAATTCTAATTTATTTATTTTTGACATTAGTTTGTTTTCTTTTTCTTTATAAATAGATGCAGTATCGTAATCTTTTTTTATTAAATAACTTTTCTTTGTTTTTATAAGTTCATTTAATTCCTTAGTAAGATTATTATATTTTTTTAATTTTTTATTTTCTTTTAGGGATACATGAGCAGATACTTCATCTAATATATCTATTGATTTATCCGGTTGGTATCTATTTTTTATATATTTATCTGATAGTTCTATTATATAATCTATTATTTCATCGCTGATTAAAGTTTTGTGAAAATTAGAATATGTATTTCTTAATCTAAGTAAGATTTCTCTTGCTGTTTTTTTACTTGGAACACAAATTTCTACTTTTTGAAATCTTCTATCTAAGGCTTTATCATTTGAAATAAACTTTTTATATTCACTTGTAGTAGTTGCGCCTATACATCTCATTTTATTTCTAGCAAGTGCGGGTTTAAATATATTAGAAGCATCTATCGCACCTTCTGCTCCTCCTGCCCCCACTAATGTATGTATTTCATCTATAAAAAGAATTATATCATCATTATCTTCTAATTCCTTTAATATTTTATTTACCCTTTCTTCAAACTCTCCTCTATATTTTGTACCAGCTACTGTTGTTGCCATATCTAAACTTATTATCCTTTTATTTTTTAAACTATTAGGTACTTCATTATTACTTATCATTCTACTTAATTCTTCTACAATTGCGGTTTTACCTACCCCAGCTTCCCCAATAAGTATAGGATTATTTTTCTTTCTCCTACAAAGTATTTCTATTACTCTATTTATTTCCTCTTCCCTGCCTACTACTGGATCAAGTTCATTATTACTTGCTTTCTTAGTTAAATCTACACCTAATTCATTTATAAGTAATTTTTTATTTTTATTTTTTTTAATTGGGAGCTTATAAGCAAATTCTTGATATAAATCATCTAAATCAATATCCATGCCAATAAGTATTCTAATAGCAATTCCTTCTCCTTCTTCTAACATACTAGAAAAAAGATGAGATATAGTTACATTACCATTATTATTTTCTTTACTATCATAAACAGCATTCTCCATTATTCTTTTAAGTAAAGGGGTGTATAAAAAACACTCTGGTTCTTTACTACCTACTCCTACTATATCTACTAATTCATTCTTAAATTTTTTATAATCTAAATCATAATCTTTTAATTTTTCACTTATTTCATTATTATCTTTTAAAATAGATAAAAGTAAGTGTTCACTACCTACATAAGGGTGTTTTAATTTTTTCATTTCTTCTTTTGCTCTCATTAATATTTTTCTTGATTCTTCTGTAAAACTATTATACATATAATCCCTCCTTTAATATTCTATGAGTATGATGTTTAAAAATAATATTTTTTATTCAACAAAATTATCTATAAATTAACATAGCACTAAAACAATATATTTGTTCTTCTCCACAGATGTTAATAGCTACTTGATATTTAATATCTATAAGGTCTATTTCTTTTTCACTTAAAAATTTATTTATCTTACTTTCTAAATCTAATTCATGAGATTCATCAAATAATTTTACCTTCATAAAAAAATCACCACTATTATTATAATAGTAGTGACTAATTTAATTTGTCGATTAATATTTAGTTGTTTTATCATAGAAGAAAGAACCTTCTTTAGGTAAATTTAACACATTTCTTGGATTAAAACTTCTTGCAGTAAATCTAGAATAAAATCCTAATTTAAGTGGTTCAATATTAGTTGTTGAAATTTGAAGGTGAAGATGTACGGCAGTCGAACAACCGTCATAAGATTCTATACCACCTACACCACCTATAACACTTTCAGTAGTAACTATATCACCCACTTTAACGTTTATATATGCCAAGTGGAAATAACCCGAAGTATACTTTTGACCTTTTACATCATGATGAATATAAACTCTATTACCTCCACATTTAGTTTGTTCTTCTATATAAGCAACGCGTCCAGCGGCAATAGGATTAACTGGTGCTTTATAACCCGTACGTGAAATGTCAACACCATAATGAAAATCAGTTTTTTCTGCACCATTTATCCAATATGTTCTCCACCCATAATTGCTTGATACTCTACCTGTTTTTACAGGCCTATAAAATGCAGTGTCTACAGGTAGCTTTCCTTTACCGCAGGTATTGATGTCTTCATCAAGTCCACAGTTATACGTTTTTTCATATGTATCTATTACTTTCTTTAAAGACCTAATTTCTTCTTCCATAGTTACATTTTCTTCTACTATACTGCCTAATTGATCTCCCAAAGAAACTAATTCTGCTTGCAATTGATTTTGTTTTTCGTTTAACGAAATAGTTTTAGCATCTAAATCTTTCTTTTTTTGTTCATTTTCTTTTATTTTTTGATGATATTCATCAATTAGTTTATCATTATAATCAGAAAGTTGTTCAGTTATAGCCATTCTATATATAAAATCTGTAAAATCTACAGCTTCAAAAATATATTCTAAGTAAGCAGATTCACTACTAGACAATTGATAATAATTAATAATATTTTTTATTTCTTTTTCTTTTTCAACTATCTCAACATTTAATTGTTCTATCTCCTCAGTTAAATTAATTAATTCTTGTTGAATGGAATCTATTTCTATATTAATTTTATTAATACTTTCTTTTTTAGTAGCTATTTCTTGTTCTGTTAATAATTTTTCACTAACACCAGCTTTTAAATTAGCTTCTTTTTGCGCTAATTCTTCCTTTAAATCTCTTAAAGTTTTAGCTTCAGCAACCTCTTTTGTTGGAACTGAAAAATTAACAACTAATAAAATTAGCACTAATAAAATATATCTAATTTTTTTAAAAGATTCTTTCATTATTCCTTCATCTCTTTTCTTATTTTTTTATAATCCTTACAATATTTACTAACTAAATTCCAAAATGATTTAGAATGATTAAAATGTATTATATGTGATAATTCATGTATAATAACATAATCTATTTTTTGAGTATCAAATTCTATTAATTTAGCATTTAAAGTAATTGTATGGTTCTTTCTATTATAAACTCCCCACCTAGTTTTCATGTCTCTTATTTTAAGTATTGGAGACTTTATATTCTCTTTAAATTGATTAAAAACTATAACAAATCTATCATCAAATACCCTAATAATTTCTTCTTTCTTCCACTTATCAAGCATTTTCAAATCTTTTATATATATTTTATCATCTTCAATTTTTACGCTATTTATATCTTCATTTATAATTATATCATATGAATTACCCAAATAAAAGAACTTATTACTTTTTTCCTTTTGTTTTAAAGCCTGTTTTACCATTTTTTGTAAAGCTTTAGTATTTTCATTTAAAACTTTTAATATCATCCCTTTAGTAGCCAAATAATTACAAGTAACATATATCTTACCATCTTCTTTTACTCTTATATATAAGTTTTTATTATTCTTTTTTTCTATTATAACATCATACTCTATACCATTTAATTCATACCTCATGATTTCACCTATAATAATTATAACACATATAAAAAAAAGAATAAACTTAGTTATTCTTATCAAACGAAACATATATTTTGCTTTCTACATTTTTATACGTTCCTGTTATTTCTATAAGATATCTTCCCTTTTTTATTATAAAGGGTGTTATTTCTTCTATAAATGAACCTTCATAAAGATAAGTTTCTTTTCCTTTATAAGTATGTTTTATATACATAGTATATTTTGTATCATTAGTCAATTTTCTTATATAATCTTGTTCAGTATTACAACTAATTTTATATTCAATATTTTTATTTTCTTCTAAAGACGGAACTTTTGAATAGCAATCATAAGAATTTATTTTTAATTTATATGAATCACTTTCTTTAACATCGTCATATATTCCTAAACTACCTTGATAAACACCACTATAATATTGACCTATTGAAAGAAAATAAGGTATTATTGTAATCTTTTTTATATCTTGAACTTCTACTTCAACATTTAAATTATTTAAATATACTTCATATAATCTATTGTCTTTATAGGGAAATATTCTAGAGTTTAAAGGTATTACTATTTCCCCTATTGTTATTTTTATAATAATAAGTGTAAATAATATAATACTTAAAATATAAATAAATTTATGTTTTCTTTCTTCATTTAATTCTTGTACTGCTTTAAAATACTTATTAGCAGCTTTTTTTCTCATATTATTATCCATATAATCACTCTCTACTATTTAAATTATATCATAAAAAAATAATAAATATATTATTCTTTATCGTAATCTTCTAAAAAACTTTTTTTTACACCATTTTTAGTAGTTCCAAGAACACAATTTAAGTTTATATTATCTAAGCTTTTAAATATATTATGATCTATATTTTTATTAATTTTCTTCAAATCCTTTATTAGTTGTTTTATTTCTTTTCTTTTACTAGTACTTTCAAAATCATTTGAATTTTTTTCTGTAAACTTACAAGCACAATTTAAGAATGTTAATTCATTAGATTTACTCCAACTAATAATATCTTCCTCTTTGACTAAATATAAAGGTCTTATAAGTTCTAAACCTTTAAAATTAGTACTATGAAGTTTTGGCATCATTGTTTTAATTTCTGATCCATAAAACATAGAAAGAAGAGTTGTTTCAATTACATCATCAAAATGATGACCCAAAGCGATTTTATTGCATCCTAATTCTCTTGCTTTACTATATAAAAATCCCCTTCTCATTCTAGCACATAAATAACAAGGACTTTCACTTGATACTTTATCAACTACTTCAAATATGTCACTTTCAAATATTTCAATTGGTATATTAAGTTCTAATGCATTCTTTTTTATTAATTCTAAGTTTTCTAATTTATAACCTGGATTCATTACTACATAATGAGCATTAAATTTAAACTTACCATGTTTAATTATTTCTTGAAAACATTTAGCAAGCAAAAATGAATCTTTACCACCACTTATACATACCATAATATTATCATTTTCTTCTATAAGTTCATACTCTTGTACTGCTTTTACAAATTTACTCCATATTTCTTTTCTATATTTTTTTATTATACTTTTTTCTACATCTTTATACTTTTCCATAAATTACTCCCAACAGTTATATTATACTATAAAGAAAAAGAATATAAAACTATTCTTTTTTAAAATATATACAAAAATGGTGTACCCGATTGGAATCGAACCAACGACCTATTGCTTAGGAGGCAATCGCTCTATCCTACTGAGCTACGGATACAAATTAAGGCTTATATAAATAAGCCTATTTTATAATATTTAATATAAATAATAAGTATAAATTAAATCCATAACTTAATTTATAACTAAACTTTTTAGAAAACTCTCCAAAACTTAATGCCTTATCTACTAAACTAACAATCCAACTTTCCGCATATTTAGGAATCCTATAATCCACAGGAAACATATGTGATTCTATTATATTTATTTCTTTTTCAGATAAATTAAAATAAGTTGTGGCATTATTTACAGCATCTTTTGGGTGTTGTGTTGAAAATAATTTTATTTTATCTTTAATCTTGGCACATTCGCTTATTTCATCTGTATAGAAATCATGAAGAAGTCCCCCTCTTGCTACTTCTTTATAATCAAGTTTTAATGTTTTAGCAATCTTATATGAATAATATGAAACCTTCATTGAATGATCTAACCTAGTTGTATTATGATGTTTAATATTCTCTATCTTCTTAAACTCTTTATTTTCCATTATATTATCTATAATATATAGGTATTCTTGATCTTTATTATAATTTGCCATACCTCTAATTCACCTCAGCAACTATTACATTATATCATAAATATACAAAAATTATAATGGTTTTTGTTACCTTTTTTTAAATTTTTTTAATAAAGGTTTATTCTATTGTTAAATCTTTTCCTTTAGGCTGTATTTGAATATAAGTATTTCCATCATTAACTTTTATTTTCGTTCCATCATTATACTTATAAATCGTTTTACTATTTCTTGAAGATTTTTCCCAAGTTATTGGCACTGCATATCCCTCTGTAATATACCATCCAGTACCACTTCCAATATTTTCTAAAGTTTGTCTTCCTTTATTATCACCACTTATAGTATAATTTTCCACTTGATAAGTTATGATATTTTTTGTTGTATATTGTAATCCAGTTACATAATCTTTATGTATTATATTATTCTGAAATCTTTTATAAACTTTATTAATACTATCATATTCAAATGAAGTAGATCTACTATTTGAATAATCTATAAATACTTTATTTGCTTGAATTACGCCCTCCATATTAGATAAGGTTACCGTTTTAACACTATAATCTAATAATGGTTTTTCATCAGTAGTTTTACTATAACCATATTTATCTGCACCATTCATTATATCTTTAGTGGTTGTGAAAGCAGTGTGCTCAGAAGCAAGACCTAAACTTCTATCTCTAGTATAACCATTATAACTGATAAAATTAATATTGTTTACTCCAAGTTTTTTAATATCACCTTGCGCTTGTGGGCTCCATCCAAAATGTACATAAATTGCATCATTTTCTAAAGCATAATCTAAAAAATAATGTCTAGATGATCTAACTGATCCAATTCTATCTAAATTTTTATCTTTATACAATGCCATAAGTCTAGTATATCCGCCCTCAACGATTATCTCATATACCATATAAGCATCTTGAATACCACTTTGATATCCCCAAACAGTTTTAATATTATTTATCATCACCGCATAAGGTCTTGTATTAGAGTCTAAATCCAATATTTTTAATTTTTCTTCTACCTTAGGTTCTTCCTTCTTTTGCGGTTTATCTTCTGGAGTTTCAGTAGTTGTTTTTTCTCCACCTAAATTATAGCAAATCACTATAGCAATTATAGTTATAAAAATAACACTCAATAAACTAAAGAATTTTTTCCCTTTTTTACTTAATCTTCTTCTTTTTGCCATATTATCACCTATTTAATTATACTACATTTTTTTTAAAAACTAAATAAAAACTATTAATTACTAATAGTTTTATTGTATTTATTTACTAATTCATTACTTTTATAAAGTTTATCTATTTCATTACTAATTTTAATACACATATTAAATTCAGTATCATCAAACTCTATTTTAGAAGGCATATTTATTAGTATGAAGAATAAATCTAATTCATACTTTTTTAAAGGATATGTTTGTTCATATCTTTTTAATAGTTCAACAAAATCAAAGTCTAAAAAATGATTGTTGTATAAATTATATAAATCAAATACCGGTATATCTATTTTAGATTTATCCCAACTAACCAAATAATCGTAACTATTTCTAATATAGTGAGATAAATCTAAATTATTGTGTACTATACTCATTCTAAGTTTATTCATACCTTCTACTTCTTTTATCCAATTTTCTACATATCCCTTACCTATTTCAATAGATTTAAATATCGCACTTATATTTCTAGCAAGCAAATACTCACTTGGGCTCATAAACACTTTATCATCTATTATAGATATTAAATCATTATAATATTCAAATAAATATTCAAAGTTATTCATTAAATCTTCATATATCTTTTTATATTCATCTTCACTTATATTTTTATAATGAGTTGTTTTACTATGCATAAGTGAGACTAAATCTATTAAATCTAATATTTTTTGTTCCTGTGGAATATTTACATCTTCTACATATTTAGATACCACGTAATTTTCTTTTTCTATTACTTCAGGATAATAATTAAAATTTCTAGTATTTAAATAATTATAAATATAATCTTTATTCTTATTTTTTTTTATTACTACTTTACCTATATTAGTATTAGCAATTATAACATTACCATTTCTTTTATAACTCAAAGCTCTTATATCATTCTTCTTTAATAATTCACTAATTTCCTTCATAACTATTAGGTATAATTAGTTTATCTCCTAATTTTAAATTGCTTAAATCGTTATATTTTTCTAATTCTTCTTGAGTAACATTATACTTTTCCATAATACTATCTAGAGTGTCTCCATCCCTTATTATAAATACGTTATAAGTTACATATACTTCATCATTAAATGTTCCATTACTAAATATTGAATTGATTTTTGCTTCTATTTCTTTTTCATTTCTTTTTGGTAACTCTTCTTCTTTTTCTATACATCTTTCTTCTACTACACTATTTTCCATTTCTTCTTCCTCGCAATCTAATACTGTTCTTACAGGAGTAACCTCTACTAAATAGTCTGTTTCTATTAATGGTTTTTCCTGCAAATGATCTACTAATACATCTATTGAAACAGATAAGACATTATTATTAACTATTTCATAATAAAAATCATCTATATCAATAGTCGCCTTATTAGTTTCAAATCTGTCATCCAAAACTATTTCAAATGGGATATTTAAATTAAATGGTTCTACACTTGTACTTTTATCACTTACTTTATAATCTCCACTTATTATAAAATCTCCACTTATAGTGTCATCTTTTAAATTTAATGTATTTTCTAAAGATATACTTGTTATTTCACTTAAGTTTGTTTTAAAAATTACATCTTTTTTAAATGGTATTATATTTTTCATAAACATCTCCTATCAATAAATGTTATGAAGTTTTTTTATAATTATGAAAAAAAGATTATAATTATTTACACTTATAATCATAACCTTCATATTGTTGTTTTATTTCTTTCTTAGTACCATCTAATTTTATTTCTCCATCTAATTTAGAGATTATTTTATTTTGTTCTAATACAAGATTATATTCTTTTACATAGGCATCAATATCTTTAAAATAAGTAGATGCACTATCATTATCTTCAAACACCATTATATCTTCTTGTTTGTAGGTGTTATCTTTAAAATTAAAAACAATTTTATTATTTATACTTATATCTTCATATTCTTCTTTATAAACACAAGTAAGTTTTTTAGAACAACCACAAAGTAATAACAAAACTACTAATAATATTATTTTTTTCACTCTATCACCAATAAAATATATGAAAAAAAGATAGAATAATTCTATCTAAAAAATATCATATAAATCAAGAACACTACAAATATTAAAGTCATTATTATTCCATTTACAATATCCGCTTTAGCACTCTTATATTTTACTCCTACAGCCATAGATACAAGTACACCACCTATAAGACCACCTATATGCGCTAAATTATTAATGCTAGTACCAATAAATCCTATTGCTAAGTTTAATACTATTAAAGGAATTATTTGACTTTTTATTACTCCGCTTAAATAAACTCTATAGTGATATCCAAAATATAACAAAGCACCTAAAAGTCCAAAGATCGCTCCACTAGCACCTACTGATACATAAGTGTCTTGCAAAAATGCCATTGAAAGTAAGTTTCCTATAACACCACTACCAATAAATATTATTGTGTATTTGATTTTACCAAAGAAACTTTCTAATTGAGGACCTATTATATATAATGAATACATATTACAAATTAAGTGTATTAGTCCACCATGTAAAAATACCGAAGTTACTAACCTATAAAGTTGCGTAACATCTTTACTCATCATATTAAAATTAACTAAAGCACCAAACTTGTATAAAACACCAGGTCTTAATTCTAAAAAATTTGATGAATATAAAGCAGACAATATGTATAATATTATACATATACCCATAAATATATAAGTCATAACTGGTGTTTTTTTAGAAAATACATCTTCTGCTTTTTTAGTTTCTTCAAAGTTTTTCTTATTTATATCATCCGTTAATTTTATAAAAAGTTCAATACCTTCTTCTTTAACAGTTTCAACTTCTAATATATTTGGAAACTTATTTATTATAAAAGAATATTTAGATAAATCACTTATTTCTTTTACATCAGCACATTTGATGTTATCAAAATCTTTATCTTTTAAGTTTACATTATCACCAAGATTTACAAATATACTTAAGGCATCCATTTTAAAAGAAAACATCTTTCTTTTTATTCTTTTTAATATTTGTTTAGTTCTAAATATATCAAAATTTAATTGTTCATCATTATGTATATAGTTAGAAACTATTCTTATTATTTTATAATCTCCATCACTTTTTTCAAGCCATATTTCATCTTTAGCCCCGTGTAAAACTACAGGAGCATAACCTTGAATTGTTATAAAATAATGTAGTAATTTCATAACTATTTCATCATTTTTATTTAAAGTAATATTCATGTAATCACCCATACTAATATTTTAATACATTTAGAATAAGATGTAAAGAGGTGTTACATGAAAAAAATTTTAAAGTTTTTACTTATTGCTTTGCCGTGGTTTATAGGCGGTTTAATTTTTAGAAGCGATACTATATTTTATAAAAGTTTAAATAAACCTTTTTTTGCGCCACCATCTATAGTATTTCCTATTGTGTGGACTATTCTTTATATTTTAATAGCTATAAGTATTTATTTAATCTATAGAGATAATAATTATAAAGATATCCCGAGTTATAATAAAACACTACTTATAAATTATTTTTCTAATCAAATATTTTCATTTCTTTTCTTTACTATAAAAAGTCCTTTTTTAGCACTTATAGATACAATAGTAGTACTTATTAGTTCATTATTTTTATATTATGAATCAAAAGAATTAAATAAAACATCTGCTAAATTACTTATACCTTATATTATTTGGAATATGTTTGCAACTATACTTATTATTTCTATATTTTTTATGAACTTATAATACAGAATTATCTGTATTTTTTATATTAATTCATATTCTCTAGAGAAGATTCTTTTATCACTACAATACTCAATAACATATCTATTGTTTTTTCTACAAATTATTATACCAATGGTTTTATTATGAGTAAACTTCTTTAAATTATTATCTATATAATTCATATAAACTTGTATTTGACCTATATGCTCTTTTTTTAATTCAGTTACTTTTAGTTCTACAACGACATAGCAATTATATTCTATATTAAAAAGCAATAAATCTATATAATTATATCTATCATCTAATTTAATTTTAAATTCATTCCCCACATAAGTAAATCCAAAACCTAATTCTAATAAAAACTCATCTAGATTGTTTAATATTAACTGTTTTAAAGTATATTCCGTTATCTATTCATTTAAAGAATTATTTTTAATCTTTATTGGATTAGCAACTAAGTCAATTACTTCTAATTGTCTAGATTCTATAAGTTTATTTTTAGTTTCTTCAGTTAATCTGCCATATTCATTACTTTTAATTTTTTCTTGTAATTGTCTTTTTGATAAATTGTTTTTCTGACAAATCTCAATATAATACTGTATAGCATCTATATTTTTAATTGTTAATAGTTCCCTATAATGACTCCAACTCAATTTTGAACCCACTGGGTTCAATTTTTGCTTACTAAATTTTTCGTAAAATCTTCTCATTCCATATAAGGTTCTTTCATTATATTTCTTACCTACTTCAACCATTAACTTTTCTGAATATTGTTTAATTATATTTTTACCATATTCTTTACCTGCTTCACTAAGTAATCTTCCTATTTCAAAATACACATTTACTTTATTTCTGTCTTTTGAATAATCTTTTGCTCTATCATATATTTCACATTTAATTAAGTTATCTTTTATTTGATTATAATAATTCATGCTCTACTACTTCCTATATATATTATATTGTGTTAATATCAAATTTCCTTTTTCAAAACAAAAAAATTACCTTTTTTAGGTAATTTTATTTTGGTTCAATTAAACTTAAAGAAACCTTTTTCTTATCTAATTTAATTTCTTCTACATAACAGTCCACTATATCTCCTACACTTAAAACTTCACTAGGATGTTTAATATATTTATCTGTTATTTTTGATATATGAACAAGTCCATCTTCATGCAATCCAATATCTATGAATGCTCCAAAGTCTACTACATTTCTAACAGTACCTTGAAGTTTCATACCTACACATAAATCACTAAGTTCAAGTACGTCACTTTTAAGTAATGGTTGCGGCATTTCATCTCTAGGATCTCTACCAGGACTTTTTAAAGATTTAACTACATCTTCTAAAGTATAAATATCAGTATTTAATTTATTTTTATATTCATCAAGACTAATTTTATTTAACTTTTCTATTAATTCATTACTGCCTACATCATTTAAATCCATATCTAAACTTTTAAGTAAATCAGTAGCGACATTATAACTTTCAGGATGTATTCCAGTAGAATCAAGTATATTATCTCCTTCAGTAATTCTTAAAAATCCAATTGCTTGTTCATAAACCTTATCACTTAATAATTTTTCTATTTCTTTTCTATTATTGATTCTTCCTTTAGAATTTCTATATTCAATTATTTTATCTATATTTCTTTTAGTAATTCCTGATACATATTTTAAAATTGAAGATGAAGCTGTATTTACATTTACACCTACACTATTTACAGTTTTACTTACTACAAAATCTAGATTATCAGAAAGTTTTTTTTGAGAGACATCGTGTTGATAAAGTCCTACTCCTATTCCATCAGGAGGTATTTTAACTAACTCAGATAATGGATCTTGTAATCTTCTACCAATACTAACAGCGCTTCTTTTTTCTACTTCAAGATTTGGAAATTCTTCTATAGCAAGTTTAGAAGCACTATAAATGCTAGCGCCCGCTTCACTTACTATTACATATTTACAGTTTAAATTATATTTTTTTATCATATTACTTATGAATTTTTCTGATTCTCTTGAAGCAGTACCATTACCAATAGCAATTATATCTACATTATATTTATTTACTAATGTTTTAACCACTATTTCAGCTTGTTCTATTAACTTTTCTTGATTTCCTTTTAAGAAAGGTTTTACTACTGTACTATCTAAATACTTACCAGTTCTATCTATTACAGCTATTTTACACCCATTTACATATCCAGGATCAAATCCTAATACAATTCTTTCTTTCATAGGAGGTGTAAGTAATAATGATTCTAAGTTTTTAGCGAAGTTACTTATCGCAGCATCTTCTCCAATTATAGTTAAATCACTTCTTATTTCTCTTTCTATTGAAGGTTCAATTAACCTTTTATAAGAATCTTCTATTGCGTCTTTAACAATATCTACTACAAAAGATTTATCATTCTTTATTAATCTTTTTTCTAAAAAACTCAATACTCTTTCCTTATCATATTCAATTGATACACTAAGTACGGCTTCATTTTCTCCCCTATTTAAAGCAAGTATTCTATGAGGTTTTATATATTTAATTTTCTCTTCATAGTCATAATACATATCATAAGTTTTATTTTCATCTTCGCTATTTTTCTTCTTTTTACTTTTAATAATACCATAATTATAAGTATTATCTCTAATAGATTTTCTAAACTTAGCATTATCACTAATATTTTCCGCAATTATATATTTAGCACCTTGTACTGCTTCTTCTATAGTTTTTACAGTTTCATTTAAATATTTTTTAGCAATATTATCAATACTACCATTAACAGGAAATGCGATTATTTCTTTAGCAAGTCCTTCTAATCCATTCTTTATAGCTTCTGTAGCTTTAGTTTTTTTCTTTTCTTTAAATGGTCTATATAAGTCTCCTACTTCAACTAACTTAGTTGCATTCATTATTTCACTTTTTAATTCATCAGTAAGAAGACCTTTCTCATCAATTATTCTTATGACATCTTCTTTTCTTTTTAATAAGTTTACTTGATAACTATAAATTTCTTCTATAGCCTTAATTTTTTCTTCATCTAAAGCGCCTGTGACATCTTTACGATAACGAGCAATAAATGGTATTGTATTACCCTCTTCAAGAAGTTTTAAAGTTACTTCAACTTGTTTTTCAGTTATTCCTAAATTGTTACTCATTTGTTTAATTATATCTGTATTCATATATCCTTCTTTCTACTATTTCATTATACCATATTTTAATAAATAAAAACTAGAGATTTAACTCTAGTAATTTAATCTACTTTTCCTTTTTCTTCTAATACAGTTTCTTGTCCTGTTTCATATGCTTTAATTAAATCATAAGTAATTATGCCATTTGATAAACTTATTAAGTTTTCAGCATACTTATTATAATTATCTACATATTCCATATCTATAGATGTCTCTAAATCCAATTGTCTAAATGTACCTTTTGAACTATTATAATAAATTTTATTAGTTATCCAGTTTCCATCTGGGAATACTACTATATTTTCATCTATACTAAACATATCGTTACCAAGAGCATATTTTGGTTTAACACCTAACATATTAGAAAGCGTTGGCATAATATCTATCATTCCCATTACTTCTTTTACTTCTTTATTATATTTAGTATCTACTATATCTGGTGACCATATTATAAACGGAACTTCTCTATTTATTTCATATGTAAAATCATCTATAGTTCCTACTGTATCGTTTTTATTTATAAGTACACTTTCATAATATTCGCTTTCATATAATTTTCTAAATTCAGATTGTTTTAATTTAGAATCATGATCTCCATATAAAACTATTATCGTATTTTCTAATAATTCTTCTTCTAACATAGCTATAAGTTCTCCAATAGCTTCATCTGCATAATGAACTGATTTTAAATAATTACCTATTTTAGTTTCTTCAAGCCATGGAGTAATTATTTTCTCCCCTGTTTCAGAATTAATTTCACTTGTTTTATAATCTACCAAGTAATCAAATTTTTCAATATCACTAAATGGAGTATGGTTTGTAAGCATTACAAGTGTACCATACCAATTCTCGTTTTTATTATTTATTTCTTTTATTATTTCAACAGATTGTCTAAAGAACGATTTATCTGATAACCCTAATCCTATTTCTTCATCTATTTCATAATCTTTTGTATAATAATAAAAATCATCATATCCTAAGTAACTATATGTTACATTTCTATTCCATGCATCTCCTTTATTACCATGCATAGAGAATGTATAGTAATCTTTTTCTTCTTTTAATAACTTTAATATAGTTTCATAATCTCTATTAAAGTAATTCATAAATACTGTACCACTAGAAGATGGTAAAAGCGAACTTAAAGAAGTAAACTCACTATCACTACTATTTCCTACGCTTTCTTGAGCATAAAAGTTAGAAAAATAAATTCCTTCTTTTGCCAATTTATTTATATTAGGCGTTAATTCTTCACCGTTGAACGCAAGATTCATAGTAAATCCTTGAATACTTTCAGCATGTATCGCAATTACATTTTTTCCTTCAAAAAGATTAGTATATTTATTTTCTCCTAATTCTTCTTTAACATCATAATATTCTCTAAATGTTTTATATGATTCATCATATCCAAACATTTCATTTACAGTAGTTCTTACTGAACTTACTACATCATTAAATTGATATACATATATACCAAATTCCATAACAATAGAAGACCTATTCCATTGTTTATTTAATCTACTTATATCTGTTCCTGTTAACATTGAAATAAAAAATCCTAAAACGATCAAAGAAACAACAGACATATTTAAAAATCTTATTTTTCCTACTTCAATATCTTTTACTCTAGAATAATATTTTTTCTTTTTTAATTGAACGTGTACGAAGCAAAGAGCAAATATTTGCCATAAATATATAAGTTGTTTTATTTCTAATATATTTTTTATTACCGCATCAGCATACCCACCAAGTTCTCCTGCTGTTTTTAATAGTGAAAGTGATGCGAATGATAAATAATTACTGTAATATACAGCATTTATTATACATATAAGAGTAAAAAATATACTCCATCCTAAGAAATACTTAAATTGGTGTTTAGGTTTAAAGAAATAACCAAATGCTGTTATTATTAACAGTACGACTGAATCTGCAAGTATTGGTTTAATTGCAAAATAATTTTCTACTGTAAAAAACCTAATTAAACATCCGTTTATAAGTGAACTTACAATAAATGTAGTCATCAATATATTAGTCTTTAAATAATTTATAATTTTTTTTATTGCTTTTTCTAATTTTTTAATCATTTTAAGCACCTTCTCAAGCGTTAATTATAACACATCTCTTTAATTATTTCAAATTATTATATACAAAGTCATACAATTCATTATTAATATCTTCTATCTTTTTAGGTCTATCACCTATATTACATTCTATAGTTTTAAAACCATATATTTCAGCAATCTCTATATAAGCACTTTCAGCAAGTAATAAGTGCTCCTTAGAGGCTTCATGTTGATCTGCTTTTTCTATCCTGTCTTTTTTTAATATACAAGACACTTCATATGGCATGTGTAAAAATACTTTTATATCTGCTTTTGGAAGTTCTAATAATTCAAATTCTAATTTATCTAACCAGTTATACATTTCAAGTCTTTGTTCTTTATTTTCTATTTTTCCACCTTGATGCGCTAAATTAGAATAGGTGTATCTATCTAATATTACATTTATACCTTCATTTAATAACTTTTGTATTTTATCCACATTATACTTTCTATCTGCCGCATAGTATAGAGAAGAAACTTTAGGATTAACATTAACCGCTCCCTCACTAAACCAACACCCACAAATATATTCTTTACCTAAATATGGACCACCTACTATTTTACCAGTTGGAGTATCATACATAGGAAAACTACGCCTAACACATTTTATATTTAATTTTTCTAATCTTTCTACCAACATCTTTGTTTGAGTTTCTTTACCACTACAATCCGTTCCTTCTATTACTATTAATTTACCCTTCATATTATCACCATTTTAATTATATAAAAAGTAAAAGAAAAAAACAAGTATTCTTGTTTTCTATTCATAAATTGGAAGTTGTATTGTTACTTTAGTTCCTTTACCATATTCAGATGAATATTCTATTTTACCATTGTGTGCTTCTACTATTTCATATATTAAAGAAACGCCTAAACCAGAACCTCTTTTCTTAGTTGTATAGAAAGGTTTTTTAATATTAGTTAATACTTCCTTATCCATTCCTATTCCATTATCTTCTACTACTAAATAATATTTTTTATCTTTTATTTTTGTCTTTATCTTTATTTTACCTTTATGATTTTCTGGTATTGCTTCTATACTATTTTTTATTATGTTTATTAATACTTGACTAAGTCTATTATAATCTCCATTTATAAATATTTCATCATCTAAAATATTTAAATTTAAGTTAATATTATTATCCTTTAATAAAGGATTTAATTTATGTATTGTATCTTCTATAAGCATATTAAAATCCATTATGTCTAAATCTAAATTATCTCTATTTATTAATAAAAAATCTTGTAATATTGTTAATAATCTTTCTATTTCGGATTTTATTATTGGAACATATCTTTCTACTTGATCTGTATCTTTTACATTTATCATATCTAAATAGCCTTTACAAACAGCTATCGGATTTTTTATTTCATGTGTTATTTTGAATAAAGTTAATCTTATTTGTTTTTCTTGTTGTAATTCTTTATAAGTTAGGTGTGTTTCAAGTATTTTTTTACCTGTTTCGTACATAAAACTTATTAAATTAACTATAAAAAAATAACAAATAATTATATAAATTATTACATCTAAATTAAAAAACTCATTATTATATTTATATACCCAAATAAAATAAACTATACTACTTATAATTATACTTAAATTAACAAATAAAATATTCTTAAGATTTATTCTCTTTCTTATTAAATATAAAAGAGATATTAAAATATATATTGCAAAAAGAATAAATGTATAATTAAAGAAATTGCTATATATAAATATTATTAATATTGAAAGTATATTAGCTATTATATATCTATCCTCTAAATAAGAAAGTATTACTATTGAGTTTAATATAAGTACTGGTAATAATCTAGGTGTATCTACTCCATAATTATAGAGCATAAAGAAAGATGTTATTAGTACTAAACTTAAATATACTTTTTTAGACTTTTTAGTTATATTTTTATTAGTTGTTAAATAAAGTAAATATACAAGAATTGGAAATATAAGTAATACTACATCTAAAAATATTATTTGAAATAGATTCATTTTATCACCAAAATAAATATATCAAATAGTTTTGTCGAATAATGTCGAAAAATGAAAAAAAGTGATATATTTTATCACTTTAAGTCGTTTATATGTTTTTTTATTTGTTTAGCGCCTTCACCTAAAATTATTTTTAATTGATTATCAATTTCAACTATTCCTTGAGCGCCCATTCTTTGAATACCTTCTTTATTTGCTTTTGTTACATCTTTTAAATTAACTATAAATCTAGATTTATTAAACTCATAATCGATAACATTATCTTTACCACCTAATAACATTATTAATTTATTTGCCTCTAATTTAAAATCTTTTTTCTTTGAACGAGTTATTGCGATTGCGATTATTAAACAAATTGCAATTATCAAAATGTATTCCCATCTAAATTCCATGTAATCACCTATTTAATTATACTATACTTTTAAAAAAAAATAAATATCTTATTTTTTATTGTATAAATTATAAAAAAAGTGTAAGATAATAATGGTGATAATATGAGAAATAATTCAAAGTTTAAAATTGATATAAGTATTCTTGTTTGTATTATTTTATTTGCAATTATTAGTATTGTTACTATTGGCAGTGCTGAGAATCTTCTTACTGATGAGGCTAATTTAGTTTTAAAACAAATTATGTGGTATACAGTTGGATTTATTTTAATTGGGCTTGTTATGTTTATTGGTAATAAATTCCTTTATAAAAATGCCTGGATATTATATATAATTGGAATAGTATCTCTTATATTAGTCTTATTTTTTGGAGCAACTATTAACGATGCTAGATGTTGGTTTAAAATACCTGGTATTGGTAATATTCAACCTAGTGAGTTTATGAAAATAATATTAATTATAGTTCTTGGTAGAATGATTAATGATTTTAAAGAAAAGTATAATGAACCTACTGTAAAACAAGAATTTATATTTTTAATTAAAGTTGCCATTATCATAGGTATTCCTTCTATTCTAACATTTCTACAACCTGATACAGGTGTTGTATTAATTTATTTATTAATTACTTTTGTAATGTTATTTATTTCTGGTATTAGATACAGATGGTTTATTCTAGTATTTGGAATATTTGGACTTGCAGTTGGATTAGTTTTATTAACATATTTCCTTAATAATGATTTATTCATTAAAATATTTGGTTCATCATTCTTTCTTAGAGTAGATAGATTACTTGATTGGTCAAGTGGTAGTGGATATCAATTAGAAAACGGAATTACAGCTATTGGTAGCGGTGGTTTAATTGGATATGGCCTAAATAATACACCTATATATTTTCCTGAGCCACAAACAGATTTTATATTTGCAGTATTTTCTAATAATTTTGGATTTATAGGTTCTATAATACTTCTAAGCATTATTACTTTCTTCGATTTAAGATTAGTTAGACTAGCTATTGAAAGTCCAAACAATACAAACAAATATATTATTTCTGGAATTATAGGTATGCTTATATATCAACAATTACAAAATATAGGTATGACTATTGGACTTATGCCTATTACAGGTATAACACTACCATTTATTAGTTATGGTGGATCCAGTTTACTTAGTTATATGATTATGGCGGGAATTATATTTAATGTATCAAATGAAAATATTAGATATAGAAATTAAAAAAGATTAAAAACTATTTTATTTTTAATCTTTTTATTTTTTGGGGATCATTTTCAAACTTACTTTTATTTAATTCAAATATAAAGTTTTTTTCTTTTGTATTAATAAAACTATCTGTATTTCTACCCTTTATTATAATCCCTTTATCAAATAAAGGTTCTAACATTGTATTATATATTTCAATACCTTTTTTCTTATCATTATGATTATTATAGAATGTTATAAAATCTTTAGCAGTTAATAAACCATTCATAGATAATATATAATACATTGTTTGATAATCTACAGCAGTTAAATGAGATGAATTAGAACCTATCATATTCATTATATATTCTTTTTCTAACTCTATTTTTACATTATCTAGCATATAGTTTAAGAAGAATGTAACATTCCTATATTCTTTAACCTCTCTTATTATTTTATAATATAATTTTTTGTTTAAACTTATAGCTCTATTAAATATTATATAAGGATATACTTCATTATTTAGTAAATACCACATACTAGTAGTACGAGATGTCCTACCATTTATATCATAATATGGATGTATATATACTAATTGAAAGTGCATTATTTGTGATTTAATGAAATAATCTGTACTACAACTTAGATTATTATTACTATTAACATAATTAAAATATTCTTCCATATATTTATCTAAGTCTTTAGCAGATATACCTTTATCAGGTTCCACATCTAAATTACTACTAAAAAATATATAAACAGGATTATTTCTATAATACTCTCCCATTTCTTTTATATCTTCTTCGCTTAATAAATTTCTAGATAATATAGAATATAATTTCTTTAAATTTTCTTTATTTATTTCTTTATCTGTATAAATAAATCTATATCCATTATAAAGATTTCTAATTCTTTGTTCTTTATCTTTATCGTTTATCTTTAATTTTTTATTTAAAATATCATAAACAAGTCCAACGTCATCATTATAACCTTCAATAGTATTATTAGCCTTTATTTCTTGAGAAAATAATACATTCTTAGAAAACTCTTTACTATTCATATATTTATTATCTTGAAGAAATAATTCTAATTCTTCTTTTTTTTCTTTTAATTTATCATTTATTAAATATAATTTACCTTTTTCAAGACTTAAAGGTAATCTCTCATGCTTATAACCCATAAATCACCCACTAACTTTTTGGAATGTTTATTATTATAACACATATTATATTTTTTACAACAAAAAAAGAGTCTAAGCTCTTTCCACATCTATCTGAGTGCTATGTCCATTTAAGTCTACTTCTTCTTTTAGATTAAACTTAACTTGAATATCAATAGATAATGTTTCATTTTTAATAAACTCTTCAAACTTAGTTACTGCTTCTGTTACTTCATCATCACCATTGTAATATAAAGTAATTCTATCAGCTATATCAAAGTCTTTAGTTTTTCTTAAGTTTTGAACTTTAGAAATAAGTTCTCTTGCGATGCCTTCCATAACTAAGTCATTAGTAAGTTCAGTATTTAAGATTATGAAATTATTAGTATCGGTAGCTACATCGAATCCTTCTTTTGAATTTGTTCTAATGTCTACATGGTTAATATCAACATCATATTCTTTATCTCCAACAGTCATTTTTATAACATCTCCACCTTGTAGTTTAGTTATATCACTACTATTTAAAGATAATAATTTTTCTTGGAAATCTTTAATAAGTGGTCCAAAAACCTTACCTACTTCTTTAAAGTTTGGTTTAACAGTAAAGTTCATATAGTTTTCTACATCTTTAATAAATCTAACATCTTTAACATTTAATTCTTCTTTAATTAAATCTACTAAGTCACTTATTAAATCTTCATTTTTAGCATCTATCAACGCTTCACTTAATGGTTGTCTAACTTTTATTTTAACTTCTTCTCTTATATTTCTACCAAGACTAATTAAATCTCTTACTAAATCCATTCTAGATTCTATTTTTTCATTAATTAACTCTTCTTTATAAGTTGGATAGTTTGATAAGTGTACAGATTCTTTACCAGTTAATTTAGTATATATTTCTTCTGAAGCAAAAGGTGCGATTGGAGCGATAAGTTCACAAATACCTACTAATATATCGTATGTTACTTTATATACAGCAAGTTTACTTGTATCATTCTCACTAGCCCAAAATCTTCTTCTATTTCTTCTTATATACCAATTAGATAAATCTTCTGAAACAAAGTTTTGGATTTCTCTTGTAGCAATAGTTGCATCATATTTATCCATAGCTTCTGTTACATTTTTAACTAATTTATTGTATTTAGAAATTAACCATTTATCTATTTCTTCTAAATCTTCATATTTTATTTCATATTCTTTTGGATCTATGTTATCAATATTTGCATACATACTAAAGAATGTATAAGTATTTTTTAAAGTACTAAAGAATTTAGAACTTACTTCTTTAACTCCATCTTCATCAAATCTAAGTGGTGTCCATACCGGTGAAGTATAAAGCATATACCATCTAATAGGATCTGCTCCATATCTTTCTAATACTGTAAATGGTTCAATAGCATTTCCTTTACTCTTATGCATTTTATGACCATGTTTATCTGTTACTAAGTCATTTACAAGTACATTTTTATATGGACTTTTTCCTGTTATGAATGTTGAGATAACAAGTAATGAATAGAACCATCCTCTTGTTTGGTCTATACCTTCACTTATAAAATCAGCTGGGAATTGACTTTCGAATAATTCTTTATTTTCAAATGGGTAGTGTACCTGAGCAAAAGGCATTGCACCTGAGTCAAACCAACAATCTATAACATCTTTTATTCTTGTCATAGACTTACCACATTTACTACATTTAATATGTACATCATCAACATATGGTCTATGAAGTTCGATAGTTGTATCTATATCTTCAATAGCTTTTTCTACTAGTTCTTCTCTTGAACCAATCATTTCTTTATGACCACATTCACATTCCCATAAAGGAATTGGAGTACCCCAATATCTATTTCTAGAAATTGCCCAATCATTTAAGTTTTCTAACCAGTTACCAAATCTTTTTTCACCAACATAATCTGGATACCAATTAACTGTTTTATTTGCTTCAATAATTTTATCCTTATAATCAGTAACTTTAATATATAAACTTGGTTTAGAATAGTAAACAAGTGGTGTTTTACATCTCCAACAATGTGGATAGTTGTGTACCATTTTTTGTTTTTTAAATATTTTATCTTGACTAGCTAACTCTTTAATTATTTCTATTTCAAGTTCACTATCAACAACTAATCTACCCTTCCAAGGTCCATCAGTATAGCATCCATTTTCATCTACTGGATTTAATACTGGTAAGTCATATTTTAACCCTACTTCATAGTCATCTTGACCAAATGCAGGAGCTATATGAACGATACCTGTACCATCTTCCATAGTTACATAATCAGCACATGTTACAAAGAATGCTTTCTTATTAACACTTAAATAATCCATATATTGTTCATATTCTAGATACTCTAAGTCTTTTCCTGTATATTCTTCTACTACTTCATATTCATCACCTAAAACTCTACTAGCAAGTTTTTCAGCTACTATAAAGTTATATCCTTTAGACAAGCATTTTACATATTTTTCATTTGGATTTACACAAGCAGCAACATTTGACATAAGTGTCCATGGAGTTGTTGTCCAAATTAGTAAATAAGTATTATCTTGATCTTTAACTTTAAATGGTACAGTTACTGTATTAACAGTTATTTCTTTATAACCTTGAGCAACTTCATGACTTGCAAGTCCAGTACCACATCTAGGACAGTATGGTAATATTTTAAGTCCATTATAGATTAAATTAGCATCAAAGAATTTCTTTAATATCCACCATTCAGTTTCAATATAATCATTATTATATGTTATATAAGGATTTTTTAAATCTATAAATTGTCCCATTTTATTTGTAAAGTCTGCAAATGCCTTTTCATTTTTCCATACACTTTCTCTACATTTCTCATTAAACTCTTTTATACCATATTTTTCAATATCACCTTTACCACTAAATCCAAGTTCTTTTTCTACTTGAACTTCTACTGGTAAACCATGAGTATCCCATCCCACTTTTCTAAGTACTCTATAACCTTTCATTGTTTTATATTTACAAAAAGTATCTTTAAGTAACTTAGCAAGCATATGATGTATACCTGGCATACCATTAGCTGTTGCAGGCCCATCAAAGAATACAAAGTTTTCATCATCTTTTCTATTTTCTATTGTTTTTTGAAGCAAATTTTCATTTAAAAATTTCTCAGTTAAACTACCTTCTACTTCGCTTGCTTTTCTTTTATCTAATTCTTCAAAATTACACATATTATTTACCTCCCTATTTTTAATTTTCTAAATAATTTACTTTTTTATTTTTAGATATTGCATATTCTATTTCTGATTTAGTACTTTCTCCAATATAACCCCCAACATTTATTACAAATATTTCATCAGCTATATCTATTTTTCTTTTGTGCATATCATCTAACATTTCTTTAGTCTTAGTAAGTGTTCCTTCGTCCATATTTTCCCACACTTCACTATCTCCTGAATGCCCAAATAAACCTACTGAAATAACTATATAACCTTTTAACGTTAATTCTTTCTGTACTTGCATAAATTCATCTTTAAATCTAGTTGAACCACACAAAGTTATAACTGGATATTTTTTTATCATATATTTCCCCCTAACAAACAAAAAAACTATTATAAGCATAGGGGTGAATTAACCACGGTACCACCCTATTTCATAATAGTTACTATTACCTTTAAATGATATAACGTTCATTACTCGTTTTAATCTTATCCATTAAAAGTATCTAGAGTGATCTATATAATATTTGTTTTATCTAATCTCACCAAACTTAGACTCTCTTAAAAACTCCTATTATAACGTCTCTATCATTTACTTTAAAACTCTACTTTTTCAATATCGTCAACCATTTCTAGTTGAGCTTCTATTAAACCTCTTAATTTACGTTTGAATATTGTTACATTTCTTTTTAACATTTCTGCTTCTAATTCAGTTCTTTCTGCTTTTAATAATGATTCGTTTACAATACGACTAGCATTCATTTTAGCATCATTCAAAATTATTTCACTTTCTCTATGAGCATTTGATTTAATTTGATCTGATGTTTTTTGCGCCATCATAATTGCCCTGTTAAGTGTACCTTCCATTCTTTCATATTGTGCAAGTTTTTGTTGTATATTTGCAGTACCCTCAACTATCTTACTCAATTCTTCAATTTTTTTATCTCTTAAAGCAATTTCTCTATTCTTAGCCTTATTGTCTTCTATCATTCTTTCTACTTGTTTAATAACTTGGTCTAAAAATTGATCTACTTGCTCAGGAGTATAATTTCTAAACGTTTTATTATCCATAAGCATCCCTCAAACGTTGTGCTTTATATAATAGCACAATTAATATTCTTTTTCAAGTATTTTTTTACCATTCGTAATTTATATTATCATCATCTTTATCTTTAGTATCTTTTTCAGTTTCATCAGTTATTTTTCCTTGTACATTAATATTGTTTGGCGTACATAAGAAAATACCACTACCTATTTTTTGAATGTTACCTTTAATAGCATATATTGTTCCACTCAAAAAATCCATGATTCTTTTTGCTTGATCACTAGTAACTCTTTTAAGATTTACTACTACAGTATTTCTTTTCTTTAGGTGATCTGCTATTTGTTGAGCTTCTGAATAAGCACGTGGTTCTAAAAGAATCATCTTAGCTCCACCTTCTTCAGTAACAGCTTCTTCTGTACTTATATCATAGTATTCATTTCCATTTCCTGTTTGTACTTCATCTTTATCAAACAAGTTTTTAATAAAACCCATGTTTATTCCTCCAATTCTAACGTCTACTATAAACATTTTAACACACTTCTTTTAAAAATGAAACATTTTTTACCTATTTTTTTGACAAAGTATTATATAAAAAGATAATAATTGAGTTTTATTATCTTTTTTATACAATTTTTACATAAATTTAAGTTTTTGTAGACTTATTAAAGCAATATTAGATAATTGTTCTTGTGTTAATTTATCTATATCAAAATATTCAGCGCCCATTGAATCATCATTTATTTCTGTTATTTCAATATTTTCTTTTATATCATTTTTATAATCTTTTATTAAATATAATATTGCGATATGTTTTGTTTCTACTAATTCATCTTTATAAGTCCATTTTATATTAGTTGATACTACATCAAACAAATTATAATCTAATATTTCTATTCCTACTTCTTCTAATAATTCCCTTTTTAGAGCAGATTCTATTGATTCTTCAAATTCAATAGTACCGCCAGGTAAATCTAATTTACCATCATATGGTCCACCTTTTTTCTTTATTAACAATATTTTATTATCTTTAATTACTAATCCATAAGCTCCAATATGTTTTATTTGTTTCATAACCTCTCCTTACCATTAATCATAATATCAGTATAATTATATCATTTTAAATACTTGCTCTCAACAAATAAACAAAAAAGTTATAAATTTATAACTTTTCTATTGAGTTTACAACTACTTGATTTTTATCAAATCTCTTCTCTACTTTACCTTTTATAAATACTATGTCTCCTTGTTTTATGTTATTATATTTTTCATAAACTTTAGGAAATAAAACTACATCTACTGTTGATATTTCATCACTACCACTTATAAAACACATCTTATCTCCTTTAGAAGTAGTTGTTTCTTTTAATCTATCTACATACACAATTGTATTTATATTTTTATCGAAATAAGAACTTATCTCACTTAAATTAACTATGTTCTTATATTTTAATTTTATTTCAGTTATTGGATTATTAGTTAAATAAAATCCAAATACATTAAGTTCTTGTTCCATCAATTCTTTTTTAGTATATTCTTCATAACTTATTATTTCCGGTTGTAAAGCAAATTCTTTATCTAAATCTTTAATTAATTCACCATAATTTATAATTGAATCTAAATTATTTATAAGAGTATTTTTATTATAACCAAAATTATCAAATACACCTGCATATATAAGCGATTCTAAAGTTTTTCTAGTAACACTTTTACCATAACATCTTTTTATAAAATCAAATATATCTGTATATAATCCCAACTCTCTTTCTTTAATTATAAGTTCAGAACCCTGAGTACCTACATTTCTTATATTAGAAAGTGGATATCTTATACCACTATGTTCTATTTTATATTTCCTATCACTTAAATTTATATCTGGTTTAAGTATCTCTATATTATTTTTTTTAGCCTCATATATATATTGTTTTGTTTTTTTATCATCATTTATTTCCATAGAAAGTAAATAAGTAATAAAGTTTTTAGGATAATGAGCTTTTAAGTAAGCCATTTTATATGCAACTATAGAATAACCTATTGAATGTGATTTATTAAATCCATATTCAGCAAACTTAAGCATAAGTTCATATACTCTATCTACTAATTTAGCACCATATCCTTTTTTTATAGCTCTACTAGTAAACTTTTCTTTTTCTTCAAGTAATATATCTTTTTTCTTTTTACTCATAGCTTTTCTAAGTATATCAGCTTCACCTAATGTATAATCTGCCATAGTTCTAGCTATTTGCATTATTTGTTCTTGATATATCATTATTCCATAAGTGGATTTTAAAATGCTTTCTAAAGATGAATCTATGTAATCTATTTTTTCTCTTCTATTTTTTCTATTTATATAAGTTGGAATATTTTGCATAGGCCCAGGTCTAAATAAAGCAATAGCAGCAAATATATCATCCATGCTAGTTACTTTGAGTTTCCTTAAAAAATTAATCATTCCATCTGATTCAAATTGGAATATACCTATAGTATCCGCCTTATTAAATATATTTAACGCTTTAGAATCATTCAAAGGTATTTCATCAAACTTAATATTTAAATTATAATCACTATTTATACTATCTATAATGTTATGTATAGTTGTTAAATATTTAATAGCAAGAAAGTCCATTTTTAAAAGTCCAATTTCTTCTAGATATGTCATATCATATCCACTAAGATAAAAATTATGACTTTTATCTAAAGGTATTATTTCATCTAAGTCAACACTTGACATAATAACTCCTGCCGCATGAATCGAGGTATGTCTTTTTAAACCTTCAAACTTGATAGCAATCTTATAACACTCTTTTAATATTTCTTTTCTTTCTAATAATTCTTTTATTTTTTTGTTATCATTATAATTTTCTTTTAAAGTCTTTCTAGAATCAATTAATTTACATAAAGTGTCTATTAAACCTAATTCTATATCCATAGATTTTCCAACATCCCTTATTGCTTGTTTGGCTCCTAAAGTCCCAAAAGTTATAATAGGAACAACTTTTTTCCTACCATACTTTTCTATACAATAATTAATTATATCTTCTCTTCTTTCATGTTCAAAATCTATATCAATATCAGGCATACTTACTCTTTCTGGATTTAAAAATCTTTCAAATAGTAAGTTATATTTTATTGGATCTACATCTGTAATTCTTAAACAATACGATACTAAAGATCCTACCGCACTACCTCTACCAGTTCCTACTATTATATTATTGTCTTTCGCATACTTAACATAATCTGAAACTATTAGAAAGTAATCACAAAATCCCATTTTATTTATTATTTCTAATTCATATTTAAGTCTTTCTTTATATATTTTATTTACACTATTACCGAAATGATAACGTAAACCTTCTATACATTTTTTCTTTAAATATGTATAACTATCTAAACCTTCATCATTAACAAACTTAGGCATTAGCTTTTGATTAAAAGGTATTTCCACATTACAAAGTTCATTAATTAAATGGTTATTATCTATACTTTCTTTATAATTAGATTCAAACTCTTCTTCTTTTAAAATATAATTATTTAAATTATTAGATACTACTAAATCTATAGTTGCTCCTGTCCTTACTGCATCTATATATTTTATATACTTACTATCTTCTTTAGTTAAATACAAAGTTTCATTCATATAAACCGTATTATCATAATCCATATTATTTAATTCTTCTAATGTTCTATACCCTATAAAAATATTTTTATAAAATTTTTTTATATTATTATATATATATATACTTTCATAAGGGGTTATACACACTAAATTTTTAGAATATTTTTCCAAATCTTGTATTTCTAATTTTTTTTCCGATTGGATTGTGCATAACTTTAATAAATTTTTATATCCATCATAGTTTTCCGCATAAAGCACTATTTTTTTATCATTATACTCTACTTCCAAACCAATTATAGGTTTAATATTATTAGTTATACACAATTTATAAAAATCCATAACTCCATACATATTATTATCTGTTATCGTAAGGGATTTAATGTTATTTTGTTTAGCAAACTCAATAAGTTCAATAACTTTAATAAGTGATGTTTGTAAACTATTATCTGTTTTTATATAAAGTGGTGTATACATATTATCCCTCCTACATATATTTTACTATAAATCGCTTTTATTTTAAACAAATTTTTATAAAATATTTGACTTATTTTTAAAAATATGGTAAACTTTATTGGCATAGGGAAAAAAACTTTGAATGGAGGAATATTATGGCAGTTAAAGCAACAAGCAAAAAACCATTATCTGGAAATAGAAGATCACACTCTTGTAGAGCTACTAAACATATGCAAAAAGTTAACTTACAATTAGTTACTTTAGCAGATGGCTCTAAAGTTAGAATGAGTGCTAGAGAAAAAAGAACTTTAAATAAATCTGAAAAATAAAAAACAACTTGTGTTGTTTTTTTTATTTTACTTTTCTCACTTCTTCCGGAAAATCATCATAAACATAATCTTCTTGAAAAGAAACTTCTTGTTTCGCATTTCGTATTTCTTGTTCTAACTTTTGTTTTTTGATTTGAAGTTGACTCATTTCATTTATATTTTCATTTTTATAAGAATTACTCATCTTAGTAATTAAAAATAATGGTATTAAAGAATTTGCATCAGCAGTATAACCTGTTCTAAATTGTTCATATAAAACTTCTAATTGACTTATTAATAAATCTAAAGTACTAACTACATTCCCCATTATTTCGTTATGAGTTAAAAAATATTCTTGTTCTAACTCTTTTTTCTTCGAAATATAAAAAGGTTGCAAAGAAAATTTACAATAGATAGCATTCAATAATTTGGTGTTAATTAGTTCTATCCATTTTTGCTCTTTTTCAAATATCTCTGTATAAAAATCTTTTTTCAAAGCCATACATTATCCTCCCTTTTTAATGAATTTTATTTTTTTCGTCTATCTTATCCATAGGAACAAATAAATTTTCAACAAAGTTTTCCGTTCTTGCATAAGCAGAAACAAAACTTTCTTTAAAAACTGCATAATTACCAATACTTTTTATTTGTTTTTGAATTTTTGTTTTTCTCGCTTTTGTAATACTAGCTTTCTTAGCTTCCAATTTTTTCAAAGCAAAAATTTTTTCTTTAGGAGAGTCGGAAAGTTCTTTTATCTTTTTATTTACATCAAATAGTTTATCATTCATTCTAGTCAACTTTTGTTTATTTCTATTATTATTAACTTCATTTATTTTTTCTTCTACTTTTTCTAAACATCTATAAAACGCTTCTAATTGATTTTTTAAAGATGTTAATTCCAATTTATACTTTAATAATCCTAATTTTTTAACTACTTGATTCTCTTTTTGGCTAATCTTTTGTTTTAATAATTCAATTCTATTTTCTAATCTTACTTTTTCGATTTGTAAATCATAATTATAATGGTACTCATTCATCTTCTGATTTATTTGTTCTTCTATCTTCTTTCTATAAAATTCTTCCAACCTAGAGTCCTCTGTTTGCGGTTCTTTTATTTCTTTTTCTGTTGTACTTTTTTCTACAACGTAATCATTTTCTGGATTTAACTCTTTAATTATTGTTATGGTTGCTAAAACAGCTGTTGGAATTGCTAAAACTAGATTTTTACCTGCTTTTTTTAATTTTGGAATTATATCAGATTCCATTACCTCCTCAGAACTAGATAAAATCGATGAACTCTCATGATTTTTATTAGAATATATATCTTCAAACACATGATCTGAGCTTATTGGACTAAAAGAAGAAATATTTTTTCTTTCCATTTCTAATTTTTTATCATATTCTGATCTTGCTTCTCGATTTGTTAAAACTTTATAAGCCTCATCTATCTTATCCCACATATTAAAAGGGGCTCTATCTTCTGCATCACCAAATTTTAATCTGTTTTTAGCTTTTTCTATACTTTCTAAAGTAGCATCTTCAGTAACGCCTAATATATCATAATAACTTTGATTTTTGTAATAATCCATACAAGATCACTCCTACTTTATATAGTATAACACATTTTTTCTGTTTTTGGAATTATTATTAATATGTTTTTACTTATTTCTTCTATTTTTCTTTATATGGTATACCTAGGTGATTATAGGCTTTCTCAGTAACCATTCTACCTCTTGTAGTTCTTTTTAAAAGTCCTGTTTGAAGTAGGTAAGGTTCATATACATCCTCTATTGTAGTTTGTTCTTCACCAATTGAAGAAGCAATTGCTTCTATACCTACAGGTCCCCCATTAAACCTTTCTATAATAGATTTAAGTAAATTATAGTCTGTTTCGTCTAAGCCTAATTCATCTACTTTAAGTTTATCTAAAGCTAATTTAGTTATAGTTAAATCAATACTTCCATTACCCATAACCATAGCAAAATCTCTAACTCTTTTAAACAATCTATTACAGATTCTTGGAGTCCCCCTGCTTCTTCTGGCAAGTTCTACTGCAGCTTCCTCATCTATAACACACCCTAAAACTTTACTAGTTCTAATAGCAATCTTCTTTAACTCATCTACTGTATAATAATTCAATTTATTGATTATACCAAATCTATCTCTTAAAGGGCTTGTTAAATCACCTGCTCTTGTAGTTGCGCCTACTAAAGTAAAAGGTGGTAAATCTATTTTTATATTTCTACTAGAATTCTCAGTACCTATTACTATATCTAAAGTAAAATCTTCCATAGCGGAATATAATATTTCTTCAACAAATCTAGGCATTCTATGTATTTCATCTATAAATAAAACATCACCTGGTTCTAAATTTGAAAGCACTGCAGCTAAATCGCCACTTTTTTCTATAGAAGGACCACTTGCAGTTTTTATATTGCTTCCAAGTTCATTCGCAATTATAAAAGCTAAAGTAGTTTTACCCAATCCTGGTGGACCATATAATAAAACATGATCTAAAGGTTCTTCTCTTAACTTAGCAGCTTTTATAAATATATTTAAATTTTCCTTTACTTCACTTTGACCAACATATTCTTCTAAACTATCCGGTCTTATGTTCTTTTCAAAAGAATCTTCTACTAATTCTTCTTCAGTTATTACTCTATCCATAATTACACCTCCCTATTTAAGCATTAATTTTAAAGCTTCTTTTATTTGATCTTCTATATTTAAATCAGTTTTTATAGAAGGCAATATCTTATTAATATCACTTTGTTTATAACCCAATCCTTTCAATACCTCTATTATTTCATCATAGTCTTTAGGCATATTAGCAACATTACTAATATTAATTTTTCCTTTTAAATCAAGGATTATTTGTTTAGCAACTTTATCACCTATCTTAGGAAATTTCTTTAAATATAAAATGTTTTCCCTTTCAATAGCATCCATAATACCACTAATAGATCCAGTAGCAAGCATAGGTAATGCCATTTTACACCCTAATCCTTTAACATTTATTAATTTTAAAAACAAGTCTTTTTCTTCTTTACTTTTAAACCCATATAAATTTTGTTCATCTTCTCTTACTTGTTGATAAATATATACTATACATTCCTTATCTAATTGAAAAGAATATGGATTAGGAACATATATTAAATATCCTATACCATTATTATCAACTACTATATAATTGCTTTCTTGATTAACTATTTTACCTTTTATATATTCATACATTTACTATCACCATTATAAGTATAACACAAACAAATGTTTAAAACAACAAAAAAATTGGAAAATATTATTTTTCCAATTTAATTTTTTTAACTTTCTTATCTATTTTCTTAACTAACTTTTGATTATACTCTACTAAATCTTCATAAATTAAATTATTATATTCTAATACACATATCATTCTGTTATAGAAAAGTTGATCTTTAAATACCAACGGGTTTTCTTTTAAAATTACGTTTAAACTTTCATAATATAAATCTGAATCCTTAAGTTCTGTAAGATATTCTTTTATAAATTCCTCATCACTTACATTACTTGAATGACTTACTAAAACAAATAAATCATTGCATATTGAATCGTGTATATTATTTATTTGACTAATTATTTCAGCATCACTCGCTTGAAAAAGATACCTAAATTCTTTAGTACGAGAATATAGTTGTATTCTATAAAATACTAAAGATTGATCTTTTTCTTGATTATTCATAAGTCTTATTATATTGTTTATAATTTCAATTCTTTCATTTCTATTTTCATCTTTATATTCGCGCGCCGCCATTAAAAATTTACCAATATTATCTATTACGTTTCTACTTAAATCATTTTGACTAGTATGATATTCAACTATAACTTCTAATGACTTAAGAATATTTAAACTAAACATGTTGGGTTCTTCTTCATAATTATTTTCATAAAAATCAAACATTATTTGATATATAAGTTTTCTTGTTTGGTATATATTTATAGGTTCCATTAACTATTTTCTCCTTTTAAATATTCATACACTTCCTCATATTTTTTTACAGGGATAAATTTAATTTTATCTTTTATTTCTACTGGAATAAAATCTAAATCGTTTATATTTGAGCGTGGTATAAATATTGTATCTATATTATTTAAATAAGCGCCTATTACTTTTTCTTTTAATCCACCTATTTTAAGTATATTACCTCTTAAAGTTATTTCACCTGTAAAAGCAATATTCTTATTAACACTAAAGTTAGATAAAGCACTTATTATTGCGGTTGTTATAGATATTCCTGCACTCGGTCCTTCTTTTTTTATAGCAATATTAGGTATGTTTATATGTATATCATTTTTAAATATATTGTAATCTATATTAAATAATTTATGGTTTGCTTTTATATAACTCAAAGCTATCTTAGCGCTTTCTAACATTATATCTCCTAAAGATCCAGTTAAAGTTATATTACCACTACCTTCATAATGATTAACTTCTATTTGAGTTATATCTCCACCATAATTCGTATAAACTAAACTATTAACAATCCCTACTTCGCTTATTATTTCTTCTTTTTCATATATTCTTTTACCTAAATAATCTTCTATATTTTTAATAGTTAAAACAATTCTTTTATTACTTATAACTTTCTCAGTTACTATTTTTCTAACTATTTTAGATATAAGTCTTTCTAACTCTCTTAAACCTGATTCTTTAGTATAATATCTAATTATATTTAATATATCTTCATCACTTATTTTAATATTACTAATACCATGTTTACTACATATCGTAGGTATTATGTGTTTTTTAGTAATTTCTAATTTATCTAATTCTGTATAACCATTTATATTTATTATTTCCAATCTATCTCTTAATTCTTGTGGGATATTATCAATGTTATTGGCAGTAGTTATAAATAGTACATTAGATAAATCATATTCTTCTTCTAAATAATTATCTTTGAAATATTTATTTTGATTAGAATCTAATACTTCAAGTAAAGCACTTCTAGGATCACCCTTATAAGTATTACTCATTTTATCTATTTCATCTATTAAAAATACTGGATTAGAACTTTTAGCCCTTCTAATGCCATCAATAATTTTACCAGGACTAGATCCTATATATGTTCTGATATGTCCTTTAATTATTGCTTCATCATCCACTCCACCCACACTTATTTTAACAAAATTTCTACCGATACTTTCAGCAATTGAATAAGCAAGGGTTGTCTTACCTACTCCAGGCGGACCTACTAAGCATATTATTGGTGTATCAACACTATTAGAATGTTTCTTTACAGCTAAATATTCTATTATTCTAAGTTTAACTTCGTTTAAGTCATAATGCTTTTTATCTAAGTTTTCCCTTATCAATTTAAAATCTTCTATATCTGTTGTAGTTTTATTCCAAGGAAGACTAAGTATAAAATCTATATAATTTCTAACTATACTAAGTTCAGGAGATATACTAGACATATTCTCATATCTATCTATCTCATAAATTATTTTATTTTTTATATCTTCTTTTACATCTAACTCATGAACACTTTTTCTTAAATGTTCTATTTCCTCTTCTTTTGGAGAAATTTCTCCTAATTCACTTTTTAATAATTTAATTTTTTCTTTTAAATAAAAATTCTTCTCATCATTATCAAGTTCTTTTTTTACCTTTGTATCAATACTTTTTTCTATGTTAAAGAGTTGTTCTTCTTTATAAATATCTTCAAGTATCATTTCCACTCTTTTTACTGGGTTTATTTCAAGTAAATATTCTAATTTTTTAGATATGTTTATTGGAAGATAATTAACTATTATATCTGTTATTTTGTTTATATCTGTTGTGTTGGATATTAAAGATAGCAAACTATTACTCATATAAGGAACTTTGTTTATATAGTTTTCTAACTCTATATTTAATTTTCTAAGCAACCCTTTAATTGTTTCTTCATCTATGTATTCATGTCTTACTGATGAAACAATTGATTCTAATGAATCTTTTGATATATTTAAATATTCAAGTACTTGTGCTCTTTTAACACCCTTTAAAACTATTCTAACCTTGCCGTTAGGAAGTTCTAACTTGCGAGTAATGTGGGCAATTGTACCTATGTTAGGTAGTTCATTGATTAATATATTTTCATCAATACTATTTTGAGTTACTATAAGTAAGTTGTTATCATGAAAAATTTGAGATTCCTCTATTATGTTTTTACTTACTTCATCTCCAAACTCTAATTTAATTTCAGCCTCAGGCAAAATAATAGTGCCTTTTAATACAATAACTGGTAAATTAAATTTCATTAAAAGACACCTCCTGTAAATTGATTTTTATTATAGTGAAACAAAATACAAAAGTCAATAAAAAAGATGTTTTTTGAATAAGTTTTTTTCATATTCATATATTTAATTAGAAAGTAGGTAAATTATGGAAAAAATAGAGATTATAAAAAGTATTACAGAGCGTACTGGCGGAGATTTATATTTGGGAGTTGTTGGGGCTGTTCGTACAGGTAAATCTACATTTATAAAAAAGTTTATTGAAAATTTAGTTGTTCCTAATATAGAAGATGAATATGAGAAAAAAAGATGTTTAGATGAAATACCACAGTCAGCTCAAGGTAAAATGATTATGACTACAGAACCTAAATTTGTTCCTAGTACTGCTGCAAATATAAATATAGATAGTTTTAGTTGTAATGTAAGACTTGTTGATTGTGTTGGATATGTTATTGAAGGAGCTAAAGGCTATGAAGATGATAATGGCCCTAGAATGGTTAGAACCCCTTGGTATGATGAAGAAATTCCTTTCATAGAAGCTGCTGAAATTGGCACTGAAAAAGTTATAAAAGATCATTCAAGTATTGGTATTGTAGTTACTACTGATGGTTCTTTTGGAGAAATATCTAGAAGTAATTATATAGAAGCAGAAAATAGAATCGTTAATGAATTAAAAGAAATTGGTAAACCTTTTATAGTTATTTTAAACTCTGCCCATCCTACTCTGCCTGAAACAGAAAGAATGGCTGAAAAATTAAAAGATGAGTATATGGTTCCAGTGCTTCCTATGTCTATTGAAGGCATGACAGAAAAAGATGTTTACTCAGTACTTAGAGAATCACTTTATGAATTCCCTGTTACTGAAGTTAAAGTTAATATGCCAGATTGGATTGCTTGTTTAAATCCAACTAATTCATTAAAACTTGAATATATTGAAAAAATTAGAGAGAGCGTTGTTGAAGTAGATAAGTTAAGAGATATAGAAAATATAACCACACACTTTGAAAACTGTGATAAAATAAAAAAATCATATATCTCTGATGTAGATACTGCTACTGGTATTGTTACTATCAATTTAGAAGCACCTGATTATTTATATGATGAAATACTTAAAGAGACTATGGGAATAAGTGTTAAAAGCAAAGCAGACTTATTAATGTTATTCCAAGATTATAACGAAGCAAAAATAGAATATGATCAAATTAAATCTGCTCTACAAATGGTAAGAACAACTGGGTATGGAGTTGCATCCCCTACTCTTAAAGACATGAAACTTGAAACCCCTGAAGTAGTTAAACAAGGATCAAGATATGGGATTAAACTTAAAGCAGTTGCACCTTCTATACATATGATTAGAGTTGATGTAGAATCTACATTTGAACCAATTATAGGTACTGAACTACAAAGCAAACAACTAATTGATTATCTCATGAAAGATAAAGATACTGATCCACAAGGCATATGGAAAAGCGAAATTTTTGGAAGAAGTATTGATAATATAGTTAAAGAAGGAATACAAGCAAAACTATCACTTACTCCTGAGAATGCTAGATATAAATTACAACAAACACTTACTAAATTAGTTAATAAAGGCTCTGGTAATTTGTTTGCTATTGTAATATAAAAACTGACTTAAAGTCAGTTTTCTTTTTGTTGTCAAAAGTATCTATTTAATACTTTTGTTTTTTGGTTTAATTTATCTATTGCTTCAGGAATATGTCTTTCACATAAACCTGTACTTTCTTTCATAAAAGATGATAAATAATTTCTTTTCATAGTACTTGTTTGAATTAAATTAGAATAAAGTTCATCAAAATTATTGGCATCATCATCTATTATAACAAAAGATTCTATATCATCTCTATTTGATAACCACTCTTTTACTTGATCTTCTCTACTTCCCATAGTCGTAGGTGTTATATCATATATTTCTACATCATATTTTCTTAAATTATCATAAAGTCTCTTTCCTTTTAAAGAAACAGGAAAAACCTTATCATCTTCTTTATGAAAGAAATATCTAAAAGAAGAACTTAATACTATTTTTGCACCCGTTTCATCTATTATTTGTTTTAAATACCCTATTCTAAACATATCCAATTCTAAATCTATCATTGTAGTATGTCCGTGTAATCTGTATGCTCTTTCATATGTTTCCCTAGTGTTTAAAACACCTTCTACATCTAAAAAAATCACTTTCATGAGTATCCCCTCAATTCCAGTGATGTATTATATCATATTTTTTAAATACAGACAAATTACCATTTTTTTACTTTTACTTTAGTTCTTAACATATCTTCAACAAGTTCTATATGATGTTCACTAAGTCCAAAGCAATCATCCATATTGGTAAGCATTATATTATTTTTCACTTTACTTGTTTTAATCAGTCTATCAAGAAGATTATTAAATAAATTAGGTTCATCATCTATTATAACAAAAGAATCTACTTCATTTTTAGATAACCAATTTGTTATCAACCCTTCTCTATTTAAATCACTTTCATAACTTAATATATCATATATTTCAATATTATAATCATTTAATAAATAATAAAATTGTTTTCCCTTTTCATTTCTCGGAATAATTTTATTATCTTCTTTTATAAAGAATCTTCTCCAAGTAGAACTTAATACTATTTTAGCATTTGTTTCCTCGATTATTTTTTTTAAATACTCTAATCTAAAACAATCTATTTCCAATTCTTTTTTTCCTGTGTTTTTAAATGAGTTATATACTCTTTCAAATGTCTTTGATGTATTTAATACTCCATCTATATCTAAAAATACTACCTTCATATTTACTCCTTAAATATTAATCGTATTATAGCATATTTAACTATCAAAAACAACCTTACTTAATTCAAGTAACTGCATCATTTCTACTTTGCTTAATTCTTCCTTTATTTTTAAATATATATTTTTATCTATTATAATTATATCTACTTTATTTAATAAATATTTAGGTATATCTTCAACTAAATATAAAAAACTTGTTTCTATAGTTATTATTCTCATATCTACCTGATTTCTATAATAATCATAATATTCAATATCATCTTTTTCCATATGTATTACTACTCCATAAAATTTATCTACATATACCGTTATATCATAAAATCCTTCTATAACTACACCATATTTATTTTTTAATATTTTAAATAATTTTTTAAGATATTTTTGTAGATCTTCTTTATTGTTAAAGTCAATATTGTCTATTAATTCCTTTTTTATATAAATGTCTAAAATTAATTCATCAATAAACTTAATATTCACTTTATCACCTATTTTATAGTATGAAAAAAGAACAAATAATTACATTGTTCTTTCAATTTTATCATAAATTTCTTTTTTACCTAATTTAGTAACATTTGAAAACATTATAAAATCATCACCAACAACTAAGTCCAATTCTTCAAGAATCATATTTCTTTGTTTTTGATGAAGTGTTATACCTACTTTATCTGTTTTAGTAGCAACTATTGTAACTGGTATTTTGTAATGTTTTAAATAGTTATACATCATAAGATCATCGTTGGTTGGTTTATGTCTAAAGTCTATTAACATAAATACTTGTTTTAAATTAGGTCTATTTTGTAAATAATCTTCCATCATTAAACCAAATTTTTTTTGTTTTTTCTTACTTAACATAGCAAATCCATATCCAGGGGCATCCACTAAATAAAACTTATCATTTACATGATAAAAATTTATTGTTTGGGTTTTTCCTGGAGTAGCTGATGTCCTCGCATAATTTTTTCTATTTATCAAAGTGTTTATAAAACTACTTTTACCTACATTACTTTTTCCAACTAGTAAGTATTCAGAATGATTATCAGTTGGATACTGACTTCTTCTAACCGCACTAATTTTCAAATCAACACTTGAAATCTTCATTTTTTCACTCCTTTAAAAATGATAAAAAGATTATAACACGTTATATTTTTTTTGTCAAAAACCCTATTTTATCCTCGTTTTAGTACTGTTTAGTTCTTGTATATATAAATCATTAAATTGTCTAGTTAATTCTTTTATTTGCTCTAATCCTAATTCATTTACTAACTCATCCATTAGTGGTTCTAAATAATATGGATTTTCATATAAAAGAGGAACTATTTTATTTTTTAATTCTTCTGATGCAGTAGAATTATCTAATATATAAGTTAAATGTTTTATATCTATTTCTTTTCCTTTTTCTTGTCTATTTATAGAATCTTCATAATTTATTTGTGAATAAAAATGTCTATCTAAACTAATATTATTTTCAACAGCAAAATTATTTACAAATCTCCACATTTTAGAAGCTGCCATTCCGTCATATAATCCATTTGAATAGCCATTAGAAGAAACCAAGAACGAATCGTATCCTAAATCGCTCAAAACTTTACAAACAGCCGCTTGTTGATTGCCACGATATACATAAACCTTAAATTTTTTTAATTGTTCTAAAAACTCCAAATTATTAGAATTTTGTTTCAAATAATTCTCTTCTAGTAATATTGAACACTCATTTGATAATTTCATATCATTATCAAAATAAACATCTTCTACCCTTAAACTTTTTAAAGATTCATCTATGTGATATTTAAGTGGTTCAAAAATAACAAAAGGTTTCCCATCAAAATTACCATAAGCAGTTGATCCTACTAAACCATTCATAGCAAAATGAATAGTTCTTCTGCAAGTTTCAAAACAAACATCAAATTCATCAAGTTCGCTTGAATATTTTTCCCCAGCTTCCTCTGACATATAATAATTAGGATGTTTTTCTCTTACTTTTTTTGATATTGATTCTCCTAAAATTGATGATTTTCCAAAATCATATGCATTACCATTTATAGGAGTTTGAACTACTCCATCCATAGGGAATATATCTGTAGTTCTTACAAGTATACAATCCTCTATTCCATACTGTTTATCATTGTAATCAACGCTATCACCATTTACTTCCATATAAGTCGTATCAATAAACTTTATTTTTTCTTCCATAAAACTCTCCCTCTACTAAATATTAATAATATATAATAAATAAAATATATTATATTTCCAAACTTTATCATAGGAAATATATTTCCTATTACTATTAAAGAAATGTTACGTAAATAATGAGTCATAAATAACGAATACAAAAGATTTATTAAACTTAATCCATAAAACATATAATTTGTTTTTTTATACTTTGTTTTAAAGTTTATTATAGTCATTATTATTAAATATATAATACTATTAAAGAAATAAAAATATATATTATTTATAGGATTATTAAAATTGAGTGTAAAAATATCTTTGATATAAAAGTAACAAATTACACCTATAAATATTATATTTAAACCCATTACTACATAATTAGCTATTTTCTTATCTTTATTTAAAATTAAAAGTATAACTAATAATATAGAACTTATAATTATTGAATAAAATATATTGTATTTAAAAGCTAACTTTAATAATTTTAATGTATCTATTATATTATAATTTAAACTCATCTAATCAAACTATCCCCAGTCATTTCTTTTGGTATTTCTACACCCATAATATCTAAAATAGTAGGCGCGATATCAGCAAGTTTGCCATTTTTTAATGTATAATTAGTATCTGTTATAATTAAAGGCACTAAACCGTTTGAATGACTTGTTATAACATTTTCTTCTTCATCTAACATATAATCACTATTACCATGATCTGCAGTTACCACTAAAGTAAAATCACTTTCTAAACACTTGGTATATAACATACCTACACATTCATCTACTACTTCAACTGCTTTAACGGTTGCATCAAATACCCCTGTATGTCCAACCATATCTCCATTAGCAAAATTAAGCACGATAAAATCATAGTTATCTATTATTTTAAATAATTTATCAGTTATTTCATAAGCACTCATTTGAGGTTTTAAATCATAAGTAGCTACTTTAGGAGATGGTATTAAAACTCTATCACAGTTAGCGATTGTTTTATCTACTCCACCATCAAAAAAATAAGTTACATGAGCATATTTTTCTGTTTCAGCAATTCTTAATTGTTTTAAATTTAAACTTGATATATAATCCCCTAATGTATTATTTAACTTTTGATTATTATAAGCTGATTTACACTTAACTTCATCACTTACTGGCATCATTGTAACAAGTTTAATATTTTTAAATGTTTTATGTGGAAATTCTTTAAACTCTTTATTTGTAATTGCTTTAAATAATTCTCTTAATCTATCTGGTCTAAAATTAAATACAATTAACCCATCATTATTTTTTATTATTCCATTTTTATTTATTAATACAGGTTTTATAAACTCATCTGTTATATCTTCACTATAACACTTTTTCATATATTCTATTGGATCTTTATAAGTCTTTCCTAACCCATTTACAAGAACATCATAACTCTTTCTTATTCTATCCCAATTATTATCTCTATCCATAGAATAGTATCTGCCACTTATAGTAGCAATCTTACCTATACCAAGCTTTTCTAATCTTTCTTGCAATCTTTTTATATATTTTACCCCGGAATTAGGAAGCGTATCTCTGCCATCTGTAAATATATGTATATATACATTTTTTATTTTCTTTTCTTTACACATATCAAGAAGGCTAAATAAATGTTTTATATGAGAATGGATTCCACCGTCACTAAGAAGGCCTAATAGATGAAGGCTAGAACCATTTTCTTTTACATGATTCATGACTTCATTTATATTTTCATTATCAAATATTTTTTTAGTTTTTATCATATTATTAAGGAGTTCTAAAGGCTGGTAAACAATTCTGCCTGCTCCTATATTAGTATGCCCTACTTCACTATTACCCATTTGATCTTTAGGCAACCCAACTTTTCCTCCGCTTGCTTCTAATAAACATTTAGGATATTTTTTTAATAAAGCATTTAAGTTAGGAGTATGTGCTTTTCTAACAGCATTACCATGATCTTCTTTTCTTATACCAATTCCATCCATTATACATAATAATACCTTCTTCATATTATCACCTATTATAATTTTAACACAAACATTCATTTCTTTCAATCGATAGTTGTTAAAATTTTATTTAAATAATCCTTATCTTCTATTTTATTTATTCCAAAACATTTCTTACCTAAATCTTTTAAGGATGCTCCTAAGTGGTATAAATTATCATCTATGATTATAAATCTATCATGAAAAATATTACTATACTTTATTTTTAAATTAGGATATTGTTTATTAAACTTAGTTATATCAGACTCAGTTAAATAATGACTACTAGCTATTAGTTCTACACTTACATATTCTTTTTTATAAACTAACATATCTAATATACTTTTATCTATATAATTATCTATTATGATTATTCTACTCTTTGCTTCTTTAATTAAATCTATTATTAAACTATAACCATCATATATTTCGCCATTAAAAAATATTTTTTGTTTCTCTAATTTTTTAGGTTCTAATCTATCAAATAATTCATTAATTTTAGAATCATGTTCTAAAATTTTATATTCTGTCATTATTAATCTCTTAAATATATCTTTGTTTTCATTTAAAAACTTTCTCATATTTATAAATGCATCCACTATTTTTAAACTAGTCTTTACTGCAATTTGACTTTTTAATATTCCAGCTAACATGGTTATTCCATACTCAGTAAATACATATGGCAAATATCTTCTTCCACCATAATTTTCTTCCAAACTTGAGGTGATATTTTGGCACCTCAAGTTTTTATATTCATCTTCCGTCAATTTAAAACAATAGTTCTTAGGAAATCTTTCTTGGTTTCTTTGAACTTGTCTGTTTAAATTTTTAGTTTCATATCCAAACAATCTAGCAACATCGCTATCCAACATTACTTGTTTACCCCTAATCTCATATATAAGATTCTCTATTTTTATTTCTTGTAATTCATTCATAAATAAAACCTCCTATATATATCTTTCTACAAAACTTTTAAATTTCCTTTTTTATTTCAAAAAAAAATAAGAAATCTTCAATTCTTATTCTTTATCCCTTTAGCTTTTTTAATTTTCTTCAAATATTCCTTCACATAATTCGTCCATACTAACGCCTAGTATTTTAGCTATCTTATACATTGAGTAAAATGATAATGATTTTTTACCACCAAGGCTAACTATGTGTCTTAAATATTCATATGATATGTCTATTTCTTCTGCAAACTCCATCATATTTATTTTCTTTTCTTTACATACCTTTCTAACATTAGCTCCTACTATATATTGTACATCATCTTTTGACTTAAATTTTTCAGTTTTCTGCATACTACCACCACACATATTATCTCACAATTTGTTTTAGTCGTATGCAAAAGAAAAGTGCGCAAAAAAGTTGTAATATTTTAAAATTTAACAAATATACTCTAATAGATAAGACAGGAGGAAATATGATAAATAAAAAAAGTTTATGGTTTTTAACACTCTTCAGTTTAATTTTAGTATTAAGTATTTACTATATAACAATGCCTAGTGAATTATTACTTACAACTAACACATCTAATCTATTAACTGAAGAAAAAGAACAAGAAGAAGTAAATATAGATATTGAAGAAAGTGATTTGCTTGTTGCTTTAAGAGTTGAATCTGATGAAAAAATGACTAACGAAATAGAAGAATTACAACTTATACTTACAAATGCAGATTCTTCTGTTGATGAAAAAAATAAAGCTTATGAAAAAATAAAAGAATTGAACGATGTTAGAGGTGAAGAAGAAAAGTTAGAAAGTCAAGTAAAAGAAAATTATAAACTCGATGCATTTATAAAAATCAATGGTAATCAAATACAAGTTACTATTAATAGTTCTGAACACTCAAACAATCTAGCGAATAACATAATGAGAACTATACAAGCAAATTATAAAGATTCTAAATATATTACTGTTAAGTTTCAAAAATAACTCTTGAGTTATTTTTTTGGGTATATGCAATCACTTAATTACTTAGTCAACATAAAATAATATGAGAAAATATAAACCACTCTATTAGGAAGTGAGGTAAAAATGAAAAAAAGCATTCTAACTAAGAGAGAAAAACAAGTATTTGAAATGTTGATTATAAATAAAACTACTAAAGAAATAGCTAGTTCATTGAATATAAGTGAAAAAACAGTAAGGAATCATATTTCAAACGCTATGCAAAAATTAGGAGTTAAAGGAAGAGCTAGTGCTGTTGTAGAATTATTAAGACTTGGAGAAATTTCTTTATAAAACGTATTTTTATACGTTTTTTTACATATATTTTTATAGGTGATTTAATGTTAAAAAAGTTTTATTTAAAAAAATTATTAGTTTGTGGGATGGCTATTTTTACTATTTTACTTATTTATGTTATTCCAGCTAATGAAGATGAAAAATTAAAAATTAGTGAAGAAGTTGAATATGTTAATAAAGATTTAGATACATCAACTATATTTTTAGATGATTCAAATAATTATTTAGGTATGACTAAAATAATTACAAATAGTAAAGATACAGTAAGTAAAGCAAAAGAATTGTTAGAAGCCTTAATTATAGATGGAACTAAGCAAGATAGCATTCCTAATGGGTTTAAAGCACTTATACCTAGTAATACAAAAATTAGAAGTTTAACTTATGATAATAAAGTAATTAAAGTCGATTTTAGTAGTGATCTTATGAATACAAATATAGAAAATGAAGAAAAAATTATAGAAGCAATAGTTTATACTTTAACAAGTATTGAAGATGTAGAATTTGTTATTATTTATATAGAAGGAGAATTACTCACTACTCTACCACAATCTAAAATAACTCTACCTTCTACATTAGATAGAAGTTTTGGTATAAATAAAGAATATAATTTAAATAGTACAAAAGACATAAATAAAACTACTATTTATTATATAAGTGAGTTTAATGACAATCAATATTATGTACCTGTTACTAAAGTAACAAATGACGAAAGAAGTAAAATAGAAATTATTGTTGATGAACTAAGTAGTTCTAATGTTTATAAAACTAATTTAATGAGTTATTTAAATAGTAATACTAAGTTGCTTTCTGTTAATGAAAACGAAAATGAATTAGTAGTTAATTTTAATAGTGGTATTTTTAACGATATAAATACTGAAGAGATTTTGGAAGAAGTTATATATACTATTTCTATGTCAATAAATGATAATTATAGTGTAAATAGTGTTGTTTTTAATGTAGAAGATAAAGAAATTTACAAAAGTGTGCTAAAAAGTATTGAATAATTTATAAATTTATTATATAATTATCTTGTTCCTTGGAACGAGATGTCTCAGTAGCTCAGCTGGATAGAGCATCGCCCTTCTAAGGCGAGTGTCAGGGGTTCGAATCCCTTCTGGGACACCATCTTAGTATTTAAAGGTATTAGAAACAACTAATATCTTTTTTATTTTTTCTGACACAAAAATAGAATTCATAAGAATTCTATTTTCTCTCTATCTTTTCTTTTCCGCCCATATAAGGTCTAAGTACTTTTGGTATATTAATACTTCCATCTTCATTATAATTATTTTCTAATAATGCGATTAAAGCTCTAGTATTAGCGAGCACTGTATTGTTTAGGGTATGTAAGTAATAGTTGCCATTTTCTCCTTTTGCTCTGATACCTAGACGTCTTGCTTGAGCATCTCCTAATGTAGAACAACTACCTACTTCAAAGTATTTTTGTTGTCTTGGACTCCAAGCTTCTATATCACAAGATTTAACTTTTAAATCAGCTAAATCTCCACTACAACATTCAAGTTGTCTAACAGGAATATCCATATTTCTAAATATTTCAACAGTATATTTCCACATTTTGTTATACCATTCCATAGAGTCTTCTGGTTTACATAGAACTATCATTTCTTGTTTTTCAAATTGATGAACTCTATATATACCTCTTTCTTCTAAGCCATGAGCACCTACTTCTTTTCTAAAACATGGTGAGTATGATGTCATAGTTATAGGAAGTTCTTCTTCTTTAATTATTTGACCCTTAAACTTACCTATCATAGAGTGTTCACTAGTACCTATAAGATATAAGTCTTCTCCTTCAATCTTATACATCATAGCATCCATTTCAGCAAAAGACATAACACCATTTACTACATCACTTCTAATCATAAAAGGTGGTATACAATAAATAAAATCTTTATCTATCATATAATCTCTAGCATAACTAATCATAGCAGTAGAAAGTCTAGCAATATCTCCCATTAAGTAATAGAATCCATTACCACTTGTTCTACCTGATGCATCTTTATCAAGCCCTTTTAATGCATTAATAATATCTGCATGGTATGGTATTTCATAATTTGGAACTATTGGTTCTCCAAATCTTTCAACTTCTACATTTTCACTATCATCTTTTCCTACAGGTACACTATCATCAATAATGTTTGGTATAGTCATCATTTTTTCTCTTATTACTTTTTCTAATTCTTCTTCTTTTCTTCCAAGATCTTCTAATTCAGTTCCATATTTAGAAACATCTGCTTTAATTTGTTCCGCTTCTTCTCTTTTTCCCTCTCTCATTAATGCACCTATTAGAGCACTCTTAGAATTTTTTAAAGCTCTTAAATCGTCACCTTTTTTCTTACAGTCACGATATTCAATATCTAACGCTTCTATTTCATCTACCAAAGGTAATTTTTGATCTTGAAATTTCTTTTTAATATTTTCTTTTACTAATTCTTTGTTTTCTCTAATTAATTTTATATCTATCATATTTTCCTCCTTAAAACAAATAAAAGACCACTATTAGGAGTGCCTAGCACGGTACCATCCTAACAATAGTCTTAATTAGTATAACGGCATTACCGGGAATTATTAATTCCTCTTAGGAGTAGATTCATAAAATACAAGTGTTAATTCTCACCAACCATTAACTCTCTTTAAAATAATATTTTATTACTATTCTCCATCAACGATTTATGTAATTATTTTAACACTTATGACCTATTTAGTCAATATTATTTATCAGTATAAACTTTCTGATACCCTTTTTGTTCTACATTCTCTTTATTTTTATTTAATCTCAACTCTTTTTTCTTCATTTTAGAAATTAAATTAACAAGAAATCTTAAACAATTTTTACCTTTTCTAGTATTAGAATTATTGGTAGAATTAACTAAAGTAGTAGCAACTTCTTTTGGCGTTATCCCTGTACTTATTGCTTCTTCTATTTTCCCACTATTTTCTTTTAAAAGTTCTGATGCATATTTTTCATCATTTTTATTTTCAACATCACTTTTCATCTCAACTATTGCCTCTACAGTATCTTTTACTTGCATAGGTGTTGCTCCCTTAGAATCAGCAACACTTATAACATCTTCCAAAGTAGCACCTACTGCCTCTCCACTAATTCCTTCTATAGTAGCATTTTTTATATTATTTTCATTTTCACTTATTATTTTAGTTATAGCCATACTATCACCTACTATTATTTTAAACAATATAAAATTATTATTCAACTATATTTCTATTTTTTTTATTTTATTTACACAGAATAGGACAAAATGTGTAAAGCATATAGTATTTTGAGGTGTTTTATGTTTAATTTCTTAAAAAAATTATTTAAAGATTTCTATATTTTTTCTGCAGCTTATTCAAACAATAGTTTTCCTGATCCATTAACTAAGGATGAAGAAGATTTATGTGTAGAGAAAGCAAAGTTTGGAGATAAGGAGGCAAGATCAAAACTAATAGAACACAATCTTAGATTAGTAGCGCATATAGTAAAAAAATATGATAACAAAAATGAAGATACGGATGATTTAATAAGTATAGGCACTATAGGGCTTATTAAGGGTGTTGATAGTTATTCTAAAAAGAAAAATACCAGACTAACTACATATGCGGCTAGGTGCATTGAAAATGCAATGTTCACCTCAAAGAACTTTTTGACCGAACTAATGACCTATTTAAAAGAATTGGTACACAATTACAACTTTCTTATACGTTAACAACCCATACGTGTTGGAACTTAACACCTTTGACGTCTGAAAGTACGTTAGGTGAACAAATCAAGTACTACCGAAGACTTAATGATGTTAAGCAAACTGACTTAGGTGTTAAACTAAACTTTGAAAGAAGTACACTAAACCACCTTGAAAATCGTGAAATGAAATTGGTAAACGTCAACCTAATAAAAGGAATAATAGAAGAACTTGGTATTGAAAACGAAATCAACATAAATGATGACTACATAAAGTTCTTGCTTGATAACCCTTGTGAAAAAATAAGGAAAGCAAGAAAGAAATTAAAACTCACCATACAACAATTTGGTGAACTACTTGGTGTAAGTGATACATCAGTAAGACGTTGGGAACACGGAAATTGTCAGATAAGTAGAAAAAAATACGAGAGACTGAAAGATTATATTTAATCTGCAAGTCTCTCTTTTATTTTATCTATAACACCTAGTAGTACACGTTCTCTATCATCATAACTAATATTTAATTTTCTAATACCTAGTAAAACTAGTTCACTTTGTAGTTTAGAAAACTCACTATTGAACTCACACCAACCATCTTTATCAGTTGGTAAGTTGATTATCAGTTTCACACTATCACCAGTTAAGTATATGACTAAATACTTTGAAACTGAACACGAAAGGAGGTGGTAAAACTGATAAACGTTAATTCTATTGAGGAGCTAAGATTTAATTTGACTGAAGAACTAAACAACACTATGATAGAACTTCTGCTAACTCAACAAATGTTAAATGAAAACAAACTATCTAAACGTGATAGAAAACTACTAGAACATCACAAAGCAGAACTTCTTGAACAGTTTAGACTAGAGTTTCAAAGAAACAACATTGAGCAAATTAAGTTGTACAAAGAGTTAATCAATAAATAAAAAAAATTAGAGGAATAAGACGTCTTATTCCTTTATTTTGGGCTTTCCATATTGCTTAGATAAGTCCATACCCTTGATACAAGTAAAACAATTTACTGCAACTCTTTTATGTGGGTCAAGTTCCATAATCTTAACTATATCACTATAACACTCTTTGAATAATTCTATAAACTCTCGTTTCTTATTTTCGTGTTCTTGTTGTACTTCTAAATACTTGTCCATACCATTTTCTATAATAAAGTTCAAATCGTATTCTAGTGTACCTTTCTTATATGGAAGTAAGCCTAATAAATCTTCCACATCTAATTCTATATCTATCTTATTGTTTTTCATTTGGCTTTACCTCCATACTTTCTAAAAATTTGAGCAACTCATACTCATTAACTAAAAAACATTTTGAAGTCTTAGTTGCTTTAATCGTTCCTTTATCTATTAAGCCTTTGAGATAAGGTATTGAAGTGTGTGTCATTTCACTTATCTCAGTTAGTGTATAAAATCTTGTTAACATTGTTCCTCCTATTATATGGGTGGGGGTAGGTTTAGTAATTCAACCACAAAAAAAAGGACATATAGCCCTATGCCCCTACATAAAATTCCCTAGTCATTTTGGGTATTCCATTTACTTCTTTTAAATATTCTATACAAAGTTGCATTGATGTAAGTTCCGTTCATAAAAATAAAAGGATTCATTAGATAGACACTATTTTTACCGGACTTGGTTCTTGCCATAATATTAAGTTCTATTAAATGGTTAACACCCTCAGTAAATGTATTGTGTGATATATCTACTAATTCCATAAATCTTTGCTTTCCTATATTCACACCATCTTCGGTGAGTATGCCACTAGTTTTATCTAAGTATGCTAGTGCAGTTAGAATAATCTTGAACTCGCTTTTAGTTAGTTCTTCTTTTGCTAAAATACCAATAGTGTCCTTATATACTTTGACAAATGAGTTGTTCTTCTTGATATATCTATGATTATCTCTATATTCTTTTTGTTCTCTTGTATCAATACGAATACTATCCCCCTCACGTAAAGTATATTTGACTTCACCAGTTTCAGTATCCATAAAACTACATACAACTTCTTCTTCCTTAATCTCCTTTCGTTTTAATTGTTCCATTGGTTTCCTCCTTGTAAAAATACATACCAGTTTTGGCTTAAAAATAACTTCAATAGAGCCCATATAGTTGGTGTCTTACGTACCAATACATTGGTATCTATTTTTAATAAATTCCTTATAAAATAATGCTATAATGCTTATTGTTCTTCTTATTCTTTTCTAATTTAAATCCTCATATCATAATTTTACAAGTTCATCTCTACTATTAGATATATATACAAGGAAGTATAATAATATATAAATATACTCTTGCACATAAAACCTTGTAGAAAGCCTTAAAATAATGCCTATAAGCCTTATGGTATGACCTCATTATATTTTTACAATTAAATTATAAAATCTTTTGGTGGCTAATTTCTAGATTTTGTAAAAACAAAAACAAGTGAGTTCAATTGCTCACTTGATAGGTAGTATCTATTACCAACTTTAGTGTAGGACACTTCATTGTTCTTTACCCAACTATATAGAGTTTTATAAGATATGCCTAGTTCTTTACTAGCAACCTTTAATGGTATCAAATCTTTAATATCTAACACCTCCTCATATATATAGTAGATTCCCTAGAACTTTTCTCTAATTTTGTATAATTTTTAGCAAAATAAAAAGCATATAGCAATCGCTATATACTATTTTGATTTTTGTAAAAATTCAATTATTTTTTGGTCTGTATCAAAAGCACGCGCTATCTTGACACTACTAACTTCTTTTGTATCTAAATGTCTATCTTTGTTAATAATAGTTTTCTCTATCTGTCCATCAATTTTAATCCATCTTTTTGAAACAACATAATTATTTACTTTGCTTATACAAAAATTATGCTTTTCATCAATACGTCCAACAGCAGACCATTCATATGATGCTTGTTTATTATAGATAATTTTGTTGTCTTCTAATTTCAATGCACTCTTTACATATAAATTTTTCATTCCTTTATATAAACTCAATGATAAAGGAAAGCCAACGAAACCTATTACACAAAGCCAACCTATGAACATACTTAGAAAATCAGCATAATTTTCCAAAAAACCAGGATATGATATTTGACCAGGCATAAAAATTATAATTAGTAGCAACAAAAATAAGAAAGCCGTAATCCAAGAAAGAACTACAAATACAAAACCATTTTGTTTTTTATAAATTTCATTTGAAAACATAAATAACAACCTACCTTCCATAATCATTATAGCACAAAAAGTCTAGGTTTCATATATAAAAAATGTATAATTATTGACAATTATACATTTTAAACGTTTGCTAGATGTTCTAATTAGTTGTTAACTAGTTCTAGATTAGTTCTTAGTTAGTTCTATCTTGGTTAAAATTTATACCTAAGATGTAATTAAGTTTTTGAAATTGGCTATAATAACCTTTCATCTCGTTGCATAGACTCTTTAGTCTATTAACATAATGGTTGCTAGATGTGTTTACTGGTTTTATATTCTTTAGATATTTAGTAAACATAACTAGTTCTTTATCAGTGATACTTCTTTGAGCATAAGCAGACATATATGCTTTTATAAATTCTCTTTGTACATATCTCATAATTTGTTCTTCGTTTATATCGCTAGGCGACTTTGTAGTCTTTTTTCTATTTCCCTTTTTATTCATATCATTTTGTTTATTATTTACATTAGCAGTTGCGCTATCAGTCATTTTTCTTTACCTCCTTGACTTTATTATTAAGTAGTTCTAGAACACCTAAGCATAGTTTTTGTTTAGATGTATCATCAACATTAAGTTTCTTTATTGACTCTGCAACTAATTTTGCTTGTAGTTTAGAAAATTGTTCATCAAACATACTTTGTCCAATATCATCAGTTGGCAAGTTAATAATCAACTTGATGATAATACATCTCCTTTCCCCCTATGTGCAAATAATAAACCGGTTTCTTCTTTGCATAACCATAGTATCAAATCGCAAAAAAAATGTATATGATTTTACACATACATTTTTTTAAGAGGTCATATATTTTTTTGTATATTTTTCATAATCTTCTATTGCTTTTGATAAAGGAATTTGGTACAAATCATTTTTTAAGTCTACTTGTAATAATTTGAATAACTTGAATTTATATTTATTAAACTTATAGTTTTCAAGTTCAATTATCTTCCTCAACTCTTTATTTGCTTTATCATAATATCTTTTTTCTAAATACTCTTGAACCTTTTTCAATTTGTTATAACTTGCTTGTATGTAGATATCTTTAAACTCATTCATAAAAATACTATCTTCAAAATAATTTATTAAATCACTTAAAGCCTCGTCATCTTTTCTTACTATTGAGTTAATCGTTGTTTCTAAGATGGAATAATAATCATATATTACATCACACATACTATCAAGTTCATCTGCTTGAATAAAAACCATATCTTTATAAATCTTCTTAAAACTATCATATTCTTTGTCATTATGAATAGCCAAACTATATGTTCTTGCTATTCTAGTATATGGGCTTTTCTCGTATACTATTTCACCATCTACTTTCCAATCAAAATGAATTGCATCTAAATATTCAATCCAACATATTATTTCTTTAACATATTCTTCATAATTGCTTTCTGAAAGATTTTCCCATTGTTCAAGTTTTTTTATTAGTTTCATTCCAAAAGAATTTTCTTTAAAACTTTTATACCATTCTTCTCTTGTTGTTGTAGTATCTAAATAATATTTATGATTAAAAGTATCAGAAATTGTTTTCTTTGCTAAAGCAATTCTTTTTTCTTTATTTAAACCTCGTTTTGATAAAGCATTATTAACTGATATTAACAAATCAAATACTTTTGGGTATTGATACGAATAGTATTCAGCGTCATTATATAACATATAAAACAAAAAACATCTATGCATACCATTAGCAGAGTCAAAAACTTTTTTATGAAATTTAGTTTTAGTATAAGACACGAGTATCATCTCCAGTTAGTCAACTATTATAACACACTTTTCCCTTAAAATCTGCCCATATTTACTATTATTTTTCTTGTTTATGTGATATAATATATATGTAATCACTTAAAAGAAAGGAAGTGCTTTATGGGTAATGATGATATAGCAAAAATTAGAAATGATTTGCGTAAGTACATAATCTATTCTCGTAAATCTAAGTTCACTGGTAAAGGTGAATCAGTAGAAAACCAAATTGAGATATGTAAGGCTTACATTAAAAGTAAATTCGATATAAATGTTAAAGATGAGGACATCATCATTAAACAAGATGAGGGCTTTAGTGGTAAAGATGTTAAACGTCCTCAGTTTCAAGAAATGATGGCTCTAGTTAAAGAAAAACAAGTTAAGATGATAGTTGTATATAAACTAGATAGACTATCTCGTAATGTTCTAGACTTCTGTGAGATGTATAACGAACTAGAACAATATGACACTAAGTTTGCAAGTGTATCAGAAAGTTTTGACACTACTACTTCAATGGGACGTGCAATGCTTATGATAACAATGACCTTTGCACAACTAGAACGTGAGACTATTGCAGAACGTATCAGAGACAATATGATGGAACTTGCTAAGACTGGACGTTGGCTTGGTGGTAATACACCTATGGGCTTTGACTCTGAGAAAATGGAAAAACTTAATATCAATGGTAAAAAGGTTTCTCTATTTAGATTAAGCCCTATTGATGATGAGTTAGAAATCATAAAACTAATATATGATAAATATCTTGAGTTAAAGTCTCTAACCACCCTAGAAACGTTTTTGCTTAACAATAATCTAAAGACTAGACGTGAGTGCGACTTTGCACGTTGGGGGCTTAAAAAGATATTAACTAACCCAGTTTATGCAGTTGCAGATATAGATATGTTCAACTACTTTAAAGACAATGATATGGACATCTTCAATGAAGAAAATGAGTGGGACGGAACCTATGGTGTTATGAGTTATAACAAAACTAGTAAAACTAAAACTGGTAGCACTAAAGTTAAGGACAAAGAACTATGGATAAATGCTATTGGTAGACATCAAGGAATTATCAGAGGTAAAGACTGGGTAGAAGTTCAAGCACTTCTTAATAGCAACCAAAACAAAGCATATAGAAAGCCAGTTAAAAACAATTCTATTCTAGCCGGAATACTTAGATGTGAACATTGTGGCAACTTAATGCGACCTAAACTAAAAGATACATCACTACCTAATGGTGATAGGAAGTTTAACTATATATGCGACCTTAAAATGAGGTCTAGAGGTAAACAATGTAATTGTCCTAATGTTAATGGTAATGAGGCAGATAAACTTGTTATTGACGGTATTAAGCAACTTGCTAAGCCTACTAGTCAGTTCTATCAAGAACTTGCTAAAGTTATAAAAGATGAGAACTATGGTAAGAATAGCCAAACTAATGAAATTGAGGTTTTAGAAAAGAAACATAACCAAAACCTTGCTAGTATTAAAAATTATATCTCTCGTATTGAATATGTTGATGAAGAATTATTTGATGACGTACAAAAGAAAATAAAAGAATTAAAACAAAAAGATAAGGAAGTTGTAGCGAAACTTCAAGAGTTAAAAGCAGAACAACCAGACTCTTACACAGACCAAGAAACTGCTAAAATGCTTGTCTACATACTTGATAACTATATGAATAACTTTACTGAACTTGATTTACTATCACAAAGAAACTTCTTGAAGTTATTTATTGGTAATTGTTCAACTGATGGTAAAGACATACATATTGACTTAATCGGTTCAAGAAATCACACTACAACAATGCAACCGGTATTTGAGGGTTCAGAAACGTCCGAAACCAGTACTCATGGCGGACAAATCGTTCTTTTAAGTGATAGTAGCGAATGAAATTTTAATGTATTTTAGAAACAATAAAAAAAGGAGCAAAGACATAAGCATAAATGACTCTGTTGGATTTGATAAAGAAGGAAATGAAATAACAATATTAGATATATTAAAAACTCCAGCTCCAGATTTTGCTCTTGATATCCATAAAGATGATAATATTGCTGATTTAAAAACTTATTTTTCTGTTTTAACAGATAGAGAAAAAAAAATAATTACTGAAAGATATGGTTTAAATGACAAAGATGAAATAACCCAAAAGGAAATAGCTAAAAAATTAGGTATTTCTAGAAGTTATGTTTCTAGAATAGAAAAAAGAGCATTAACTAAAATACTCCGAGAATTTTTAAAACACAGCAAGGATGTTTAATCCTTGCTGTGTTCAAGCATATAATTATCTAACAATTTTATTAATTCTTCTTTAGTGTTTGATTTAAAAATACTTTCCTTTAAATCTTTAGTGTTAGGTACCCCTTTTAAATACCAAGCAGCATGACTTCTTATTTCAAGCATAGCAACTTTATACGGTTTAGTTTCTATAAGTAAATCCAAATGTTTTTTTATCATATCTATTTTTTCGTTTTTACTTATTTCTTTTGGTTCTATTCCTTTTTCTAAATAATCTATACATTCTTTTATTAACCAAGGATTACCTAATACTCCTCTACCTATCATAACAGCATCACAATTAGTTTCATCTATCATTCTCTTAGCATCATAACAACTATTTATATCTCCATTACCTATTACAGGTATACTAACGGATTCTTTAACCTGTTTAATAATATTCCAATTAGCTTTACCACTATAACCTTGAGCGCGTGTTCTTGGATGTACTGTAATTGCACTAGCGCCTGCACTTTCTATTACTTTAGCAATTTCAACTGCATTTATACTGCTTTCATCCCAACCACTTCTTATTTTTACAGTTACTGGTATAGGCACACTTTGTACTACTGCTTTAACTATTTCATAGACTTTATTTGGATCTTTTAAAAGAGCACTTCCTGCTTGGGATCCTATTGCAACCTTAGGTACTGGACATCCCATGTTTATATCAATTATATCTGGTTTCATATTTTCATATATATATTTGGCAGCTATTACAAAAGACTTCTTATCACTACCAAATATTTGCTGAGAAATAGGTCTTTCATATTCAGTCATATAAAGCATATCAATAGTTTTTTTACTACCGTACATTATTGCTTTATCACTAACCATTTCTGCTACTATTAAACCTGCACCCATTTCTTTTATTATAGTACGATATGCACTATTAGAAATACCAGCCATAGGAGCAAGTACTACATTATTTTTTATTTCTACATTACCTATTTTAAACATAAAACCACCTAATTCAATTTTAACACACATTATAATATTTTAAAACTAATTTAACTGATAAGTACTAAATAATATTCTTTCATCTGTAACATACTTTACAACTATTTCATTATCTTCTTTACAAAGAATTATTCCAATAGATTTATTCATATAATCTTTCTTTATATTTGTATCTATATAATTCATATAATATTTTATTTGACCTATATCTATCGGTTTTAATTTTCTTATTTTAAGTTCTATAACTACAAAAGAATTAAGTTCATAATTAAAGAATAATAAATCGCATTTATGATTACCTAATTTATATTCACTACCTACAAACGTAAACCCATAACCTAGTTCTAATAAAAAATCTTCTATCTTTTCTAAAATAAATTTCTTTAACGCTTTCTCACTTAATTTATCCACTCTATTATTGGTTTTTATTAATATAGGATTCTTTATCATATCTTTTATTGTAACACTACTATCATTAGTTATTAGTTCTATATTATCTTTATACTCTAATCTTTCATACTCATTATTTTTTATCTTTTCAATTAACTGATTTTTACTTAGATTTTGTTTTATACACAAATTAATATAATAATTTCTTTTTGACTCATCTTTTATTGGAAGTATGTATCTATAATGTGTCCAAGATAAGTGGCCCAGTGGGCCACCTTTTTGAAAAATCAAATAAAGTTTCCTCATTCTTTTTAAATTAGATATATCATAACCCTTACCATATAACTTAGTTAACTCCTTACTCCATTCTTTTATTAAACCATTTCCATATTTAGCTCTTAATTCTCCGCCTTGAGCCGCTACTATAAGTTTTCCAATCCCAAAATAAGTATTTAATCTAGAGTTTTCTTCTATCAATCTATGTTTTTTATTTAATACTATATCTTTTTCTATTAAGTTTTTTATATCATTTAAATAGTTCATTTTTTCACCCATTAAGGTTATAACACATATTAAAATACTAATCAAATGAACATTTTGGATTAATTACATTATAATTTTTACAGTAATAAAAAAACTACAAACATTTTTTTAATATCTGTAGTTTTAACTATTACAGTTTTACAAAAATAGTAAAATTTAAAAAAGTTAATTAAATTAACTTATCTATATCTTTAGGCACTTTATCAGTAACCACCGCATTTATAATTTTATCTTCTTGTTCCTTAGTAACATTCCTACCTGTCATTTGACTTAAAGTTTGAATAACCTCTCTTAAAGTACCTTCATTTTTTAAATCATTTTGTTGTAACTTTTTAGCAAGTTCTAATATAGTGTCCTTACCAACATTAGTTTTTTTCTCTATTCTATTAAAGAAAGAATCCGAAAAAGCCATGAAAAAACCTCCTACATTATTATATGTTAGAGGTTTTATTAGGTTCTTCTTTTAAAGATAATATTAAGCCCATTATTATATAGTAGATAGGTGCAACTTGAATTACACTTATATTAGCGAATGCTTGAATTGAGTAAGCTACAAATCCACTTAAAAGTAATATACCTAATTTATTTTTAAATTTTAACCCTTTAATAAATACCAATAAGCAAAGCAATAAATATGGAATAAGCCCTAATAAGCCTGATGAAACAGCTGTATGCAGATAAACATTATGGGCATTATCAACTATATAATAATATAATACTTCCTTATGCGCTCCATCGTTAGTTAAAACTAAACTTACTTTGTTTTCTACTTTTGGATTTGGATATGCTAACACAAAATTATCAAAACCAACACCTATTACAGGATTATCTTTTACTATATTTAAACTATTTTCCCATATTTTTAATCTTCCAGTTCCACCACTTCCTATGGTTTTTTTAATAGAAGAAATACTAGTTTCATTTTTATTTATCTTATTTCCATCTTTATCTAATACAAAATTATTATTTAGTGGTATTAAAGTTAAATAAGATGTTATTAATATAGCGCAAAGCACTAGGGCTCTTTTTAGTACTTTGTATTTTTTTATATAAAGAAATACAAACAAAAATATTAAAAATATTATATAAGTTAATATTGGACCTGTAGATTCACTATTTATTAACGCTATAAATAAAAGTATTAATAACAATATTTTTCTATAATTTAATTTTTCTTTATCAATCAAAAAATTACAAGTAACAATAGCTAACACGGTTACAATTAGACTTCCAAAAAAATTAGGGTTTCCACACATACCTGATGCCATTTTACCATCATAATCAAAATATGTTAATACAAAATCAAAGTTTGTATATGTTTGAAACAATGCATATATGGAGTTTATAACAGCTATTGTAATCAACAATTTTAAAAACTTTTTTATATCTTCTTTACTACCATTTTCTTTCCAATTTATAAATAATAAACAATAACTTAATACTGACAAGAATCCCTCATGTCTAAAATCTTTCCCAAATATAGAAATCATTTTATCAATTGAAAATATACAAGAAACTATTCCTACAATAACAAGTATATAAAATAAATAATCATATATATCCAATTTTCTCTTTTTATCTACTATATCTTTTATATATACAAATATTAAAAATGGAACTGATACATATAAAATGATTGCTGGATTTATAAAATCATAATTATTCATTACTCCAAACATTTCTAAATTCATAGAAAAAAATTTAAGAAATGGAACAATTATTAATATACATAGAGTAAATATAGTTAATATTTTTTTATTTATTATCTTTTCCATTCTATCACCTTTATAATAATAACATAAAAACCAAAAAAAAGGAACTATTGTTCCCCTTTACTTTTGAAATTTATAACTATTGGAGTACCGCTAAAATCAAATGACTCTCTTATTTTATTTTCTAAATATCTTTCATAAGAGAAGTGTACTAAACCCTTACTATTTACTTGAATATTAAATGTTGGGGGCTGAGTTCTTACTTGTGAAGCAAAATATATTTTAAGTCTTTTGCCTTTATAACTAGGTGGTAAATTCAACTCATAAGCATCAGCAATAACCTTATTAAGTAAACTAGTTTTTATTTCTTTTTTACTGTTTTCATAAGCATTTAATACTTCAGGCATAAGTGTATGTATTCTCTTTTTAGTTTTAGCACTTAAAAATACAATTTTAGCATAACTCATAAATTGGAAATTAGCATATATATCTTCTTTCCATCTTTTAATTGCACTATCTTTATCTTCTATTAAATCCCATTTATTAACTACTATTACAATAGCCTTTCCTGCTTCAAGTGCATATCCAGCAATATGTTTATCGTGCTCTATTATACCTTGTTCAGCATTTATAACAAGTACACATACATCAGATCTATCAATTGCTTTTAAACTTCTAAGCAAACTATATTTTTCTACATTTTCATATATTTTACCTTTTTTTCTCATACCAGCAGTATCTATTACTACATATTTTTCATTATTATAATTAAATTCAGTATCAATAGCATCCCTAGTAGTACCAGCGATATCACTTACAATAACTCTTTCTTCATTAAGTATTGCATTTACTAAACTACTCTTTCCTACATTAGGTCTTCCTATTATAGAAAACTTAACTATACCATCTTCTATATCTTCTTCAAACTTAGGAAAATTCTCAGTAATAGCATCTAATAAATCATAAATACCATCACCTTGTTCTCCACTAACTTTAATATAATTTTCAAAACCTAATTCATAAAACTCATACTCAGTTTCTTTTATATTTTTACTATCACACTTGTTTATGGCAACTATAACTTTATTAGAAATTTTCTTTAACATATCTCTAACTAAAAAATCATCACTAGTAAGTCCATCTTTACCATCAACTACAAATACAACAATATCTGCTTCATCAATAGCAAGACTAGCTTGAACTCTTATTTCATTATTAAAATCTTCATTTCCAAGTTCAATACCACCTGTATCAATCAAGTGAAACTTATAGTCTCCATAATTTACACTTCCATATACTCTATCTCTTGTAACACCAGGAGTATCTTCTATTATTGATAATTTTTTACCTACTAATTTGTTAAATATAGTACTTTTTCCTACATTAGGTCTTCCTACTAAAGCAACTACAGGCTTTTTCATAATATCAGCCCCTTTCAAAACAAAAGTATTATATCATTAAATAGAAAAAAAGTAAAATAAAAAAAGTTTAGTATAGACTAAACTTTTCTTATACTAAATTTATTATTTAGTAGCTAATTTAACATTTATAGGAGTAAGTCCAGCATGAACGTTAGTTCCTCCTGCAACTGTTGCCATACCATTAGCATAAGTTACTGTGTAAGTATCTTCTCCAACTGTTACTGTACCGTTATTTGATCCTGCAGTACAAGTTGTTAATGTAGCACCATCCATTGCGAAATGATCATTCATAAATGCACAAAGATCTGCTGGAGTATTTCCTCCGTGTTCAAATAAATATCCAGTATAAGCTAATTCAACACTGCTTGCTACTAATTCAGCTGTTCTAGTTTCAGCTTCTTCTCTAGCATCGTTAATGATTCCTAAAATAATTGGAGTTGCGATTAAAGCGATGATAGCTAAGATAACGATTACAGCTAATAATTCGATTAATGTAAAACCTTTTTTCATTCTCTCACCACCTTACTTTTGTCCTACGATAATAATATATCAACAAATTTAGTTTTTGTCAATATCATGAATTGAATTATTTATAGAATGTGAAATTATATTTGAAAGTTTTTTTATAACAAAATCTATTTCTTTTGGGGTTACCATAAGGTTATATCCTATAGGATTCAATACTTCATAAAGCAAAGTTTGTAATTCTTCTTCATTTAAAGTACCTACTAATCCTAATAACTCTTGTTTATCTTTTTTATCTTCTTTCAATTCTTTTTTTAAGTAATTTACATTATTGAATGTTAATTTACTTTTGGGATTATTCATATATTCTTTATTAAATGCATAATTTTTATAAATAAAGTTTATAGTATCAGAAACTATTACAGTAGCATCTACAACAGTAGGAACTCCTATAGCAATAACAGGTATACCTAATGTTTCAAAACTTATTTCTTTTCTTTTGTTACCTATACCACTTCCAGGATGTATACCAGTATCTGTTATTTGTATAGTTTTGTTTAATCTTTCAATAGATTTACTAGCAAGTGAATCTATAACTATTAAAAAATTAGGTTTAATTTTTTTAACAACAGATTCTATAATATCACTTGTTTCAATACCAGTTTCACCCATTACACCTGGATTTATAGCAGCTAGTCTTTTGTAATTATCACTGAGTTCATTTAATATATATAAATGATTAGTAACTACTATATCATTAACTACAAGCGGGCCTAATGAATCTGGAGTAGATTTATCGTTACCAAGCCCAACAACAAGCCCAAAAGAATCATTATTAAGTTTTAATATTTTTTTTAATACATTTGTTAAAACATTGGTAACCTTTTCCCTATTTTCATAATCTGTTACATCTTCAAATTCTAGTGTTATATACTTTCCTTTTTTCTTATTTAAATCATTGCTCTCATCTAACTTTACAGTTGTCACCTTAATATTATTAATAATTTCAGTATTATGTTTTACTCCTTTTAGTTTTATTTTTTCTTCTATTTGATCGATTGCTAAATCAGTTCTTATCTCATATTTACTTAAATCTATCTCTTTATTCATCAAATCACCCTTATTATTTTGAACAAATTCACTTATTTTATTGCATTTTATTTATTTTTTTGTTAAAATATGTGTATATGTGACTTGGAGGTGAACTTATGCCAAATATGAAAAATGCTAAAAAAAGAGTTTTAGTAAATATCAGAAAAGAAGAAGCTAACAACAAGTTTGAAGCTAGTATGAAAACTGCTATTAAAAATGTAGAAAGAGCTGTTGCTTCAAAAGATAAAGAAAAAGCTAATGATAAATTAAAAGTAGCTATAAAAGCTATAGATAAAGCTACTCAAAAAGGAGTAACTTCTAAAAACACAAGTGCTAGAAACAAATCTAGATTAAGTAAAAAAGTTAATTCAATGGAGTAATTATTTACTTCTTTTTTTATTTTATTATTGATAATAAAATAAAGTGTGTTATAATTAGTATGGTGATGCTATGAAAGATTTATTAAAAATTGGTTTTATGATTGGTCTAGTAATAGTTGTCTATATATTTAAAGATAATATAACAACCTTCATATCAGATAACTTAATTTATGGTGGAGGTAATAAGGTTTTAACTTATAACGAATATTACTTAGATTATGATTATAAATATGTTCAAAACATAGATAAATCAAACATTGAAAATTATCAAGAAATGTTAAATATCTTTTACACTTTTTTAAATAGTGGTGATAACAGTTATTCTTACTATTGCGATTATGATAATTGTATAGATGATGTAAAAAAATTAATTGATGATAAAGACGCAATATCAAATATAAATAATTTTGTTCATCCTTTTAATTCATTTAATTCAATAAATATAGACATTTCTAATAGTGGCAAGATAACTATTAAAACAAAAAAAGCATATACTGACGAAGAAATAATTTTTGTTAAGGCATATATAGATACGTTTATTATTAATAATAAAATCGATAATATGAGTAATTATGATAAGATAAAATCATTTCATGACCATATAATCAATATAACAAAGTATGATAGCGATCATGCTAACGAGTCATACACTGCATATGATTTATTAACTACTGGTAAATCAATTTGTGGTGGCTATAGTGATATTATGTCAATATATTTAAATAGGATAGGTTTACAGAATTATAAAATAAATTCAGAAAATCATATATGGAATTTAGTTAATTTAGATGGTTCTTGGTATCATCTAGATGCTACTTGGGATGATCCAGTAGATGAGAATAATCAATATTTACTACATAACTTCTTCTTAATTTCTACTAATGAATTACATAAATTGGATGTTATAGAACATACTTTTAATTCTAATGTTTATATAGAAGCAAAATAAAAGAAATTAATTTTCGTTAATTTCTTTTATTTTTTCTTCTATTTTTTTACCATATTCAATTGATTCATCATAAATGAAATCTAACTCAGGTATATGTCTTAACTCTACCCTATCTGATAAAGTTTTTCTTATATATCCCTTAGCACTTTTTAATCCTTTTATAGTCTCAATATGGTCTCCTAAAGTAGTAAAATACACTCTAGCATAACTTAAATCACTAGTGACATCACAAGCAGTTATAGTTACAAACTTTATATTAGGATTTTTTACTTCATTAGCTATTATATAACTAATTTCTTTTTGTAAATTACTATTAATTCTTTCATTTTTTATAGTCATAATAATCTCCTTTTTATATGAATTTTATATACAAATTATAACATAAATACATAAATAAGTAAACATCACTTTCTTCAATATTATTATCAAAAAAGTAGACTTTAGTCTACTTTCATCATATCATTTCAATTATTGAACATTTATTTTTTAACTACCATTTCGTATGCTTCTATGATATCTCCTACTTTAATATCATTAAAGTTAGTAATAGTAATACCACATTCTAATCCTTTTTTAACTTCTTTAACAGTGTCTTTTTCTCTTTGAATAGAATTAATTTCTCCATCATAGATAACAACACTATCTCTTATAATTCTTATTTTAGAATTAGATTTAATTATACCATCTTGAATATAACTTCCAGCAATAGTACCAACTTTAGAGAATTTAAATAATTGTCTAACTTCTGCAGTACCCATAACTTTTTCTTCATATTCTGGGTCTAACATACCTTTCATAGCAGCTTCCATTTCTTCAACTGCTTTATAAATAATATCATATAATCTAATTTCTACACCTTGTTCTTTAGCATAATCTTTTATAGAATTATTAGGTCTAATATTAAATCCAATTATAATAGCATTTGATGCATGCGAAAGTACTATGTCACTTTCAGTAATAGCACCTACACTACTTCTAAGCACCTTAACCCTAACACCTTCTACTTCTATTTTTTCTAATGAGTTTTTAACTGCTTCTGCAGAACCATTAACATCTGCTTTAACAATTACATTGATTTCTTTAGTACCTTCTTTTATTTTGTTGAAAATATCTTCTAAAGATACTGTTGTTTTACTATTTTGTTTTAGGTGGTGTTCAGTTTTTCTTGCTTCACCAATACTTCTTGCTTGTTTTTCAGTTTCAAAAGCCATAAACTTATCTCCAGCAGAAGGAGTTTCATTAACACCTGTAATTTCTACCGGTTGACTTGGAAGAGCTTGAGTTATTTCTTCTCCCTTATCATTTTTTAAAGTTCTAACTTTACCAAAACTTGTTCCAACTACTATTGGATCTCCTAATCTTAAAGTACCATTTTGTACAAGTATAGTAACAATAGATCCTACTTGTTTATCAAGTCTAGATTCTACAACACTACCACTTGCATATCTATTCGGATTAGCTCTATAATTTTCCATTTCAGCAACGAGCAAGATATTATCAAGTAATTCATCTATACCAGTACCATTTTTAGCGCTTATCTTAGTATATATAGTATCTCCACCCCAGGCATCTGGAGTAAGTCCGTATTCCGCAAGTTCAGTCATAACTCTATCTATATTAGCACCAGGCTTATCTATTTTATTGATAGCAACTAATATTGGTACTCCTGCTGCTTTAGCATGATCTATTGCTTCTTTAGTTTGAGGCATTACACCATCATCTGCAGCAACTATTATTATAACTATATCTGTGATACTTGCTCCACGAGCTCTCATCTCTGTAAACGCAGCATGTCCTGGAGTATCTATGAATGTAATTAATTCATCTTTTACTTTAACTTGGTAAGCACTTATAGCTTGAGTAATTCCACCTGCTTCTCCATCTGCCACATGAGCTTTTCTAATTGTATCAAGTAAAGTTGTTTTGCCATGGTCAACATGTCCCATTATAGTAACAACAGGTGGCCTTTTAACTAAATCTTCTTCTTTATCATTCATTTCAAATTCTTCAAATTTAGTTTCATCAATTATTTGTTCTCTTTTTAATTCTTTTCCATACTCACTTACTAAAAGTTCAGCATTTTCAAAATCTACTTTATTATTAACAGTAGCAAGCACACCTAACATAAATAACTTTTTAATTAAATCACTTGCTTGTACATTTAAAGCCTTAGCAAGATCTGATATAGTCATACCATCTTTATAAGTAACTACATTTTCATTATCAACAATAGGTCCATTACTTATAAGTTTTTCTTTGTTTTTATACATTTCTTTTTTCTTTTTAGCAAGCTCTTTTTTACCTACTTTTACTTTATTAACTGTCACTTGAACTTGTTTCATTTGTTTAGAAGAACTAGTTGCAGGTTCTTGTTTTTTGTTTTCTTTCTCTATCAATTCTTCTTCATATTCCAAATCCATTTCATCTTCTCTAGCAATAAGATTATCTAATTCAGTTATAGCGTCTTCATCTAAATAATCATCTTCTGTTAATGCGGGAATATTTAATCTTTTACATAAATTAAGTATTTCGTTTACGGTTTTATTCACATCTTGTGCATATTCTAATACACTCATCATGATTACACCCTCTTTCTTATATTTTTCTAACCAGTATTCCTGCCTCCGTCAAAAAGTTTTTTGACAACTCATCTGGATAATCCACATCATATACTATTTCACTTATACCACTACTTACAAGTAATTTAGCACATATATGACAAGGGAATGTTGTAATGTATGCTGTGCCACCATCAATTTCTACACCATTTCTTGCAGCTTCACTAATAGCAAGTTGTTCAGCACATATATTTCTACACACTTCTCTTCTTTGTCCATGAGGAATATTCAATTTATCTCTTAAACATCCAATTTCAGCACATGGTCTAACACCACCTACTACATTGTTATATCCTTGAGCAACTACAGCACCATCTTTTACGATAACTGCTCCTACTTTAGCTCTTAAACAAACAGACTTTTCTGCTTGTTCATAAGCCATATCCATATAAACTCTATCCATATTATCTCCTATAAAGTTATTTTTATGTTTTTTCCGCTTGATTCATATTTTGTATATTTAATATTACAAGCATCAAACATTTTTTTAGCAGCAATATTTTCTTTTGTACCTTCATATTTATCACTTAAGTAAACTATTTCTTTTATTCCGGATTGAATAATTACTTTAGCACATTCATTACAAGGAAATAAAGTAACATATAATTTACAATCTTTAACAGGCACATCTGAGTTTAATATTGCATTTAACTCTGAATGACAAACATATGCATACTTAGTATCAAGAAAATCTCCAACTCTTTCCCAAGTCATATCTTTATCATCATCATAACCTCTAGGTGCGCCATTATATCCTACTGAAACTATCTTTAATTCAGGATTAACTATACAAGCACCTACTTGTGTACTAGGATCTTTACTTCTCTCAGAAGAAAGCATTGCAAGACCCATAAAATATTCATCCCAAGATAAATAATCCTGTCTTTTCATACTACTCACCTACTATTTTTTTTAATTCGTCAAATATAGAATCTGGTACTTCTACTTCTAATTTTTTATTTAATATTTTAGACTTACTAGCTTTATCAAATGTTTCAATAGATTTCTTTAGGTAAGCACCTCTACCATTAGCCTTACCACTTTCATCTACAACAACATTTCCTTCAGGAGTTCTAACTACTCTAATAAGTTCTTTTTTAGGCAATTTTTCTCCTGTAACAACACATGATCTCATAGGTATTTTCTTCATGCTTCACCTACTCTAAAATATTGATACCAGCTTCACGAACTTGTTCTATTGTTTTGATTTCTAAATTATAATGAGTTAAACGACTTGCAAGTTTAACATTGATACCTTTTTTACCAATAGCTAAACTTAAATTTTCTTGATTTACTACTACCATAGTTTCTTTAGTTTTTTCATCTAGAACAAATACTCTTAAATCTTTAGCAGGACTAAGCGCATTTTGTATAAATTCAACAGGATCATTAGAATATTTAACTATATCTATTTTTTCATTACCTAATTCTTTTAAGATATTAGCAATTCTAGTACCTCTTTCACCAATACAAGCACCTATTGGATCTACATTACTAACTTCTGAGTAAACAGCAATTTTAGTTCTATTTCCTGCTTCACGAGCAACGCTATAAACAAGTACTGTACCATCACTAATTTCAGGTATTTCAAGTTCAAATAGTCTTTTAATGAAGCCATAATGTTTTCTTGATAAAAGTATTAAAGCACCTTTAGAGTTAATATCAACTTTACTAATATATACTTTAATATTAGATCCCATTTTAATTTCTTCACCAGGAATGATTTCTGATTTAGGAAGTAATCCTTGAGTCTTTCCTAAGTTGATATAGTAGTTATTTTCATCTTCCATCTCAACTAATCCTGACATCATTTCATCTTGTTTTTCTCCAAATTCTAAAGCTATATTATTTCTTTCTGCTTCTCTAACTTTTTGAATTATAACTTGTTTAGCAGTGGCAGCAGCTACACGACCAAATTTAGAAGCATCTACTTCTTCTTCTATAGTTTCTCCAATATTTATTTCTGGATCTAATTTTCTAGCATCTTCTAAAGTAATATGTATTTTTTCATTAAATACAAATGGTCTATATCTAAACTCTTCTGGTAAATCTTCTAATTCTTCATTTTCTAATTCTTCTTCTGTTAACACTTCTTCATCAGCCATAGGAATATTATCTTCTTCTAAAGATTCTTTATGGTTTCTATCTAGTACTACTGTTTTGAATGAAAATAATTTAAATGCATTATTATCTTTATCTAATTCTACACGAACATTAGAAAGTCCAGTATTCTTTTTATAAGCACTTGTTAAAGCAAGTACCATTGCTTCATAAATATATTCTTTGTCCATTCCACGTTCTTCTAATAAATCTAACGCCTTAGCAAATTCTTTACTATTCATCTTCTTCACAACCTTTCTCTTTTGAACAAACATCTAGTATATAACTATCAGTTATATAATCTATAGTATCTAGCATAGGATCAATTAAACGTGTTACAACAACACAATCCTCTACATCAATAACTCCATTCTTATCAATAACTACTCTTAAAAAATAGTTACCATCTTCTTTAACATATAATACTTCGTCTATTATATAACCATTTTCCTTAACCGCTTCTTCTATAAGTTCTTTAACATTTTGTGCAATATCCATAGATACCTCCTTACTAAGTTAAAGAGTGGGAAATTTCCCACTCTTGATCTTTTTATTGCTTCAACAACTAAATTATACCACACTTTTATAATTTTTCAAACTTTTTTTAATCTTTTTGTAAATTTTTGATATAATATATATATAATATGTGGAGGTTTATATGGAAAAAGAGAAAAATTATGACTTAAGAGATATGTTTATCGGTTTTGGAGTGTTATTTTTATACTTAATAGCCTCAGCTTTGCCTTATGACTTTATAAAAATTTTTGGACTCAACTATAATAACTTAAATCTTATATCTAAACAAATATATTTAATACTTTATGAAGTAGCTCTAATACTCATAATAGTATATATTTATAAAAAGGATTTTATTCCTAATTTTAAAGATTTCTTGAAAAATAATATTAAATATTTTAAAAAATATATTAAATATTGGTTTATAATGTTAGGACTTATGATATCAAGTAATTTTATTATAACTATGTTTACAACTACTATGACATCTGAAAATCAACAGGCAATTGTTGATACATTAGACAAAGCCCCAATTTACACTTTTATATTAACAGTATTTATTGCACCTATACTAGAAGAATTAGTATTTAGACTATCATTTAGAAAAATATTTAAACACACTAATACTTTGTTTATATTTTTTTCAGGATTATTTTTTGGCGGGATGCATGTTTTAGGAACATTAAGCAATCCAATAGATTTATTATTTATTATTCCTTATAGTATACCAGGATTTATATTTGCTTATATTTATTCAAAAGAAAAAAATATATGTATTCCAATGTCAATTCACTTTATACATAATGGAATCATGATGAGTCTACAAATTTTATTAATATTATTAACATAAAAAAACAAGGCTATGCCTTGTTTTTACATCATATCTTCTAGTTTTTTAGTAGCCTTTTGCATCGTATCTTCGGCTAAATCCTCTAATTTTTGCATTACTGGCTCACTATATTTCTGATAAGCAAGCACTGCACCAGCACCCATAGCAATAAGTGCCATTGACCTTAAAACTTTCATTCTATCACCTCACTAGAAATATGACTAATGTATATAAACTAATATATACATTTTTATTTTTAGTAAGTTTTTATTTTTTATTCAAAGTATTAAATATTTTTTCTAAAATACCTGTTTTCCTTTTTAACTCATTATTGTTTCTTATCCCATACATAAACGCCATTGGTTCACCTATTATAATTAACCTCTTCTTAGCACGAGTTACAGCAGTATAAATAAGTTTTTTATAAAGCATTCTTTTGTAAGAATTACTCATTGGTATGATAACAAACTCAAACTCGCTACCTTGTGATTTATGTATACTTATAATAAAGCCATGTTTAAACTTATTAAAATCTTTTGACGTATATGTTACTATATTAGAGTCATAATCTATTGTTATCTCAGGTTTACCACTTTTCCCTTTAAATTCAATATTTTTAATAACACCTATATCTCCATTAAAAACATTATTATCAGGATCATTTACTAGTTGTAATACTTTATCATTTTGCCTATATATTACTTCTCCATATTTTATTTCTTTTTTATTTAATTCAACAGGATTAAACACATCTTGTAATACTTTATTGATATTATCTATTCCATTTACTCCTGCATACATAGGAGCCATTATTTGTACTCTTTTATAATCATATCCTTTACTTATTACTTTTTTAACAATATTTACTAAACTAGGAATAATAACATCACTATGACACTCTAAAAATTTATAATCATCTCTATCTACTAAGAAATCTTCTTCTAATGTTTCATTTTTTATTTCATTAGCAAGCACAGGTATATAACTATATTCATCTTGTCTATATAGTAAATCAAGTTCTACAGTATCAACAACATCACTATCTATTAAATCTTTTAAAACATTACCACTACCAACACTAGGTAATTGATTATAATCCCCAACAAGTACTAATTTTATATTATTTGTTAATCCTCTAAGAAGACTATTCATAAGTCTATTATCTATCATACTTACTTCATCCACTATTACTAAATTAGAATAATCAGGATTATATTCATTTATCATAAATTCATCTGTTTCCTTATTCCATTTTAAAAACCTATGAATAGTTGAAGCAGGCAATCCTGTTGATTCGCTCATTCTTTTACTAGCTCTTCCTGTAGGCGCAAGTAAAGCAATATTGCTTATTAGATCTTTATCATTAAATTTATTTAACGTTTTATAAAGTTCTACTATAGCTTTAATTATTGTTGTTTTACCTGTTCCAGGTCCACCTGTTATTATTAGTATGTTATTTTCCAAAGCTTTTATAATAGCTTCTTTTTGTTTTTCACTGTACTCTATTGCATACTTATCTTCTAACTCTTTTATTCTTAAATCTATATTTTTATAGTTTGTTACTTGCTTTTCTATTAAATAATTTATTTTATCAACAATATATTCTTCTGCATCATATTCTTCAAAAAGATAATACTTGTCATCTTCTATTTTTATTTTTAATTCTGCGTCTAATTCACTTATTGCTTCATCAAATAAAGTACTATCAATATCATTTTTCAAATAAAAACTTATACCTTCATATATTTCACCATAATATAGGTAAGTATCACCTTTTTTAAAACTTAATTCTTTTATTGTATAAACTATACAAGCTTTAATTCTATTTAAATTAAACTTATCTTCATTTAATATTGTGGCAATCTCATCCACTTTAAGAAAATTAATTTCTTCTACATCATCTATTATTCTATATATATCGTTCTCAATTATTCTTATTGTATTACTCTTGTATGTATTATAAATACTTAAAGAATCCCTCATAGAAAATCCAAGTTCAGTTAATTTTACTATTGTTTCATGTGACTCTTCATACTTTACTAATGTATCATAAATTATATTTATTTTTGCTTCACTTAATTTAGGCACATTATATAAACAAGTTTTATCTTTAAGTATCAAATCGAGTGCTTCCTCACCTAATGTATCTACTATTCTAATAGCCAAATTTTGGCCAATACCTTTAAATAAATCACTAGATAAAAACTCTACTATTCCATCTTTATCATCAGGTTTTATTCTTTCACTATCACTTACATTAAATTGAAATCCATATTTAGGATGATTAGTTATTTCTCCATACATTGTATATTTTTCAAATTCGCGCAAATCAGCAAAATATCCTGTAAAAGTTATAGTTTTATTGATGTATTCCTGCATCTCTATAATATTAGTTTCAGTCACTTTTAAAAGGCCTATTATATAGCCCTTTTCACTTCTAAATATAGATTGTTTAAACACTCCTTTTACAAAATCTTTCATATATGCACATCCTATTTTATTATTTTTTTATCTAAACAATAAGGGATTACTTTATTGTTTAGAACATGTGATAATGGTATATCTTTCATAGTTGTATCATACCAAACAAAGTTTTCTATTTCATCTGAAGTAGTAAGTTTTCCTTGTAAATTACCTGTATAATTAAAAAGGTGGAAATGGATTTTTAAATTAGGATCACTAGTTGCCGTTTCAACAAAATCCATGACTTGTTCAAACTTAGTTTCATCGAATATCGCTTCAAATCCCAACTCTTCATGACATTCTCTTATAGCTGCATCAAGCACAGTTTCATTCTCTTCTACTTTACCACCAATCATTTGGTATGTTGGTCTTTTTCTAGGTTTATCTAAAAGCAATTTGTCATCTCTAATAAATATTGTACCAACTACTTTCAACATAAAATCACCACTAATATTATAACATGTATAATGTTAAACATAAAGATTTCAAAGTTAAACTTTGATTTTTTACTTTTGATATAATTATTTGTTCATTTTCTTCTCTTATCTCAACTTTATCATTAAACTTTAAATTAAGTGTCTTTAAAATAATATTAGGCATCCTAATACCATTAGAATTACTCCACTTTTGAAGTCTTTCAACCCTCTATATACACAAAGTTTATACACTATCAATAAAATTATATTAAAAAAGTATGAAAATACTTTTTTATTCATTAGATAAATTATCAAAATAACCTTGTATAAACACAACAGGAGTGCCTTTATCTCCACTACCACTAGTAAGATCACATAAAGACCCTATTAAATCTGTAAGCCTTCTAGGTGTAGTCCCTTGGGATAACATATTTCCTACTAAGTTACTTTCTTTTTGTTTTATTTCTTCTTTAATTGCTTCTTTTAACTCATCACCTTTTAAATTAGCAAACTTATTATCTGCGATGTATTTTAATTTTAATTCGTTTGGAGTACCATTTAATCCTTCTGTGTGTGCAGGAGAAACAACCGGATCAGCAAGTTCCCATATATGTCCAACAGGATCTTTAAATGCCCCATCACCATATACCATTACCTCTATAGTTTTTCCAGTTAATTCTTTTAATTTGTTTTGAATGTCAGTAACTAATTTATCTCCTGTTTTAGGAAATAATTTTAATCTTTCTTCTGTTGATTTATTAGAACCTAAAAGTCCATAACTAGGATTAAAGCCACTACCATTTATAGATTCATTCATTATTTCATATAACCCATAAATAACATTAGCACCATTTTCTTCTAACAGCTTTTTGGTACGTAATCTCGTATGAATATCGCAAGTTAAAACATCGTTTGTATAATTTAATATAACTTTTGGATCATTAGCAAATACAAATTCGACTTCACAATTTTCACTTTCAATTAAATCCCTATAAAAATCTACCATATTTATACCAGTAAAAGGATGAATATATGAGCCAAACGTTTCTTTATAATCATCTTGACTGATAACACTACTTAAATTAAACTTGCTTTTATCTAACTTGTCCTCATCTAATATTCCATTACCTACTTCATCAGATGGAAAACTAAGTAACATAGTTATCTTATCCATACCTCGAGCTATTCCTTTTAAAATCATAGAAAATCTATTTCTACTTAGTATTGGAAATACAACTCCTATATTTTTAGACGGAAACTTATTTTGCATATCTAATGCAATATCATCAACAGTTACATAATTACCTTCACTTATTCCTACTACCGCTTCAGTAATAGCAACTATATCCCTATCTCTAAACTCGAATCCTTCATTCTCTTTTGCTTTTAATAGTGAATCAACTACTATATTAGTTAAATCATCGTTTTCTTTAATTATTGGAGTTCTAATACCCCTAACAACAGTACCTACACATCTCATAACATACCTCCTATTTTCCTACTAAATTATAACACCATTAAAAAAATAAGTAAATTATTTTTTACTTATTTATAAAATCTATAACCTCTTTTACTATATTATCAAAATTATTAAAATCTACATCGAACCAATTAACTGGTATTTGATGTTTATTCCAAGTATATTGTCTTTTAGCATACTTTCTACTTCTTTGTTTTATTAATTCTATAGATTCTTCTAAAATACACTTATTATCAAAATATTCAAATAATTCTTTATAACCTATAGGAGTTAATACCGCCTTACTTCTTATATTAGTATCATATATCTTTTTTGCTTCTTCTAATAAACCATTTTCAAGCATTATATCTACTCTTTTATTTATTCTATCATAAAGTATTTCTCTATTAGTAGTAAGTCCTATAAATGTTACATTATATAATAGTTTATCTGTTTTTTCTTTATTACTTAAAGGTGTGTTGGTGTTATCAAAATAGTTTAAAGCTCTTACAATTCTTTTTCTATTATTCATATGTATTTTAGTCATTGGATCTATACTAAGTAATTTATTATAAAGTTGTTCATTTGGGTATTCATCATAACTATTTAAATTATTTTCTACTTCAAACTTATAATCATATAAAGCAGCTTTTATATACAATCCACTACCACCTACTAATATAGGTGTTTTGCCTTTTTCTTGTATTTCTTTTATTTTTAATCTACAATCTTTTTGATAATCAAAAACTGTATAATCATCTTCTATATCTTTAATATCAAATAAGTGATGAGGAATATCTTCTTTTTCTTCTTCTGTTATTTTAGCAGTAGCAATATTCATCCCTTTATATATTTGAGTACTATCCGCATTTATAATTTCACCATTTAATTTTTTAGCAAGCTCTATACTTAGTTTAGTCTTTCCTACTCCAGTTGGACCTACTATACATATAACTTTTGTCATACTTTTCACTACTTTCTTATGATTCTATTGAAATCATTTGGTATTTCTATTTGCTCTTTTGTATATTTTTCCATATCATCTTTTATTTTTATTATAATTTCACTAGTTCTATACCCAGAATACTTATAACGATTTATTCTATCAATAAGATAATCAGAATGTCTATTTGTTATTCCATGTATATTTGCAATAAATAGATTAGAAATAAGAGTCCTATAGTATTTAAAATTAGTATCTTTTATTTCTTCTACAGTATAAATATCTCTTATACCGTATTCATCAGGATCTATTATTTGTATTAAATTACCATCATATATAACATTATCCGAATGAAGATCATGCATTATTATTTTACCTTGTGATACTAAATCTATATTTTTTTCTGTTTTAATAGAATGAATAGATAATTTTTCCAAATTACTGCTTGCAAAAGATTCACTTAAAGTTTGTCCCATAGCTCTTTTAGTAACATATCCATAAAACTTTTTATTATCATAAACAAAATCAAAAGGAAACAAAATATTTTCGTTTTCAAAATTTAAAAAATATTTAAACCTCTCTACATCACTTATATCTAAAGGACTATTAAATTGTTTAAACACATTACCATTTTTAAGCAAAAAACATTTAGCAGTCGTCCCTTTTTTTAATAATTTTTTACTCATAAAATCTTCTATATCCATAAATTTCACCTATTTTATAAACATACTATCTCCAAAAGAGAAAAATCTATATTCACTCTTTACTGCTTCATTATAAGCGTTCATTATATTTTCTTTACTAGCCAAAGCACTCACTAACATAATTAGAGTACTTTTTGGTAAATGGAAGTTAGTTATTAAAGAATTAATAGCTTTAAATTGATATCCTGGATATATAAATATATCAGTCCAGCCACTACATTCTTTAAACTCTCCATATAAATTCATAATAGTTTCTAAAGTTCTTGTAGAAGTTGTCCCTACACTAATTATTCTATTATTATTTTTCTTTGCCACATTTAGTGTTTTTGCTGTAGTTTCGCTCATTTGATAAAACTCACTATGCATTTTATGATTAGTTACATCTTCTACACTTACAGGTCTAAATGTTCCAAGTCCTACATGTAGAGTAATATACTCTATTTTTATGCCTTTATCTTTAATTTTTTCTATAAGTTCTTTAGTAAAATGTAGCCCTGCTGTTGGAGCAGCAGCACTACCTATATTTTTAGCATACACAGTTTGATATCTGTCTTTATCTTCAAGTTTTTCATGTATATAAGGAGGTAAAGGCATTTCTCCTAGTTCGTCTAATATTTCATAGAATATTCCATCATAAATAAACTTAAATATTCTAATACCTTCTTCTCCAAGACCTATGCATTCTGCTTTTAACTTATCAGAAAATTTAACTATAGTACCTATTTTAATTCTTTTTGCTGGTTTACTTAAAACTTCCCACGTATCCCTTTCAGTCTCTTTAAGCATTAAAAGTTCTATAACAGCACCTGTATCTTCCTTTGTTCCAAAAATACGAGCCGGCATTACTTTTGTATCATTTAAAACTAGAACATCTCCTTTATTTAAGTAATTTATTATATTTGAAAAAGATTCATGAGTTATATTTCCAGTCTCTTTATCAAGCACAAGCAATCTAGAAGAATCTCTTTTTTCTAAAGGTGTTTGTGCGATTAATTTTTCAGGTAAACAAAAGTCAAAATCATCAGTTTTCATAAAATCATCTCCAACAACAAAGTTATTATAACACAAAAACAAAATAATCAAAATGATTATTTTGTTTTTACTTCTTTTTCTCTTTGTTCTCTGATTAATTTAGCAAGTTCTTTTCTTATTTCACCACGTTTTTTTAGATATTCTTCATACAACGCTTCTCTTTCTTCAGGAGTATGCATCATATATTCGAATTTTATATCAAAAAGCGCTCTTTTTAATTCTTTTTCTGTCATAATATCACCTAATATTTCAAAAATTTTTCTACTAATTTAAATATTTCTTCTTTCTTTTCTGTCCTAAATATATCATGTGTTACATCATCTAAAAGAACTAATTGTTTATCTTTAGATTTAGCCTTTTCATAAACATATTCACTTGATGAAATAGGCACTAAATTATCACTTTTGCCTTGTAATATTAATAATTTACAAGTTAATTGTTTTGGATAATCATAATATTCTTTTACTAAATTCATAAATTCTTTTAAAACAGAAACATTGAGTTTTAACATTCTAGCAATTATCTCATCACTACCATAGTCCTTTATTATTTTAGGAGCACTTTTAAGAGATTCTCCCACATTTAATTCATCTTTTATAACATTTAGATAATGAAATGCTGGGGCGGCTAAAACTAATTTATTTATTTGTTTATATCTACAAGCAAGATAAGTAGCTATAACACCACCCATACTATGACCAATTAAATATATTTTATTATAACCATTTTTAATTAACCATTCTATTTGATCTGCACTTGCACTTATCCATTCTTGGTGCTCTACTTTACTTAAATTTTTATCATGACCCGGAAGTGTAAATTGAAACACATCAAAATTTCTATTAAGTTGTAAATGGTTTGCAAGTTGTTCTTGATCGTATGTACCACCTGCAAATCCGTGTATTATTAAAATTGCTTTTCTAAACATATAATCACCACTACTATTCTATTTAAATTATAACACTCTAATACTTCTAAGTAAAGAAAAAAAGTTGTAAACAACTTTTAATTTATAGCTAAAATTTTAACATCATACTTGCCATTAGGACTTTCAACAGAAACAACACTTCCTACTTTTAAACCCATAATAGCTTTTGCGATTGGAGATTCATTAGATATTTTGTTTGTAAAAGGATCTGCCTCACTACTACCAACAATAGAATACTCTTCCTCTTCTTCATCATCTACATATTCTAAAGTAACTTTAGTACCAATAGATACTACATCAGTATCAACTTTAGTAATGATTACAGCTCTTTCAAGCATAGCTTCTAATTCTTTAATTCTAGATTCAACAATAGCTTGTTCAGTTCTAGCTGCATCATATTCAGCATTTTCACTTAAGTCACCTTGTGCCCTAGCATCCTTTAAAGCATTTATAACTTCTGGACGTCTAACTTGTATTAGTTCATCCAATTCCTTTCTTAATTCATCCAATCCTTCTTGTGTTAAATATAATTCTTTTGACATTTTGTTCACCTCATTCTTTTTCGTAAACCTACAAAATAATACTACATATTTATTATTTTGTCAACTATTTTCTAAACTAGTTTAACTCTTATCATATCATCTATATTAAGAGTTTCTTCTATTTTAATTTTAACTATTTGCTTTGGATGTCTAACTACATCTATTTCGTTACCATCTTCATCAAATATTTTATCTAACTTATATGTAATTATATTATGTTCAGGGCCAAATATTTCTACAACATCTCCACTTTTAAAGTAATTCCTTTGTTCTATTGTAGCAATCTTTGTATGTACATCATAATCAAGAACTATTCCCAAGAAATCTTGGTTAGATATTTCTGCCCTACCATTATAATAACTACAACTTGAATCATATACTCCATTAAAGAATTGTGGTACCGAATCTCTATTCGCACATCTTCTAAGTATTAATTCATTTAAATTATTATATGTGTATTTATCATTTTTGTCACAATATTCATCAATAACTTTTCTATATATTGATATTACTGTAGCAATATAATATACACTTCTCATTCTACCTTCTATTTTGAAAGATGTTATCCCCATATCTATCATATCAGGTATATATTTTAACATAGATAAATCTTTAGAACAGAATGTAAATGGCATATCTCCCTTTATTTGTTCTTTATCTTCATTTAACAAATCAAAATCCCATCTACATATTTGACTACATCCACCACGATTTGCATCTCTATTGGTTAAAAAATTAGACATAACACATCTACCGCTATATCCAGCACACATTGCTCCATGGATAAATGTTTCTATTTCAATATCTACATTATCTATAATTTCTTTTATTTCTTCTTTAGTACATTCACGTCCTAAAACTATTCTAGACACACCTTGATTTTTCCAAAACTCGCAAGCTTCCTTATTTATAGTACTTGCTTGAGTTGATAAGTGTACTTCTAAATTAGTTTTTTCTAAGGCTTCTTTTACTACTATTGGATCACTTACTATAATAGCATCCACTTTACACTCTTCTAGTTTTTTTAAATACTCTTCTAACTCTTCTAATTCTTCATTATGAAGAACAATATTTACAGTAACATACACCTTTTTGTTTAAAGAATGAGCAAACTTTACACCTTCTTTTATTTCATCAAATGTAAAGTTAATCGCATTAGCCCTTAAGTTTAATAAAGGTCCTCCTATATATACTGCATCTGCGCCATACTTTAAAGCAATTTTTAATCTTTCTAAATCTCCTGCAGGAGCTAATAACTCAGGCTTTTTTATCATTTTTTTTCACCCTATATATCGTTTTAGTATTTAAAAAACCATAGTCTACGTTAGTAAACATACTATTTATTTTTTCATTATATTCTTCTACATTATCTTTATTAACTGTTTTAAACATTTCAATAACGATAATAAACTTATCTAACTCTACCTTAAAACTATTAAGTACTATATAGTCTATATTTATGTTTAAACTACTTTTTATTCCATTTAGTATATTATTTGAGTAGACTTGCGTTCCAATAGAATTATCTATTATTGGATAAGTTTTATCTTCTTTTTCTATATAATTTATATTTGATTCATCATTTAATTTAAAATATTCTAAATAATTTTTAACAATATGTCTTTTAGATACAAACATAGGTAAATATCCAAATAAAGTAACCATTAATTTACTTTTACTTTTTTCTATTATTTTTATTACTTCTTCTTCAGTTATATCACTTGATATGTTTGCATATTTAGCACCCTTGCTATTCCAATAATTAATTGTATTATAGTTTGTAGTTAGGTGTTCTTGAGACCAAACCAAATCATAATTTAAGTCTAGTTTATTATATATATTTAATACCCCGACATCATAATATAATACACCTTTTATATTATAACTATTTAATTTTATTAGTATTTCTTTAACTATTTCTAAATCTTTATTATGCATATTTTTATTTAAACTTATGAAAATATCTTTATCTTTTATTTTATTTAATAAATTTAAATCTTCTATATCAATACAAAAATTAGTATTTACACACATATCTTTAATACCTATTATAAATCCATCTACTAAATCTATAGTTTTTTCTATCTCATTTAAGTTAGATGGAATAGTTAATATTTTTGACATATTATCACCACCATATAAAAAAAGACGTCTTATTAAAGACGCCTTAATATTATCATATTAAATAGTTTTTGTCAAACTATTTAAACATATCTTTACATGACATAGTTTCACCACTTGTAAGCTTTGTACACAAATCTTGTCCATAAACTACGGTCTTATAATATGTGTTTACTTCACATTTATTATTCAAGAAACAATTAAAGCATTCTGTAATCCCTTTATAATCACGATCAGAAGCAACTTTTGATACAATAAATTGAACAATTGAAATTACAAAAAATACCATTACGGATGCTATAATTTTTTTGATTAAAGAAGATTGGGCTTTCTTTATTTCATCTTCTTTGCCAGCTGTAAGTGCTTTTAAAAGTGTTATTATGCTTATAAATATTAAAATTATTGGAGTAGCTATTTTTAATAAATTTACAGCAAAACTTATTAAAGCAGGCACTTGCTCTGGAATATCACTAGCACCACCACAACCTACATATAATAAATTATCTACATTGCAATAACCTTTTTTATTTGGAGCATTTTTATTTTCTACCCAAACACAAGCAACTTTAATGTTTAACATTGACTTTTTACAATCAGATTCAATTTTATAATCATAACATTGAGAAGGTTCTGAATATTCAGGAACCAATTTTAACGTAACTTCATCTTGTGTTATAGTTTCCTTACACGTACCACCTTCAGATATACTTTGTTGAAACCAACTTTTATATAATTCAGTTACATCACTATCCGTCACAGTATCTGTTGTTAAAAGTATCTTTTCTATAACTGTAGAACCACCATTAATATTATAGGTAACCTTATACTCTCGATGGCCTTGTTGATAATGACAAGTTGTTTTTTTAGCTGCATCTACACCACTAATTGATATTAAACAAACCAATAACGAAAATAATAATAATTTTAATTTTTTCATATAATTTCTCCTATGTCTCCATTTTTTATTAGATGTGCATTAGCATCATCTGTATCCAGGTGTAATTCAAAAAAAGAATCTTCACTAACTTTTAAATGCACATTAGTGATTATTCCACCTTTTTCTCCTCCTAGTTTAACACTAACTACTTCCTTACCTTCAAGTTCATACATACTAACTTGACTTGGTAATATGTGAATGTGTCTTGTTGGAATTATACAACCTTCTTCAAGATTTAAAGTACCAACAGGACCTATAATGGTTATTGGACTACTACCACTAATATCTCCTGAATCTCTAATTGGTGGATTTATTCCTAATTTATAAGCATCTGTTTTACTTATCTCAACTTGTGTATAAGGTCTAACAGGTCCAACTATTCTTACATTTTCTATTTCACTCTTTTCAGTTTTTATAGTAACTAAGGATTTAGATGCATACATACCAGGCTGGGTTAAATCACTTTTTTTCTCTAATTCATAACACTCACCAAACAACACTTCTAAGTGTTCTTTAGTTAAATGTATATGTCTATTTGATACTCCGATACTAACTTTCATATCATCACCATTATTATTGTATCATATTTTTTTATTTTTTTAAATATATTTTAAAGAAAGGATGATTTTATGAATAATAATTATTTAAATACTAACCATAATTTTCAAGGAGCGCCCTTATATTCAGGTAATATAGCTACTCCTAATCAAAGTTTAGCTAATACATCTATGAATGAATATATACCAGACGAACAATCTTATATAGAAAATATATTAAGAGTTAATAAAGGTAAAAGAGTTTCTATTTACCAATCTTTTGCGGATGCTGGTGAATGGAAAGATAGAATATTTACTGGAATCATTGAACAATCAGGTAGGGATCACATCATTTTAAGCGATCCTAATACAGGCAATTGGTATTTACTTTTAATGATTTATGTTAACTTTATAAAGTTTGATGAGGAAATAAATACCGTTGAACAATTTTATCCACAAAAAGGTTAAAAACTATTGATTGATTTTGGGGGATTTGCTATAATGGTCATAAGGTGGTATAAATGACTATAGCAATCGTAACATTATCTGTAGTTATTGTTATTGGATTAATTCTAATACTATTAATAGCTACTTATAATCATTTTCAAGATTATATAATTAGAATAAATGAAGCAGATGAGAATATCGACTCTGTATTAAGAAAAAGATTTGATTTACTTAATAAGTCAATTGGAATAATTAAAGCAAATATAAAAACGGAAGAGGAAATATTAGATATAATAGTTAAACTTAGATCTAAAAAACTTACTAATTTTGAATTAGATAGAAATTTATATATTGCAATTAATGAATTTCATGTCATAAAAGAAAAATACCCAGAGTTACATACTAATGAAGAATTCATGAAAATAGATATAAATTTAATGGAATCCGAATCAGAAATAGTAGGGCTTAGAAAATATTATAACGATATAATAACTGATTATAATAAATTAGTTAAAACTTGTCCATCAAACTTTATAGCTATCTTAAAGGGATACAAAACAAAAGATTATTTTGATGGAAACAATGTAGACATGGAAAAAGGTGCTATAAAATTATAGCACCTTTTATTTATATTTTTTTCTTGCTCCTTTAGATAAAATATACACAAAGATAAAGAACATCGATAAACTTAAACCTATTATTACATAAGTTTTATTTATTTCAAAAGTTATATCATCCTCTATTTTTTCTATATCATCTATTTGAAGTATATATTCTCCATCTTTAGAATATAAGAAATGTTCTCTAGCATAATTAGCTAAATAACTATCATCATTTAATTTTTCTATTTCTATTTTAAGCGATTCTGCCTCTTCTTGTAAATCTACATACAACTTTTCCATTCTCTTTTTTTCCATAGACAAATCATAAATTGTATATATATTATATATTAAACTAAAACCGAAATATACAATGACTACTAAACTAATTGTACCAAAAATTGTCAGCCTTCTTTTAGAAGCCCTTGATATTCTTCTTTTAGCCATATTATCACCATATAAAGTATATCATTTTTTATTGTTATTTGCAATTATCTTTATTATGATATCATAAAGAAAAAATCCAAATATAATACTTAATATTGAATATATATGAAATATAGCATTACCTATTCTTTGTATACCTATAAAATAAAGAAACGTCATAAAAATTATATATAAAAAAGAAAATAGTATTTCTATAAATGTGGAATATTTTTTTATTATCTTATTAAAACCTTCTAAGGATGCTGAAAACATAAATCCAAATATAAAAGAAAAAAAGATTAATTTAAATTGTAAAGTCAAATCAATCATTTAAATAACTTAGAAAATACACTTTCTTGTTTTTCTTGCTTTTTATTGTTTTCTAAATAATTTAAACTATCTATTTTTCCTTTTATAGATACATCTCCTTGATATGTGTCTAATTTTATTATTTCTAAGTTAGTTCCTTTTATCATTAAGTATCCCATATTAGTTTCAAGTAAAAACTCATTTTCATCGAAGTTTTCTATCTTTTTTACACCAGTTAAGTTTATACTTTTTCTCGCACTTATAGTAACATTATGACTTCCCGTTATTATATCCTTGTCCATTTTCTCACCTACTACATTGTATGTGAGATTTTACGCAATATGAAAAAAACTCTTTCGAGTTTTCTTTTTATTCTTCTTCTTTATTATACGCTTCAAATATAGCATCCTCAAACATTTTTCTTGTTTCAGCATTGATTGGGTGTGCTATATCATGGTATTCACCATCAGCATTTTTTCTACTAGGCATTGCGATGAATAAACCATCTTTTCCTTCGATAATTCTAATATCACGAATTACAAAGCAATCATCTAGTAATACTGAAGCTATTCCTTTCATTCTTGTTTCATCATTTTTTTTGTGAACATTGACTGACGTAATTTTCATATAAAAGCCATCTCCTTCCGTTATCATATATCACACTTTAAGTATATAATAAATGAAAAAAAAAAGCAAGTATTATTTATTTTTTAATGCTTTTTCTATATCTCTCTTTACATCTTTTTCCTTTATTGACTCTCTCTTGTCATAATTTTTCTTACCTTTACATACACCAAGAAGTATTTTAGCCTTATTACCTTTAAAATAAAGTTTGAGTGGTACAAGTGTATAACCACTTATTTCTACTTTATCTCTTAATTTTAGTATTTCTCTTTTATTAAGCAACAATTTTCTTGTTCTTCTTTCATCATGATTAAATATACTAGCATCATTATATTTAGCTATATACATATTGAGTAAGAAAACCTCATTATTTTTTACTATAGCATAACAATCTTTTATATTTGCTTGACCATTTCTTATAGATTTTATCTCAGTTCCTTTTAAAACTATTCCGCACTCTATTTCTTCTTCTATAAAGTAATCAAAACTTGCTTTTTTATTTTTTATTTCTATCATCTTATTCACCACCATTAACTATTTTCATATACTCTTGTTCAATACTTTTATAATTATTTAATAAATGATTATTTAATTTTGAAAAAGGTATTACTTTAAAGTTAGTACTTTGAATAGCATAGCTAAGCACTAATTCTTTATACTCATTTTCAAATCTAACTCCATTGTCATCTACCACTATATCAGTCCCATACATAAGTCCAATACCATTATTTAATCTAATTGATAATTGATTAGATATAAAATTACCTAAAGAATATATTACTAAAGTATCGTTTATATATTCAACAGGTTGAACTACATGTGGATGATGTCCAATTATCATATTTACACCTAAACTAGATAAATAATCTGCAATTTGTCTTTGACTTTCTGTAGGTGTATTAGTGTTTTCTACTCCCCAGTGCATTGAAACAAGTATTACATCTACTTGATCTTTAACCTTTTCTATATCAGTTTTAACTTTATCTGCACTATACATATTTAACAAATAATCTTTTCTAACTTTTGCATTTGATATAGTTGTATAAGCTAAAAACGCATATTTAATTCCATTTTGTTCATATACTTTTACTTCATTTCTTTCATAATCACTAGAATAACTTCCAGCAAAATTTACATTTTTACTCTTCCAATAACTATTAGAATATAAAGCTGCATCCTCCCCTTTATCTAATGTATGGTTATTAGCTAAACTTATAAGATTAAATCCTAAATTAACTAATTCATCACCTATCTCATCTGGTGAATTAAAACTAGGATATCCACTTATTCCTAAAGTTTTACCACCTATATTAGATTCTTGATTACAAAACTTTAAATCGTATTTATTTATTATCGGTTCTATATCTGTAAACATATAGTGAAAATCATAAGTACCGTCTTCTTTTTTAGCATCCTTATATACACTCTCGTGTATTAATATATCGCCTACAGTAATTATTGACATTCTTTTTTCTTTAGGTACTTCCTCTACTACTTCATCTATGTTTTCATTTACATCATCTTTACTTTTATCGACATTTTTTTCATTTTGATTTAGTGACAATATTACTATTCCTGCTACTAAAACAAGGATTATGACAAAAACTACATATACACTTTTTTTCAATCTTCTTTTTTGCATCTTATCACCTAATATTATTATAAAACAAAAAAGAGATAATGTCTATCTCTTTAAAATACATAAATTTAACTATTAATTTTACTTTTTTCTAACTCATCATCAAGTAATTGCCCAAAATCTTTAACATTTGTAAAACCTAATGTAGATGAAATTTGTGAAATAGCAAAATCTAAAATTGTATTTTCATGAATATTCCTTCCAGTTTTATTTGATTTTATAAAAGCAGAGATATAGTCTTTAAAATTTTGTTCTGTACAAGTTATATATCCATTCCACATTAATTCATTCTTGTTTTTCCTAGAAAAAAATTTACCGGGCGCTATTACATCTACAGTTTTACCATCTATATAAATAGGATACTTATCTTTTAAAAATTGAATATATGTTAAATCTACTATAAAAATCAAATTTTCTTCACTATTAAATTTTATTATTTCAAAATAATGTTTTAAATCCGAAATTCCTAGTGCTTGAGTATCAACTATACAATTTTTAATTTTAAATCCACAACAGAGTTTAGATATTTCTTTACTACACTCTTCACAAACTGTATAATCGCTTATCACTATTTGATCTGGCTTTTTAAGATATAGTTCCTGGTTTGTTTCAAATATTCCACTATTCTTTTTTGACTCTTGTATTATATAATCCAAAACATACTTTATTTCTTCAACAGTTAAAGTGTGTTCTTGTTCTAATTTTTCTAGTATTTCATTTGATAACATAAGTTCTCCTGTTTATTTTTTGATTATAAAATCTATTGTATGATTTATTTTACTGGCTGCTTTTACTATAACTTTAACTTCATCACCAAGTCTATATCCTCGTTTATTATTATTTCCAATAAGTGCGAATGTAGATTCGTCATATCTATAGTAATCATCAGTTAAATCATCTATTCTAACTAATCCTTCTATTTTATTTGGAAGTTCAATAAACATACCAAAACTCATAACACTTGATACTATACCTTCAAACTCCTCACCTATATGTTTTTCCATATACTCAGCCATCTTCATATCATCTACTTCTCTTTCACATTCAATAGAAGCTCTTTCTCTTTCTGATGTATGAACAGCTAAAGGCAAAAGTTTTTGATCCCAATAATTAATTGTATCCATATTTATATTTTTATTGAATAGGTACGTCCTAAGAAGTCTATGTACAGTTGTGTCTGGATATCTTCTTATTGGAGATGTAAAGTGCGTATAACATTTACTTGCAAGGCCAAAATGACCTATATTAGTTTTATCATATACAGCTTTTTGCATACTTCTAAGTAAAAGAGGTGACAATATATTGTATTCCTTTACATCTTTTAATTCGTTAAGTAACTCTTGCATAGCCTTAGGAGTAATCTTCTTCATTTTATGAACACTATGTCCAAGTATACTAACAAAATTTAAGAAAGTATTTATTTTTTCCTCATTTGGTTCACCATGAATACGATATATAAATGGATATTCCATATAAGTTATATGACGCGCAACTGTTTCATTAGCAGCTATCATGAAATCTTCTATTAACTTTTCACCAGTTCCACGTTCTCTTAATTTAACATCTATAGCTTCTCCATCTTCGTTTGTTATAATTTTAGCTTCATCTATGTCAAAATCAATATAACCTTTTCTAACTTTATTAGCTCTTAGTATTTCAGCTAATTCTTTCATTAAATTTAGTTTTTCTACATATGGTTCATAACCTTCAGCAACTATATTTTCTTCTAATATAGCATTAACTTTTTTATATGTCATTTGTATTCTAGATTTAATAACACTCTCAAATATATCATACTCTACTACTTCACCATTAGTATCTATTTCCATAACACAACTAACAGCAAGTCTATCTACATTAGGATTTAATGAACATATTCCGTTAGATAATTGATGTGGCAACATAGGTATAACAGTATTAGCTAGATATACACTTGTCCCCCTTTTATAGGCTTCTTCATCTAAAGCACTGTGCTCAGTTACATAATAGCTTACATCAGCTATATGTACACCTAATTTATAATTCCCATTATCTAATTTTTCTATTGATATAGCATCATCTATATCTTTAGTATCATCACCATCAATAGTAAATATTACTTCTTCTCTTAAGTCAGTTCTACCTTCGTATTCGTGCTCTAATACGTGATCTGGTATATCTTTTAGTTGTTCTTCTACTTCTCTTGGAAATTCATCTTCTATTTCATATTTAGCAGCTATACTTAAAATATCTACTCCAGGATCATCTACATGACCTAATATTTTAATAATAGCACCTTTATAATTAATATTATCTATTTTATTTAATAATCTTACAACAACCTTATGTCCACTAACAGCACCCAAACTCTTATCAGCATCAACTATTATATTTAAGTTTACCTTCTTATCATCTAAATCAATTAAACACTTATTATGTTTAAAATAAACTTTACCTACAAAGTGTTGTAACTTTCTTTCTATTACTTTAAGTATTCTGCCTTCTAATCTTAAACCTTTTTTAGAAGTTATTTCTACTATTACTTGGTCATTATTTATAGCACCATTTAAATTATCTTGCGCAATAAAAACATCTTCATCGCCTTCAATATCTACAAAAGCATACCCTTTTTTAGTACCCATTAATTTACCTAATTTTAAATTACTATTATTAAATAACATATATTTATCTTTTTTAGTTCTATAAATTTTATATTCATCTTCCAGACGGTTTAATTCTTTTAATAACTCTTTTAATTCTTCAACAGTATTAAATCCTAATTTTGACTCTATTTCATGAACATCTAAGGCACCATTATCTTCACTTAATATTTCTATTATTTTATCTTCCATAGTACTATCCTCCAATTATATTATAGTTTATTTTATATATTAGTTTCAATATATTTTTAAAAAAATTAATTGAAATTTTTAGTAATGTGTAAAGAAAAAGGAATTATAAATCTATAATTCCGCATGCGTTAGCAGCAAATCCCATTTTTACTAATATAAATTCTATTATAAATGGTATTATAAATATCAAGGCTGCTGCTATTAATCTTTTTGTAAAACGTCCTTGTGCTTTTTT